>JAQVMT010000020.1 GCA_028703495.1 Clostridia bacterium | reverse complement strand
ACTGCTTCGATTGGTAATAAAGCGTACACCGTCGATATTCTCGCTTGTTCCGCCCAGCGCGACGAGGGCACGTTTGCCTTCCAGATCGCGTTTTGGGTTTAATGCTTCAAAGATAGCTTTTTCAAGCACATCGGGTTCTGCCATTCTGCCTTTGCCGATGTCACCGCAAGCCAAAAAGCCCTCGTTTCCGTATACGGCAACCACGCCACGATCGGCAAGCACACCTAAATTATGCCTTACCGCCGCACATTCAAGCATATTGCAGTTCATAGCAGGAGCAATTATTATCGGGCATTTAACCGCCATAGCCGTAGTGGACAGCATATCGTCGGCAATCCCGTTTGCAAGCTTTCCAATGATATTTGCGGTAGCCGGAGCAATCACAAATACATCGGCTTTTTTCGCCAAGGAAATATGCTCGGGTTCAAAGGAACGCTCTCTTTTGAACATACTTGTAATTACTGGGTTCGCGGACAGCGTTTCGAAAGTTAAAGGGCGCACAAACTCGGTCGCGTGTTCAGTCATAATCACATCGACGTTTATTTCTTTTTTGCGCAACGAGCTTACCAAAGCGCACACCTTGTAAGCGGCAATACCGCCGCCGACACCGATAACTACGTTCTTTTTCATCGAATTATTCTTCCTCGATAATCTTTATCTTGTGATCCGCCAACTCCTGCGCGGCGTAAGATATTGTCTTTCCTTTTATCTCAATCTCATCGTTTGCAATTTTCATATTGAGGTCCTTTGCCCTCTTTGCGATCGCACAACAAAGCAAATACTTGTTACCTGCGATTTTTGTTAAGCTGTCTATTGACGGTTTGGTTATCATATTCTACCTCCGATTTTCGTCACAATTACTGATTTATATCCAACGTTAATGCAAACCCTTGCCAAGTAGCTCCCTATTTGTCGGAAACGGATTGACATAATGCCGCTATTCAACGTTCATTGTCTGTTCTCTTATTTTTTCAATCTCGTTTTTAAGCCTTAATCCCAATTGAGTCAAAGCAAGACAGTTAGCCTTAGAACATATCGTGTTGCACTCTCGATTAAGCTCCTGTATCAGGTAGTCAAGTTCCTTTCCAACGGGCTGATCCTTTTCTATAATAGCATTAAACTGTCCGATGTGGCTGTCCAAGCGCGTTATTTCCTCGTCAATGTTACTCTTGTCAGCAAAGAATGCAACTTCGTTGGCAAGCTTGCTTTCATCAAGCATTACGTCTCCCAGCAATTCGGTAATCCGCGCTCTAAGCTTTGCCCTATAATCTTCGACAATGTCGGGCGCAAGTAACCGTATTTGTTCCACAATATCGCTCACTGTAGCCATTCTGGTTCTAATATCGGCATAGAGCTTTTCTCCTTCCTTGGTGCGCATTTTGACAATTTCGCACACCGCCGCATTTATACACTCTCCGATAAGCCCCGCTACCGATTCGTCCACATCCACGCTTATATACTTTATGACCTCGGGCATCTTCATCAGCGTTACTGCATCGATGCCCCTATCGATTCCGAAACGTTCGGACAAATCGTCCGCAATTTTCATATATGATTCGGCAATCGGGACGTCAACCTCTGCCATTTTGTCCGTACATGTATACTCTACATATGAGACAAACACATCTACATGCCCCCTGCTTATGCCGTTGCAAATACCCTGCCGAATTATGTCCTCGAACTCGAATAATTGCTTTGGTGTTTTGATATTCAAATCCAAAGCCTTGTGGTTGACACTTTTGATTTCGATGCCTATCTCCCTTCCGTTCCGTTCAAGCTTGAACTTTCCGAACCCTGTCATGCTTTTCATATATACACCATTAAGTCCTTTCATATTGATTATTAGAAGGCAATTATTGCTTTGCAATTTTCTCCAAATTGAAAGCCAATTTATACATCAGATCTTCCCTTAGGGTATTCGCGGTCAACTGCAAGGAAAGAGGAAAGCCCTTATTGTCTTTCCCAAACGGCAAGGACAGCGATGGACAGCCAATTAAATTGGCAACTACCTCGAACGTATCGTCGTAACGCGTCGGATCGTCGAACCGTATTGCGTTGCGCATAACTGTCGGATAAACCACGACATCACACCTTTCGAATATATCGCTAAACTGTTTTCGCATATATTTGCGAAAATCCACAGCTCTTAGATATGTCGAATGCTTATCTTCACCTTTTTGCAAGCTTTTGCCATAATCCAACCTTCTTCTTACTTCGCTTCCGAAATGCTCATCTTTGTGAGCGACAATATCCTCGGCATCGGCATTCTTCATCTGCTCCGAATGACTGTACATTCCGCCGTAATTGATAAAGCTTCCATACGCCTCGTAACAGCAAATAGCCCTGTAATTGGGCGATATATCGGCGAATCCGTCGATTGAAACTCGACATACCTCGTATCCCCTATCAATCAGTGCTTTTTCGCAACGCTTAATCGCATTCCTTTCATTGTCACATACATAGGGAATAAACGACTCCTCCAAAATTCCGACCTTAACCGAGCTATCTATTTTTAGCGCGACACGGGGATTAACGGGTAAATTTGCCGCATACGCCGTCTTGACATCCTTTTCGTCGCACCCGCATATTGCATTAAATACGCACAAATTAACCTCGACATTTTTAGTAATTACACCCACACAGTCCAAGGACGGAGCAAGCGGGAATAGCCCGAATCCGGAAATCCTGCCCAAAGTACCCTTCATTCCGACCAAGCCGCAAAGCGCGGCAGGCTGTCTTACCGAACCGCCCGTATCCGAGCCCAAAGATGCGGCACACGCACCGAACGCAACCGAACACGCGCTTCCGCCGCTGCTTCCTCCGCATATGTAGTCGGCATCAATTGGATTTCCAACCCTTCCGAAGGGCGTATACTCATTCTTACAGCCCATTGCGAACTCGTCCATATTAGTTTTTCCGATAATAACGGCACCGCATTTGCGCAACCTTTCCACAACGGTTGCCTCGATATCGAAGCAACACCCCTTCAACAGCTCGGACGCGCAGGTCGTAGGCAACCCTTTTACACAGAAATTGTCCTTAATCGAAATCGGCATATTGTATAAAGGCTGATTATTTACGTTGTTTGAAGCCGCAACACCACAGCTATCCGCACACGCTTCATTCTCCTTAAAAATCGATACGAAAGCGTTTAGGTTATCGTGCTTTTGAATAAGCTCGACACTTTCTTTGTAAACCTTCGCTGTCTGACATCTATTACGTTCAACGCTTCCGTTATCACGGCAACTACTATCGCAACCGCATAAAAGCTCGCTTGCTTTTTGCGTTGCACCGCTCTCACACTCACTTTCGATAAAAATCTCTGCGTTGCTTGACTTGTCTTGCTTGCCGCAACAATTGCAAGTAGTCTTACATATGCATTTTTGAATCAATGCATCGCCTTCTTGATCGCAAGTTGTATTTCCATCTATTCCGTCGTTTGTATAGCTCGACGGCTCTTTATCGGCGCGGCAACAGCCGCATTCGTTATGAACCATTTTTATACCTCATCACTGCCGTTTGGCAGTCACAATAATTAATTAGTAGAAAGTCGCAAAGCGATGCAAAAATCCTCGTACCGCATAAATAATCGATAATGCCGTTAATATCCAACAATCGAAATATATGCGTTACATTTTATTATAGCATATAAGCACAAGATTTTCAAGCATTTAAACAATAGAAAAAAAATTTGTGAGAATTTCATCTTCAAACCGCACTGCTTTTCTTTTTCGGAAAACTGATAAGCACTCCGAATTCAAAGGTTCTTTACTATCATTGAACAATTTAAGCCGCTAAAAACCCAATATTTTAAAGGAGTTAAATACTTAAAAGCAATACATATTTGAATGGATTTATTCGTTCGTAATGCAATCTAAAGCAAAAAGGGTTTATTGATTCGTAGAACAATTCTGATTCGATAGCTTTTCCTTGAGCTTTTTTAATGCCCTTGCGCGGTGGCTTACGGTATTTTTTTCCTCGGCAGTTGCCTCTCCGAAGCACTTGCTCAAATCGAAGGAATAAAACAGACAATCATAGGCAAAACCACTGCTTCCACATTCCTCGGTAAGGATCCTGCCTTTGGTTATACCCTCTGCTGTAACGCAAAAGTCCCCCATCAGCGCAACAAAACAGCTCACAAAATACGCTTCTCTTTGGCTGATCCCCTCCATCCTTTTTAGTAACTTCGCCCTGTTTTGTTCATCGGTGCAGTTGGCTTTACCGTCAGAAAAATATCTTGCGGAGATAACGCCGGGCATTCCGTTTAGCGCGTCCACGCACAAGCCGCTGTCATCGGCAAACACTGCATAATCGTAAATATTACGTTTATACAAGGCGTTTTGCGCGGCTTGCGCCTTTTGCATGGCGTTTTCGGCAAAAGTGTCACCCGTTTCTTCTACCTCGATTCTTTCGCCCAACAGGCTTTCAACCGAAATAATCTCATTGCCGCACTCTCCAATTATCTCCCTTATCTCCCTAAGCTTATTTTTGTTTCCTGTTGCAACCGCTATTTTCATTCGTCTTCCTCCCAACTAAGGAATGTCCGATATAATACTAATAAACGAACTATTTATCCGTCTGTAATCCGTTATCCTAGAAAATTAAACGGAAATTACGCCGAGATTCTTCCTAAATCATCAAAGGCTCCTTTTTGTAACAAAGGTATTTTAACCCAAAAGCCAAAATTAGTAAAGCGTATTTTATTATTGGCGGGGTTGTTTTGTTCCGCGCTCAACGCAATTAATTACTTTTTTTCTACTAAATGGTATACAAGATAAAGGCTTTGAGTCCGGTCGGGGTAATAATATAGGGTTAGTATAACTAAAAAAAGCGTAAAACCATACCGCAAAGCCTACACGATTAACAGTCGGCATAGCAGTTCAGATGATAAAATCATGGAATCAAATCCATTAGGTCAATCGGATTGGAGTCGGCATTTAGATACGTTTCTGGGACCTTTCCGATTAGCACACATTCGGTGATTAAGACTTGCGTTGTCGTCGAAATCGTTGTATCCGTCGTCGGAATAATGATGTCTACGTTGGTCACGATGTCTAGATAGATTTTATGTCTGGTTTGGTTGATTCCCGCTTGCTCGAATTCAGAAATAAAGTTGCATATGACCGAGCCCACAGGCTCCACTCTTATGCGTATCCTCGGTCCCAAACCCGCAAATAACGGGGTTCCCGTTAGGGTTCCCAAGGGAATAGTAATATTTTGCTCACCGATAGCCGATATGTAAAGCTCACTTGTTTTAGCTGTTTCGTTTGCAAGCTTATTTATAAGCAACGAATTCGCACTTATAAAACTTATCGTCCCGTCGTCTGCTTTACTAACGACAATTAGCTCATCGTAGCTTATTCCGTTTTCCATTACACAAAAAACAGCGTTGTTTATGGACGAGGTTACCAAGGAGCGGACTTTCGCCTGCGCCAAGGCTACTACTGTGGGAGCTACCGAGCGGAAATAGGACATCACACCTAAAATACACGCAACAACGGCTACGAATGCTATAAGCAATCGTTTCCTGCGTCTTTTGACCGATCTACCCTTACCCGCTACGTGTTTCACGTAGTATTATATGCGGCATTTGCTTCAAAATGTACAAATCGATGCCGATACGTTCTAACTCTGACTTTATTTCTGTCTATCTACCTCAAGGATACAAACCTCATCAACCTCATCGGATTCTTGGTCGGGTTCCTTACACTTGTAATGCGATTTGACCTAAGAAACTGTAGCTATGCCGTAAGTTCTTCCTCATCGGATTCTTGGTCGGGTTCCTTACACTTGTAATGCGATTTGACCTAAGAAACTGTAGCTATGCCTTAAGTGTTCATACAATATCGGATAGGTATTTTAATTTAATTTAGGATGATTTTCAAGAAATTGCATTTCAAGTATCACACTACTTGGTTTTGGTTCGGGGCTTGAAAATCAACGCGATGATATACCCGAAAAGAATTACCACGGATACACCGCCTGCAGCCGCAGCCAGTCCACCCGACAACAATCCGACGACTCCTTCGTTCTTTGCGGCATCGAAAGCGCCATTAACCAATACGCAGCCAAAGCCCGAAATAGGTACACTAGCACCGGCACCCGCGAATTCTATCAACGGAGTATAAAGTCCGAAGCCCTCCAACACGCACCCCAGAAGCAAGAAAATTACTAGGATCTTTCCGTTTGTTAGGTGCGTTAGATTAATCAACACTTGACCTATTACACATATGCCTCCGCCCACAAGGAAGGCTTTCAATAAGCTTATTACCATATCTTTCTTTCAATGTCGTAATGATTGACAATTAAT
Source organism: Clostridia bacterium (assembly GCA_028703495.1). Taxonomy (GTDB): domain Bacteria; phylum Bacillota; class Clostridia; order Christensenellales; family CAG-314; genus JAQVMT01. The sequence continues at coordinate 31,618 of JAQVMT010000020.1, read as the reverse complement.
GTATACGACATCGCTCCTTTTTCTGTATTCTTCGCACTTTTTGATTCAATCAAAATCATATCTGATACATAGTATCGCCTAATTTTTACATTTTGGCGAGTGGATTAGTATTATCACCTTTTTATAGCGGCTCTCCGGCGGAAAGCTCCACACAATGCGTTATGCAGGGTATGGACTCTCCTTGAAAGCCGGTAACCGGACTCATTAATGCGCCTGTTCCTAGCAACAAAACCTTTCTATAATTTCCCTTCAATTCGTTTAAAATTAAACTGTTAAAAACCAATGCGCTGCACGCCGCGCCGCTTCCGCCCTGCAAAGTCATCTGCTTTTGAGAAAAAAGCATACCACCGCAGTCGTTGTATCTAGTTTCTTCCATGTCGATGCCTTTTTTTAAGAGCATATCGACGAATATTCCACTCCCCAACAATCCCAAATCTCCCGTATATATCGCATCGTAGTCCTTTGGTGACTTACCATTCATCTCGAAAAAGTTCAACAAGGTATCTACCGCCGAAGGAGCCATCGCTGCTCCCATATTGTTTACATCGTAAGTCCCGTAATCAACCACCCTGCCGAAGCGTCCACCCGTAACCCTTGAGTTAAACGGCGTTCCTTGCGAGGATAGCAATGTGCTTCCCACTCCCGTGGCTGTCCATTGTGAGACAGGCGACCTTAGTACGCCCAACTCCAAAGGATATCTATACTGCCTTTCAGCTGTGGAAAAATGGCTTCCGCTTATACACATCACTTTCTCGTAACAACGGGAGTTTACCAACGAAGCACCCAATAGTAGACTTTCCGCAAACGTCGCGCACGCATTGTAAATTCCAATAAATGAGGGCGAAAGGTTGCGAACGGCAAACGATGCGCTCACTATTTGATTTAGAAGATCTCCGCCTATTACGACATCGACATCGTCAACATTCAGCTTAGCTTTGTTTGTTACTCCGTACAACGCCTTTTTGAACATAGCGACTTCGGCTTTTTCAAAAGTACATTCGTTGCATTTATCGTCATCCAAAACCTCGTCGAAAAGTCCTGTTAGGTTACCTTTGTCCTCTTTGGGTCCCGCAATCGAGAAGCCTTCAACGATATACGATTGCTCGAAATTCAGATTTTTTGCTTTTTTCATAGTTCCCCTGTCTTATATATAACTCTTTAATGCATTTATGCGGATTAGTGTTATTGCACGTCAACAGTAAAGGAAAAAGAGCCACCTCACCAAAGCCACTACGATTGCAATGCTCACGCCGTTTACGATAACGGGACCTGCCACGAAAAACATTCGAGTTCCAACTCCGTAAATCAAGCCCTCGCATCTATACTCGATTGCGGGCGCAACAACCGCGTTTGAAAATCCCGTTATCGGAATGGTAGAACCTGCTCCTGCAAATCTGCCGATCTTATCATACACACCCAAGCCCGTTAAAATCGCTGCTATTACAATCAAACACGATGAGGCATGCCCCGTCGCATCAACTCGGCTGACTCCGAGAAATACAAAGAATTCGATTATCAGCTGACCGATTACGCAGATCAAGCCTCCGACGACAAACGCCAATATTATGTTTTTGAAGTGTTTTGACTTAGGCATCACCGCAAACACATAGCTCTTATAGTTTTGCATGTTGACGTCGTTGAAATCACGCCCTTTCTCTTTTACACTATCCTCTCTCTCTTTCATATCTTCACCAATGCTTATACTATGCCGAAGCCTCAAGCGTATATTTTACTTTGCCTTTTCGTTTTTATTTTTCTCAAAATGCTTAAATCGAGCCTGAGCCGCAAGCGAATATTTTTTTGCCTAATTATTTATTATCTTTCTATGAATGCTTGAATCAAGCCTAAGCCGCAAGCTTAAGTGCTTGTTTTGCTAAGCTTGTTTATCTTTGTATCACCAATGCTTAAACATATCTTCGACCAAATAACGATAACTTGTTGTATTGCTCGTTCTCTTATAATGGTCTTTATCATGGTTAGCTTGCAAATTGTCAATAGTCTTTTTTTGTCTCATGTTTGGTCTTTACTCCTTCCTCTTAACTTCGATATTCAAGCTTTCCTCAAAGCAGAGCGAAAAAATGCAACTTTCGCATTAAGTCGGAAGAAGCTTCCTCCTTAAATATTCGCCCCGAGTCGCATGTGCATGTATTGTCTTATTTATTTTGTTTGAAGTGCGCAAAAAAATACTTGAAAAACGCAAAAGCCGAAATATATCTCAAAGATTAGGTTTCAAAACGTCGTAGAAAAGGAAGGAATCAATCGAGGTTAAACCAAAGAGGAGAGAAAAATCATTTTTCAGCCAATTGGCTGCGAATACCTGCCAGTATTTTATTTTCGATACGGGATACTTGTACTTGAGAAATTCCCAAAACTTTAGCGATTTGAGTTTGCGTATAATCTTTAAAATAGCGCAAGAGAATAATCTGTTTTTCCTTATCGCTTAGGTTGTTTATAATTGTTTGTAACATCATTTTGTCTAGGATATTGTCTTCCTTGTAATCGTCCGCTAATTTGTCAATGAAGCTTACGCCTTTATTGTCCGTACTATCCGATTTATCGTATAGGGATACAGGCGGACGTTGTGAATCCAATGCAAATATAACCTCACTTTCTTCAACCAAAAAAAACTCCGATATTTGTTTTATCGAAGGCACTTCACCGTTGTCTTTTTCACAATTGTCGATATACTTCTGAATTCTGCCCGATAAGCTTTTTATCGAGCGGCTTATCTTGATGTAGCCGTCGTCGCGCATATAACGCTTAACCTCACCCAAAACCATTGGTACGGCGTATGTGGAAAATCTCACATTATACTCGGTGGAAAAATTATTGATGGCTTTAAGCAGCCCGACTGCACTAATTTGAAGTAAATCGTCATATTCCACTCCGTAATTGACGTAACGCCTTATTATGGATTTTAGTAAAGGAGTATTTTCGATTATTAGCTTCTCCTTAGCCGCATTATCGCCTTCCTTGGCTTGAGCGATTAACTGCATTGTTTGTTCGTGAGTTAACATTTAACTTCCGCCTCTTTTCCGACTATTTTTTCCATATAAACACTTGTACCCTGTCCCGATTCGGAAATTACCTCGAGCTTATCCATAAACGCATTCATAACCGTAAAGCCCATTCCCGACCTTTCATCCTCCGGTGAGGAGGTATAAAAGGGCTGCATAGCTTTGTCTACGTCCTCGATTCCCTTGCCGAAATCCTGTATTGTTATAGCCACAGTGTTATCGTAAAGCTCGACCGTTATACTCATCTCGCCTTCACCATAGCCGTATGCGTGTACTATGCAATTAGTTACCGCTTCCGAAACCGCAATCTTGATGTCGCCTATTTCTTCAATCGATGGATTCAGCTGTACACAAAAAGCTGCTACCGCGGATCTTGCGAAGCTCTCATTAACTGAAAGTGCTTTAATGCGCATAGTCATCGAGTTGTTAATGTTATTCATATTGAAACCTCCGTTAAAGCATCGCAAAACGCTTTATGAAAAAACCGCTTGACGGTCTACCTATCGATTCTTGTCATAATGCTGTAAATGCCGCTCATTTTCAGCACCTTATCTACATTTGTATTCGGACTTGTGATGTACACGGGACGATTTTGTGACGCCAAGGTTTTGTACCTTCCCAACAGCACGCCAATTCCCGTTGAATCCATAAACTCAAGCATCGATAAATCAAAGACGACTGCGTTGTAATTCTCGGTCGCAAATATCGAATCCAATTCCGAACGAACCGTTTTCGCACAGCATTCGTCCAGTTCCCCTTGCAACGCGATAGTAAGCAAATTATATGAAGTTGTATGCAAAACTTTCATAACGACCTCCTATCACAGAATAACACGATTGCGGCAAATTTAAATGTACCTTTTGATCGATGGCTGTCCTAAATTGTCGAATATGGCTTGAGAATAATTCTTGCAAGTACGTAAATAGAGAGGTTTAGCTTTTTTATTTATTTGTCGAGTATTACTTAAGAGCCTCTCTTGCATATACAGTATTTCAAGGTATATTATAAATACTTAAATTTTCGAGAATATATTAAGAAACTCTCCCCGATAACGTCCTTTCATTAATCCAAATCCTTCCTAAAGCATATGGCACTTCACGCACACAGAATGTGTTTGCATTAAATATCAAATCGGCTTTTATTGATAGGGCATGTTATTTATTTGCTTTACATTTCTGACCGAATATGTTATATTTCGAATATGGATAATGTAGATAAGATGTTGAGATTACACAAAAAGATTTTCCCTCAGATGCAAGTCGAGGATTTTGTCAAGCTCTTGTACCAAAGCGCTTTTGGCACCGGACATATCGTGAACGGACAGGATTCACTTTTTTGGATGGAAAAAGAGTGTATGGAATTGTCCTTCAACAACATGTCGGCGGGCGGTATGATCGTTCCGCTTCTCAACGGCTTTGTTCGAGTCGGGTTAAGGGAATATATAGCAGGAGGCTTCAGTGCGATCAACCTTGCGAAGGCGTTCACTCTTTCCACGGTGAACACGAACAACTCCGATTTGATGAAGTCCTATTTGAATAAATTGAGAAGTCAAATCGAAGTTGGATTGCTCATAGACAAAGCTTCGGCTTATTCCTTTTTGACTAAATACGAGAAAGATAATATGCCCGCCCTTACTCATTCCGCAATATATAAAAACGCATATCTTCCCTCTTACCGAGTTGTCCATAGCAAATTTTTACCCATTCTTTTGACTTCAGGTCAATAAAATTCCGATTAATTAATACTATTTTTAACATAGTATTCAATATTCCACAGAGGCTTATATGAGAAAAATCGAAAATCACGAAAAACAAGCGGTCATTGACTTTATGACCGCCAACAAATTTAAATATTTGAATGTTCTGGGCTATTTGACCTGCAATCCCGAAACAGAGGATATTTACGTTGAAGATATTGCGAATATCAACGGGGTATTTATTCTGGCAGCTCAGTCTAAAACCATATCTTCGGTATACATGGAAGGAGATCAAGGCTTTATAGAAAATACTTATAGATGGCTTTCCCAAGACAAGAAAACCTATGTGTTTTCGGGTGTAAGTGAAGCAGTAAAAGACTTTTTCTTAGCAAAGGTCAAGGCTCCTTTTTGGCACAATCCCTGTTTTTTGTATTACTACCCCGAAAAAACCATCGACTTCTCCGATGTTGAGGAATGTGTCGGTAGTCTTCTACCTAAGCACGCCCGCATGGTCAACAAGTATTATGAATACAAGGGTCCGCACTCCTACTCCAACATAAAAAGCAGTATCGAAAAACGCCCGAGTAGTGCGTACTACATCGATGGCAAACCCGTTTCGTGGGCTTTGATACACGACGACTATTCGATGGGCATAATGTACACTATTCCCGAGTACAGGCGCAAAGGCTACGGGGTACAGGTTTCAAAGAATTTGATACGACAAGTCCTCGAACGAGGTGAAGTTCCCTTTGTGCATATCGTCCAAAGTAACCACGTTAGCTTGGACTTTTCACCTATTTCCGGGTTAAGGTACGGATATCCCGTTCATTGGTTTGCGATAATGATTTGATACAAAGAAACGCCTAATTTCAGCATTTTGGCGAGTTCTTTTAGCATACTTAAACCGGGAATTCGAATATAAAACCGCTTCAATAGCGGTTAAATTAAAGGACTATCGCAAATACGCGGTAGTCCTTTAAGGTATAAGTGTTTACTTCATCGAGAACTGCTCGATTAATCGATCATTTTCATGCAGTCGAACGTAATTACACAAACAATTACATCTTGGAAAATTGCTTTACGATGCTTACCAAAATCTCGTGGATTTTTTCCATGGATTGAACACAGGCAAATTCGTAATAACCGTGGAAATTTTCACCGCCGGTACATAGGTTGGGGCAGGGCAATCCCATATAAGACAGCCTCGCACCGTCCGTTCCTCCGCGAATGGCTTTGATTATGGGAGTTACACCGCAATCGAGCATCGCCTGCTTCGCCGTATCGATCAAGAATATATTCGGGAGAATTTTGTCTCTCATATTATAGTAGCTATCGTTAAGGCAGCATTGGATAGTATTCTCACCGTATTTATCGTTCATAAACCTTTCGCATGAACGAATGAATGACTTTTTATTCTCAAATTTACCCAAGTCATGGTCTCGTATAATATACGAAGATTTTGCAGAAGTAACCTTGCCTTCAATCTCATCCAAATGGTAAAAACCCTCATATTTCTCGGTAAATTGTGGCTTCTGCGCGCAGGGTAAGAGCGAGTGAAACTCCATCAAAAGCTCAATCGCGTTTTTCATGATACCCTTTGCCGATCCCGGGTGAATGTTTTTGCCGTTTGCAGTTACAGTCAATGCAGCGGCATTGAAATTCTCGTACTCGATCTCGCCCAGCGCACCGCCGTCGACTGTGTATGCAACGTCGGCACCGAAAGCCTTCAGGTCGAAGAAATCCGAGCCGCGCCCAACCTCTTCATCGGGAGTAAAAGCCACACAAAAATCACCGAAGTTCTCGTTTCTGTTCTGTGTGAAGTACCTTACGGTTTGCATTATTTCGGCAACGCCAGCTTTGTCGTCCGCACCCAAAAGCGTATTTCCGTCGGTTACGATAAGATCCTGCCCTTTGTAATCGATCAGATATGGATACTCGTCAACCGCAAGAACTCTGCCCGAATCGCCGAGTAGGATGTCCTTCCCATCGTAATTTTCCACGATGCGCGGCTTTACATCCTTACCGGAAACGGCAGGCGATGTGTCCATATGAGCAATCAAGCCTAACACCTTGTCGGTTTTGCAATTACCCTTTATTCGCGCGTAAACATAGCCATTTTTATCAACAAACGCATTGTCAACACCCATTTCGTGAAGCTCCTCAACCAAAAGCTTGGCAAGGTTCTTCTGCTTTTCCGAACTGGGAAATCTTTCGACGTCGTTTACCGACTCAGTATCGATCTTGGCATATCTAATAAATCTTTGTATCAGCTCGTTCATGTATTCTCCTATGGGTTATATACACACGCTACAAAAGGCTCTTTTTACCTTAAAGCGCTCAAACGTCTATTTTATCAGCTCCGTTCAGCACAAAGGTTTGCCGATCCTCTCGCTAATGCTTATATACGTTCTCGAACACGCTACAAAATGGTAAAATTGGCAATGAGGATAGAATATTTGCCTCTATACTCTCTTGCAGCCTGTGTATATACCTAAATAAATGGTGATTATTTCTTAATTACAACCGTATTGCCTTCGTAAGTGAAGCCGATTTCTTTACGCACATCGATAAAGGACTGAACGCACTTGTCGATATCCGCCTTGGTGTGAGCCGCAGACATTTGTGTTCTGATTCTCGCCAAGCCTTCAGCAACAACAGGGTAGTAGAAACCGACAACGTAAATGCCCTTTTGAAGCATCTTATCTGCAACCGTCGAAGCGACTACAGAATCGTACAACATAATAGGAACGATAGGGTGTCCCTGTCCGACCAAGTTGAAGCTGTTTTCTTCCATGCATTTTCTGAAATATGCGGCGTTCTGCATAGCCTTTTCACGCAGCTCATCGCCGTAATCACCTTCCAATATATCCAAAACCTTCAACGTAGCGGCGCAAATCGAAGGCGCAAGCGTATTACTAAAAAGGTACGGCCTACTCCTCTGTCTTAACAAATCGATAATCTCTTGACGGCCTGTGGTAAAGCCACCGCTTGCTCCGCCCATCGCCTTACCGAAGGTACCGGTAACAATGTCTACTCTGCCCATAACGTCGCAATACTCAATGGTTCCTCTGCCGTGCTTGCCTACGATACCGGTCGCGTGACTGTCGTCCACAACAACCAAAGCGTCATATTTATCAGCCAAATCGCAGATGCCCTTCAAATTAGCAATAATACCATCCATCGAGAATACGCCGTCGGTAACGATGATCTTCTGTCTGCATCCGTTTTGCTCGGCGCGGACAAGCTGCCTTTCCAAGTCCTCCATGTCCGAATTCTTGTAACGATATCTGGTTGCCTTGCTGAGTCTTACGCCGTCAATAATGCTGGCGTGATTCAACTCGTCCGAAATAATTGCATCCTCGTTGGTTGTCAAAGTCTCAAACAGTCCGCCGTTGGCATCAAAGCAACTCGAATACAAAATAGTATCGTCGGTGTTCATGAACCTGCTTATCCTACCCTCAAGCTCCTTGTGAATAGTCTGTGTTCCGCAGATAAAACGAACGCTGCTCAATCCAAAGCCGTACTTGTCGTAGCTCGCCTTAGCAGCCTCGATAATGTCCTTGTTATTGGCAAGTCCCAAATAGTTGTTAGCGCAAAAATTGATAACGTCGGACGATTTGGTCGTGTCGATTACATTAGCTTGAGGCGTTGTAATAATTCTTTCTTCCTTCCAAAGTCCATGCCTTTTGATAAGGTTAAGTTGGTCGGTAACTACTAATTTAGTGATTTTATACATTTTCTATCTCCTTTAATTCTCGACAAAGTTTTGCCTTATTTTTGCCAATTGAGTACTACCTTTCCACACATTCCGCTCTTCATAAGCTCAAATCCGGTGATATATTCCTCGTGAGGGAATCTATGCGTAATTACCTTGCTTATATCCAAGCCGCTTTGAATCATAGTCGTCATTTTGTGCCATGTTTCGAACATTTCGCGTCCGTAAATTCCTTTGAGGAACAAGCTCCCGAAAATAATCTTATCCCAGTCCACAACGGTATTTGGTGCCTGTATTCCCAACAAGGCAATCTTACCTCCGTTGATCATGCTGTCAATCATTTGGTTGAACGCGATAGAGCTTCCGCTCATCTCCAAACCGACGTCGAAGCCCTCTTTCATATCCAACCTCTTCATAACGTCTGCCAGCTTTTCGTTCTTTGTGTTAACAGGAATGACTTTCGGGCAAACGGTCTTTGCAAGGTTGAGCCTGTATTCGCCCACATCGGTAATAACCACGTTTCTCGCGCCGACATGACTACAAATAGCAGCAGCCATGATTCCGATAGGACCGGCGCCGGTAATCAAAACGTCCTCTCCGATCATCTCGAAGGACAAAGCGGTGTGTGTTGCATTTCCGAACGGATCGAATATCGATAGAATATCCTCATCGATATTTCTGTCGCAAAGCCATAAATTCGTTAACGGAATAGCCGCATATTCGGCAAAAATTCCCGTCCTGTTAACGCCGATTCCCTGCGTGTTGGGACAAAGATGCCTTTTGCCGCCACGGCAGTTCCTGCATTTTCCGCAAACGACGTGTCCCTCCGCACTGACTAAATCGCCAACCTTGAACACGTTCGTATTGCCCTTGATCTCCACAATCTCACCTACAAACTCGTGTCCGGTTATCATTGGCACCTTTATGGTCTTCTGACTCCAAGCATCCCAATTGTAAATGTGCGAATCCGTTCCGCAAATCGCCGTCTTATGTATCTTGATAAGTGCCTCACCTTCTTCAAGCACGGGAACATCCACAGATTCCATCCATATTCCCGGTTCCGCGTATCTTTTTACAAGTGCATCCATTTTCATAATGTTTTACCTCTAATACTATAAAATTTATTCCGATAGTAAAGAAAGTTCTTTCATAGAATAAAATTGCTTTCCGCTATTTTCATACCTATATTTAGCCCGTCTATAGCCGCGGATACGATTCCGCCCGCATAACCGGCTCCCTCACCACCCGCATAAAGACCCTTCACCGAACACTCGGCTTGCGAATCTCTGATTATTCTAACGGGTGACGAGCTTCTCGACTCGATCGCGGTCATTATCCCGCACGAATCGAAGCCCTTGACCTTCCTTGCAAACTGCGGCAACGCCTGTCTGATTCCCTCGCTTACAAAATCGGGTAAATAATCCCTTAAGTCCGCACTCACTACACCTAAAGGATAGGACGGCTTTACGTCCCACTCGCTCGAACGTCGACTGCCCAAAAAATCACGAACATTTTGACATGGAGCCGAATAGTCGTTACTAACCGAATACGCCTTCCTCTCCCAATACCCTTGAAGCTCGATTCCCGAAAGCACATCCCCCTCGGGAAAATCATCGGGAGTAACATTCACCAAAACCGCCGAATTGGAATTTGCAGCATTTCGCGCAAAACGACTCATTCCGTTTGTTACGACCTCGCCCTCCGCAGAGCTTGCACATACCACCTCTCCGCCCGGACACATACAAAAGGTGTAAACGCTTCTTCCGTTTGGCAAATGTACAGCCATCTTGTAGTCCGCAGCACTCAAATCTCTGTGAGTTTGAGTAAAACCGTACTGCGCCAAATCGATTGACTCTCTCGTGTGCTCAATCCGCACGCCCATCGAAAAAGGCTTCCGTTCCATCGCGATTCCGTTGCGCAACAGCATTTTATATACATCGCGCGAGCTGTGCCCGCAAGCCATTACAACCTTGTCACACTCAATCAGCTTCGAAATGCCGTTCTCCACCACTTCAACGCCTCTAATTGCACCGTTTTCGACTACTATGTCAGTCATAGTTGTGTTTAAGCGTAGGTCACAACCGTTATTTGAGAGCCATTCAGCCATGTTGCGCACTATATTGACCAAATAATCTGTACCTATGTGGGCGTTTGCCTCGTACATAATCTCGGGTGGCGCTCCGAATCGTTTGAAGGTATCGAATACAGTAAACAGAGCGGGTGAATTAACGCCCGTTGTAAGCTTGCCGTCGGAAAAGGTACCTGCGCCCCCTAAGCCGAACTGCACATTATTGTCGGAGTCAAGTACTCGGGTGCGATGAAAACGCTCGATTGCGTCCCGCCGAATTAGAGTATCGCTCCCTTTTTCGATGAGGATGGGGCGAAAGCCCGAAGCGGTCAGATACATTGCACAAAACATTCCGCAAGGACCACTGCCTATTATAACAGCTTTGCCGCTAAAATGCTCGCTTTTTGAGCCAAAAAACAATAAATTTTTTGGTCTGATATACTCTGCCACTTTATCGTCTAAAATCGTATTCTCGTATTCGAAGGCTAAATTGAGAATAAAGCTAATCAAAGGCTTTTTCCGTGCATCTACCGAACGTTTAAGCAACTCTACATTGTGAATACAATTCTTATCCAACCCTAGCGTTTCTGCAATCAGGCTTTTTATGTCCGCTTCGCCGCCCAAAGGTATGCGAATGCCGTTAATCCTATATGTTTTCATTTTCTCCTTTTGTTAAACAGACTTTCTTCAAAGGCCTCAAAGCGGGCTAAACCGAGATATCATCTTTTTACCGTTGTGTTCGTTATTTAAGCTTTTTTACCGAGTTATCATCGTAGGAAATCCGTCGTAAAAGTGCGTAACCTGCCGTCATGCCACTCAACACCGCCCAATGTATGTTATATCCGCCGCAAAGCCCGTCGACATTGACGGCTTCACCGCACGCATAAAGCATCTCATAGCCGTGAATGCAGAGCTCGTCCGAAAGAAACTCCGACTTAATACCGCCGTGTGCAACCTGCGCACAATCCAAGCCGCGCAAGCCGCTTATGGAAAAGTCGAGACTTTTGAGTATTTTGCAAACTTCATTACTCTCAATCTTGCGAATGTTGAAGCGTCCGATAATATAGTCCGCAAGCCCGTAAGCAAGCAATCCGTTGAAATAAATCGAAGGTACGCTCGAAAACCTCTTACGCTCCTCAAGTGCGGCTTGCAACTCCACATAACTCCAATCGTCGAACAAATCCAGCGAAATCGCGTATTTATCGATGTTCTCGACATCTCTTGCAATATATGAGGAACAGTTGAACACGGCAATACCGCTTAGTCCGAAGTCGCGAAACTGCACCTCTCCGCACTCCGAATAGATCAGCTCGCCTGATCGCAATAAACTTACCTTGCACTTCACTCTCAATCCGTCAAGACGTTTGAGCGAGTTCTTTGTTTGAAGCGGCACGAGCGCGGGTACGACGGGAGCAAAGTATTTGTCGGGCAACAAATCGTATAAATTCGTTCGCGCCTGTGCATCGGAGCCGACGGCAATCACAACCCCGTCAAATACATCATCTCCGAATGTGTGCTTCAAGCTAAATAACGAATTTGCCCGCCTTTCATGATTGTCCAAAATTCCGTCCCCGAGTGGATTATTGGCTCGACCTCGCGGATAAGCCGTATTTTTCTCAAAAGCTATCGCCTCGATGCGGCAATCGGTAACAACCTTTACTCCGAGCCTGTTAAGCTCGTAAACCAATGCGTCCCGCACTGTCGCCGCGCTTTGCGTCCTCGGATATATTCTGCCATACTCATCCACGTATTCCAAAACACCGACAGAACGGAAAAAGCGCACTACGGGATTGTCACAACGATTATGTGCGGACTTACCCGAATTAAACGATGTACTCTCGGCATCTTTGTACATCGCGGCGTTTACGTCGGAAGCAAAAAAAGCATGCTTCGCATTTATTCTATCAAAAAGACCGTCGTAATAAAACTTACCGTCTATGTCTGCATTGGAAAAATTGCATCTTCCGTTGCCCGTGGCAAGTAGCTTTTTGCATATTTTAGTATTTTGCTCAAATATGGTCACGGATGCGCCGCCTTTAGATAGCGTAATCGCGGCAGCCGTACCGCCGATTCCTCCTCCGATTATTGCAATTTTCGCCATTTTCATACGATCCTTTGAATTCAACGCTTTCCCGTTTATTCTTGATGTTTATTTTTTATGCTAGGTATGCTTTACTCCGAACGCGCAAGAACCATATTTATGCCTTATTTGAGCCGCAAAGCCAAATCAAGGTAGTTATTTGCGAAGCCATATATTTATTTTAGCTTCTTATAAAGTACTACAGCAGAATCGGGTTCGAGGTTATAACTGCCGCAGACCGACTCGTCCGTAAGCAAATCGACATAACCGTCATCAATCAAAGCGTATCTACTTATCACCGATTCAGAATTAAAGCCATTAATCAAGGTCGTCTTGTTCTCACCGTCTAAAATTGCACGACTATCTTTGCACGCATCCGCATTAACGATCTCAAGGAGAATTGCCTTGCTTCCCCTGTTAACCGCAACCACTACCCTTTCGGATTCGCTTACTCGCTCAAAGCAATAGAGTCCGTCTTTGGCGATCAACTCGTTAAATTCTCCGTCTTCAAAGATACGCTTGCGACGTATTTCGCCCAGCTTTCTATACAACAACGGCAGATTGCGATCGCCGCTGTTCCACGGAAAGCAGCCACGGTTGAAAGGATCGTTGCAGCCCTGCATACCGACTTCGTCCCCGTAATATACCGAGGGAATTCCGGGTAAGGTGTATTGCAGGACAGCCGCAAGTCTGACCAAAATGCTTCCCTGCTTATACTGCTCGAAGGTTAGTCTATATTTGGCTTTTTGAGTTCTGCTCATACATCGCGTATCGACACCTGCCAATGCGTTAATAATCCTTTCGGTGTCGTGCGTACCCATTATATTCATCAGACAATCCACAACATGCTTGGGGTAATTGTCCTGCAAATAGAAGTTGACATTTGATAGCTTTTGGACGTTTCCCGTACGGACAAACTCAATAATTGCATTTTTAAGCGGATAATTCATTACGCTGTCAAGCTGTTCACCTAAAAAATATTCGCGCCTTTGTCCGTATGATATTTTATTGCTCGCATCCTCCCAGACCTCTCCTATTATCAAACAGTCGGTCTTTTCGGCTTTTGCCGCCTCGACAAGCCTGTTTAGCATTCCGTCGCAAAGCTCATCTACTACGTCCAATCTCCAGCCGCGTGCGCCCGCCTTCAGCCATTTTCGAACGACACCGTTTTCCGCACAGAAGAACTTCTGCAAACTCTCGCTCTCACCGTTAAGCGTCGGCAAGGTGGGTATGTTCCACCAACATTTATACTTCGAATCCTTATCAAACAAGTACCAATCTCGATATTTAGAGTCGGGATTGCCGTATGCGCCGCCTTTGCGCTTACCTAGTTTGTCGAAATACAAACTATCGCTGCCCGTGTGATTGAAAACGCCGTCTAATATTACATTAATACCCAAATCCGAAGCCTTCTTCACCAGCTCGTCAAAATCTTCTTCTTTACCTAGCGTACTGTCGATTTTCATATAGTCAGAGGTATCGTACCTATGGTTTGAGGACGCCTCAAAGATTGGGTTTAGGTAAATAATGCCCACATTTAGCGACTTAAGGTAGTCGAGCTTCTCGATTATGCCGCGCAGATTTCCTCCGAAAACGTCATTGTTGAGTATCTTTCCGTCCACGGGCAGATAATCGGGCAGATTACCCCAATCCCGTCGGTACTCCATTCCGTCTTTGACATGAATGTCTCCGCTCGAATAAAACCTATCCGGGAATATTTGATATATTATTTTACCCCTCGCCCAAACGGGAACGTCGTACTTGCGCGAATAAACAGTTAACTGCCAACACGGAGCTTTATCATAGTAAAGAGCCGCCTTTTGCCCGTCCAATCCGACTTCGCTTTCAAAATCAACACCGTTAAGCGTAAAACGATAGATGTAAATTCCCCTTTTCCACTCCCTTTGCGTTTTGTAAAGGAAGTAATCGCCCTCAACGCCGTCCGACTCCATATCGTCGCAAATGAACAGACAGTCATCGATTTTACGATAAACGAAGCTTACACTGCTTGGCTTTACGGATTTATGAACCCCTATTCGAACAGTCAAAACGGCTCCTTCGCTTACTCCGCCTCTTATAGACTTGTACCTTCGGTCTAGGGCGTTGTATATTACGGCAGGTTGCATTGTCTCTTGCATACTCATACCACCGCTTTATCGATTGATCGGGTTTTCACTGCTTTGGGGCACCTTGTCAAGCTTCCATATCTTCGTGGCGTATTCTTCGATGGCGCGATCGGCGGAAAACTGTCCGGCGTTTGCAATATTGATCAAGCTCATTCTATTCCACTTGGTCTTATCTCTGTACGCCTCGTCCGCAAGCCCGCATACGCGTGCGTAATCCTTAAAGTCGGCAAAACACATATACGGATCGGCAACCCCTGTTCCTCTAAGCAGATAATTAGCTATATCCGAGAACTCGACTCCATTAAATCCGACGTTGAGCGCGTCCACAACTCCTCTTAATTTTGGATTGCTTAAGTAATAGGACGTAGAATTATAGCCTGATTTCCATAAATCCTCGACTTCTTTTTCCCTCAACCCGAAAATATAGATATTGTTGGCTCCCACTTTTTGATACATCTCGACGTTGGCACCGTCCATAGTACCCACGGTTATCGCGCCGTTAAGCATAAACTTCATATTGCCGGTTCCGCTGGCTTCCTTGCCCGCTAAGCTTATTTGACGGCTGATTTCCGCCGACGGAATCAGCTTTTCCGCCATCGTAACGCAATAGTTTTCCAAAAACACGACGTTTAGTTTGGATCGAATCGAAGGCTGCTTTTTGATTTCCTCGCCCAACATATATATCAATTTGATTACGTCCTTAGCCGTATAATAGCCGGGAGCTGCCTTCGCACCGAAAATGTAAGTCTGCGGAGTTATATCCATATTCGGATTGTCGCGCAATTCGATGTAAGTCGATATGATCTCCAATACGTTGAGCAACTGCCTCTTATATTCATGCAGCCTCTTGACGTGCACGTCAAACCGCGTGTCGGGATCTATGTCATATCCGTTCGTCCGTTTTGCATAGTCCGAAAAGGCAAGTTTGTTCTCTTTCTTAATCTCCGCTAACCTATCAAGCACAACTTCATCCGAAACATATTTCTCAAGCTTTATCAATTCCGACGGGTTTTTAATATAGTTGTTTCCGATAAGCTCACCTATCAGTGATGCAAGCTTTGGATTGGACTGGCAAAGCCAACGTCTATGCGTTATTCCGTTGGTAACATTTCCGAAGTGCTTTGGATTAAGCGTATAAAAATCGTAAAATAATGACTTTTTTAAGATTTCGCTGTGTAACTCACTCACGCCGTTGACGAATTTACTGCCGATAACACTTAGGTTTGCCATTCTGATCTGACCGTAGGCAACCACAGCCATACGGCTTACCTTATTTAGGTCGTGGCATTTTTCATATGCGTCTCGACAGAAACGCTCGTTAATTTCATGCAGTATCGAATACAATCTAGGCAATACCCTGGCAATCAGATCCTCCGGCCAAACCTCCAAAGCCTCGCTCAATACTGTATGATTTGTATACGCACAGGTGTTTATCACAATATTCCAAGCATCGTCCCAACCATATGAATATTCGTCCAACAAAATGCGCATCAGCTCGGGTATGCACAAAGCGGCGTGCGTATCGTTTATGTGTATGGAAGTGTGTAGAGGTAACGTGGAAATATCTCCGTAATTATCGATGTGATCGCCGATTATGTTTTGTATGGCGGCGGATGCAAGCAGATATTGCTGTTTAAGTCTTAGGCTCTTGCCCTCGGCGTGGTTGTCGTTTGGATAAAGCACCTTGGTTATCAATTCGGCTTGAATATCCTCTTTTACCGCTCTTTGATAATCGCCTTGCGAAAAGGATTTCATATCGAAATTGTGCTTGTTTCTTGCTCTCCAAAGCCGCAATACGCTCACGGCATTCGAATCGTACCCGCTTATCATCATGTCATACGGCAGTGCCTCGATCTCCTGACACTCGTATTGCTTGAAAACCAGCCTGCCGTCCACGTTGGTTTCTTTTACGAAGCCTCCGAACTTAACCGTTACCGCTTTTTCGGGACGCTGAACCAGCCAGACCTCGCCGCCCGGCAGCCAATTATCGGGCAACTCTGTCTGCCAGCCGTCCACAAGCTTTTGCTTGAACAAGCCGTATTCGTATCTTAAGCAATGTCCCATCGCAGGATAGTCCGATGTCGCAAGCGCGTCCATATAAGCGGCGGCAAGCCGTCCCAAACCGCCGTTTCCCAAACCTGCGTCGGGTTCCTCCTCGTACAAATCCTCTAAAGTATAACTGCATTCCCTGATTGACTGTCTAACCTGCTCCTCTATATTTAAGTTGAAAATATTGTTCTTCAGACTTCTTCCGAGTAAAAACTCCATCGAAAGATAGTATACCCTTTTTTTGTTTTCCGACTTGAATTCCCTGTTGAAGATACGCCTTTTCTCCAACAGAATATCCCTTACTGTCATAGCTATCGCCTTGTAGCAATCGTTTTTATCCAATTCCTTAACCGATAACCCGAAAAATCGAGTTGCGTTGCTTTCTAACAGCTCGCTTATTTCCAAAGTGTTAAACTCCCTGTTTACCATAAGTTCCCTTGCTCCTAATCGTCACGGTCGCCTTGTGTAATTTCACATCGACCGAATTAACCGTAATTTTCCTGCACCCTTCCAAAGTCGTAATCGCACTTTCGAATTTTACGCAATTACCTTCACACGAAATCAGACTTTGCGCCAAAGTAGTCCGTAATTTCAATGCTTGTAGCACACTTTACGCTTCGGCGTGTTCCGTACTCGGCTCAAGCCCCTCTTCACCGATATCCCTCGTTAGAATATCGTATCTTTTTTCATATTGCTCGGCGGTTCGCGCCCATGAAAAGTCCGTCCTCATAACCTTGTCAATTAGAGATATTCGGTAGCTTTTGTTTTTGTAATCGCTCACCGCTCGTTTAATCGCATCCAGCATTTCCGATGGTTGATAGCCCTCGAAAACATATCCGTTTCCTCCGACCTGAACGTCGGCGATACTATCGGCAAGACCTCCTGTTTTCCTGACAATAGGAATTGCGCCATACCGACTTCCTATCATTTGACTTCTTCCGCAGGGCTCCGTCTGACTTGGCATCAGGAAAAAGTCGCTTCCCGAAAACAGCTTTCTCGCCACGTCGCTGTCAACGCCGATAACCGTCCTAAGCTTGGTCGTATACCGTTTTTCCATACCCTCGAAAAAGCTCTCGTATTCCTTTTCTCCTTTTCCCAATAGGATGAACTGCACATCCAAATTCAAAATATCGGGCAAAACCGACTTTAACAAATCCACTCCCTTTTTATTGACAAGCTTCGTAATCACCGCAATTATTGGGGTGTCCGGATTAACGCTTAATCCGAAGGTCTCTTGCAATTTCTCCTTGCAATAGCTCCTTCCCGTAAAGTCGTGCATATTATAGTTTCGGTAGATATTCCGATCGGTCTGCGGATCGTAATCGGCATAGTCTATTCCCAACAGTATACCGAAGAATTTGTCCCTGTTCTGCCTTATAATATTCTCTAATCCCAAAGCCTGCTCGCTTCCGAACAGCTCGTCCTTATAATTAGGGCTTACCGTTGTAAGCACGTCCGAAACGACAATCGCTCCCTTTATCAAATTGACCTTGCCGCCGGTTTCCATAATGCACATATTGTCTTGGGATATACCCAATATATCTTCCATAGCATAAGTGTCAAGCTTACCCTGATGCTCGATATGATGTATGGTAAAGACGGTTTTTATCCTCGAATACTCCTCGTTCCCTGCAAACAATATCTTCAAATATACGGGAATCAACGCAGTTTGCCAATCGTGACAGTGTATAATATCAGGGATAAAGCCCGTAATGTCAAACACGTCCAATACTGCTTTGTTGAAAAAGGCGAATCTCTCTATATCGTCCATATGTCCGAATAGGTTCTTCCTCTTGAAATAGTAATCATTGTCGATAAAGTAGCAAGTAACTCCGTCCTTACGTGCCTTGAATACGTTGGCTCTTTGGACTCTCCACGAAAGCGTTATGTCCTTGGAACCCAAATATTCCATCTCACTGATGTAAACGGGACTCATCTCGGAATAGAGCGGCATTATCACCCTTACTTCGTATTTGTCGCCGTTTATCTGCTTGGAAAGCGAATAGGATATTTCGGCAAGACTGCTACTTCCCGCAAAGGGATAACATTCGGCTGTTGCGTATAATACTTTTTTCTTCATTTCTCAACCTGATTCTTTGTCGTCTCCGTCCTCTCGGCTGCAGACGTATTTTTACCGTGAGTATTTGTACTTTTTCTATTACTCTTTCTCGTTGCATGCAACAATTGTACACTCTTTTTATCGAGCAAGCATCTATTTGGCTACTAAAACTCACAAGGCATCAAAGCCTTGTATTTATCTGCCCCACAGCCCTTTGATAGAGTATATTATGTGCGTTTATTGCAATTCGCGATATATCAAGCAAGCATTGCTCGGAATATTTAACTCGAAACATCCCTTTCGGTCGGTTCTTGTCGGCGTCAAATCCTGCGGTATCGCTTTCCCGCTGCCTCCGAACTCTGCGGAGTCACTGTTAAGCATCAAAACGCACTCGGCGCAGTCTAATTGCAGCCTGTACGCAACCTCGACATAGCTGAAATTACATATGAAAAGCAATTTGCCCGTAGTTGACATTCTTTCGAATACTACAATATTATGATCTCTGTCATCTGCCACAACCCATCTAAAGCCTTCCCAACCGCCGTCGTTGATGTAAAGCTCGGGATTTGAGCGATACAGCTCATTCAAGTTTTTGACGAACAGTTGCAGATTTTTGTGCGGCTCGTACTCCAAAAGCTCCCAATCCAACTGTTGATTGTAATTCCATTCGCCGAATTGTCCGAACTCGTATCCCATATAATTGAGTTTTTTCCCGGGATGACCGTACATAAAGCCCAAAAGCGTTTTTAAACCGCCAAATTTGTCCTCGTACTTGCCAAAAATCTTGTCCAACATAGATTTTTTAAGATGGACAACCTCATCGTGGGAAAAAGGCAGGATAAAGTTTTCGGAAAAAGCGTAAACCATGGAAAATGTGAGCTTGTCATGCTCATATTTTCTAAATAGCGGATCCACCTTGATATACTCCAAAACATCATTCATCCACCCCATGTTCCACTTAAAATCGAATCCCAAGCCTTCGCCGTTCTTCTTGGTCACGCAGGGAAAAGCAGTGGACTCCTCTGCAATCAACACCGCGCCGCCTGCCGAATTGAATGCGGCGGAAAGCTTTTTGAAAAATGCGATTGCCTCCAAGTTCTCCCTGCCGCCGTAGATGTTGGGGATCCACTCGCCGTCCTTTCTGTCGTAATCCAAATACAGCATACTCGCCACGGCATCTACACGCAGTCCGTCGAAGTGAAATTCGTTTATCCAATAGAGCGCGTTGCTTATCAAAAAGCTGCTAACCTCGTTGCGTGCATAATCGAAGATTCGCGTTCCCCAACCCTTATGCTCCATTCTGCTTTCAATAGGATTCTCGTAAAGAGGTTTCCCGTCAAACTCATACAGTCCGTGCGCGTCCTTGCAAAAATGCGCGGGAACCCAGTCCAAAAGGACGCCGATTCCCTCGGCATGCAAGCTGTTTACCAATGCCTTCAGCTCATAGGGCTTGCCGTATCTCGAGGTCGGTGCAAAATAGCCGCAAGCTTGGTATCCCCAAGAGCCGTCGAAGGGATACTCCGACAGTGGCATAAGTTCCACGTGGGTGTAACCCATACGCTTGACATAATCTGTCAATTCACGCGAAAGATAAGAGTAAGTCCTCTCTCCGCCCCCTGCTTTCCACGATCCCGCATGAACCTCATAGACGTTCATAGGACTCTTTGTCAAGTCCGACTTCTTACGTTTCTCCAGCCATTCGCCGTCCGTCCATTCGAAATCGTCCCTTCCATACACGATAGAAGCCGTGTTTTCTCTGCACTCGCCGTAGAAAGCGTAAGGATCCGCTTTTAAAAGCACCTTCCCCGTTTGAGTGCAAATTGCAAACTTATATCTGTCATATTTTCCTACTAAAGGAAGTCCTTTTGCAAACGCGTAAAATTCCCAAACTCCCTCGTTATTGATCCGTTGAAAGTTGTAGATATTCGCCTTCCAACAATTTGCATCGCACACGAGAGAAACCGCGACGGCGTTAGGCGCCCACACTCTAAAGACATAGCCGTCGCCGTAATTATGACAGCCCAGAAAATCGTACGCTTTGTAATTCGTGCCGTCGTGAAATAAGTATACAGGTAAGGAAATGTCCTCTTTTATCATAAATCTCCTACTACCTCCGTTATCGTACGATTGTGTCTATTTCGCCCGTTTGTTTACCGATCTATCGGCAAAAAGCGTTTTTTCTATAAAAGGCTAAAATTTTGAGCTATTACGCATATAGCTAGAATATTTTGAAAGCTCGAAAAATTAACGCGAATAAAGCTTACTTAACATCGCCAAATAGTCGCTGTCCGATGTTTTTAAATCGGACTGTTTCATTGCGTATTCCCAGTTTCCGACACAGGTGGAAGGCGTATTGGTCCTTTTTTCCGTCCCCTGTCCCAGAATATCCTGCATGGTAAATATAACGACATCGGCAACGCTCCGCGAAAGAAATTTGATGAGCTTTCTGTTTAAGTTGCTGTCGTTATCGAAACCCGTGTACCAGTAAACTCGCTCCTTGGCTTCGCGACTCAACCCGTTCCACCACCCGATAAGAGTATCGTTGTCGTGCGTTCCGATATAAGCCACGCAATTCCTTTGGTAGTTATGCGGCAAGAAAGGATTGCCATCATTACCGTCGAAGGCGAATTGCATCACCTTCATTCCGCAAAAGCCACTTTGTTGCATCAGGTCTTGCACGCCGTCGGAGTGAACACCCAAATCCTCGGCAATTATCTTCAAATCGCCCGCCGCCCGAACAATGGCATCGGTAAGAGCCTTGCCCTCGCCATCCATCCATTTTCCGTTCTTTGCGCTTTCCGATCGTGCATCGATTGTATAGTAGGCATCAAACGCACGAAAATGATCGATTCGCAATATGTCGTACAATTGTGCGCACCTTTTTATCCTGTTCTTCCACCAAGCGTATCCGTTCTTGCGCATATAAGCATAATCGTATATCGGATTGCCCCACAATTGCCCCTCCTCGGAAAAATAGTCGGGCGGAACGCCGGCTACCTTATCCATAGCATGCTCGCCGTTAAGTAAAAAGTTCATAGGCTCCGACCATACATCCGCAGAATCGTAATTAACATACATCGGAATGTCGCCAATAAGCTTAATTCCGCGCTTGTAGACTTCAGCTTTAAACTCCCGCCATTGACGGTCGAAAAGATACTGCACAAACTTCTCGTATTCGATGTTATCGGAGTAATGCTTTGAATAATTCTCCAAAGCAAGCGGATCGCGGTTTCGCAAGCCTTCCCAACAACTCCACTCATTCCCGTATACTCTCCTCGCGGAGCGATATATCGAATAATTCGCTAAAAAATCGTTGCTTTTGCAAAACTTTCGATAGTCATTATCGTGAATGTCGAAACGCTCGAAAGCCGTCCGAAACGCCTTCCTCTTAATCGCCTGCGCTCTTACATAGTCTATACTTTCTTGTTCGAAAAGCAAACTCTTATCTATGTCGCTATCGCGCAATAATCCGTCCTCGACAAGCTTATCGATGTCAATAAGCAAATCGTAGCCAGCAAAAGCCGAACAGCTTGAGTATGGCGAATGAGCATTGTCGGGTTCGTTAACGGGCAGAATCTGCCAATACTTTTGCTTTGCGGCTTCCAAAAAATCGGCAAATGCAATCGCCTGCTTGCCCAAAGAGCCTATGCCGTAAATACTCGGCAAGGATGCAATATGCAAAAACACTCCCGATCCTCTTGTCAATTCAGTCCCGTATTTGTCCACTAAGCCCAAAAAACAAACTCTCCCACAATAAATCTAAATGTATTATAACACAAACCGATTAAGATAACAACAATTTTTTTATCCGTGCGCGTACTCTACGGATATTTTCGACATTTCGCTTTATATGCAAGCTTAATAATAAACTTTGAGATACTTACACGCAAAACTCACTTATGCGAGCCGCGCTTTAATTATAAGAAGCACATTAAGTCAAAACAAACTCATTTATGAGATTTGCTTACAGCGCGTTTAAGGCGGCAATGGTCAATTTGGGCACTCACAGCTTACTTCACGATGTAAATACTAAATCAATATACCGCCGTTAACTCTCAACACCTCTCCCGTAATATAGGTGTTTTCAGAGTTTCCCAAAAAAAACACGGCTTTGGCAACTTCCATTGGCGTACCGATTCTGCCCAATGGTATGGCTTTTCCCAATTCCTCGATATCGTTATCGCTCAATTCGTCAAGCATCTTTGTAGCGATGACGCCGGGCGATACGCAGTTAACAAGCACGTTACACGGCGCAAGCTCCTTACTTAATGCCTTGGTAAAACCGATAACGCCTGCTTTTGCGGCGGAATAGACTGCCTCGCAGCTTGCTCCCGTTTCGCCCCACATACTTGCGAGATTGACAATAAATCCGTGCTTTTGCGCAACAAAGCTGTCGTATAACGCGCGAACAGTGTTTATCGTGCCTTTAAGATTAACCGACAACATCTCATCGATCTTATCCGTAGGCAAAGCCTTCAGGTCGCGAATACAAGCAACCCCCGCATTATTTACCAATACATCTACGCCGCCGAAATCCCGCAGCACACCACGAACGGCACGTTCGGTTTGCTCGGCATCGGCAACATCGAAGCAAAGCTTAACCGCATTTACTGTGTATCCCTTCACCAGCTTAACCGTCGCATCTGCTCCGACATCGTTTCTATGGCAGCACACAATAACGTCATATCCCTTGTATGCGTAATACTCTGCGATTGCGCTTCCGATTCCGCCCGAAGCACCCGTAATCAACACCGTTTTTCTCTTTACCACTCCGAAAACCACCCTTTACCATCTGAATTATTTTTAGTAAGCATTTCTTTTGGCGACTCGATTCAATTCCGATGTTGAATCCGCCTTCGCCAACACCGCTCGGTTCTTACATCTATCCGAATATGCTTGAATATTCCTCGGACTTTTCTAAATATTCCAGCTCAACCGTATCCAATTCGCTTTTAATTTGCTCGATTCTGTCGCATTTAAGCTTCATTAGAACGTAATCCCCTATAACCTCCGTTGTTTGTATCTCGTTATAAAGAACGCTCAACTCCTCATTCAGTGCATTAATCCTCGCCTCGGCGTTTTTAATTGCGTTTTTGAGTCCAACCTCCACACTGCGATCCTTTGCCGTGCGGTACTCGCCGCTCTTGCGCTCCTTGGCAACCTTGACTTCGCTCGTAACAGCCTGCTTTTGCTCGCTTTTTTGTTCAAGGTAGGAATTATAACCGCCCGAGTACTCAACAGCCTTGCAGTCCTCGAACTCCAACGTCCTTGTGGCAATCGAATTAATGAAGTATCTGTCGTGCGATACGAAAATTATCGTACCCGCAAACTCCTTCAAACCGTCCTCCAAAGCCTCCCTACTGTCCAAATCCAAGTGGTTTGTAGGCTCGTCAAGTATAAGAACGTTTCCGTGTTCGGCAATAAGCAAGGCGAAACCCAGCTTTGCCCTTTCTCCTCCGCTCAACATACGCACCTTCTTGTGAATATCATCCTCGAAAAGCAACATTCGCGCCAATATCTTCCTGACCTCAGTTTGATTAAGTCGGTGATACTTTCCCCAAAGCTCGTCGATAACACTTTCGTCGAAGTCCAAATTGAGATTTTCTTGATCGTAGTATCCGATCTTCGTCCACTTGCCGAATATAATCTTGCCGTAGGTTTCGAATCTGTCCTTAATCAAGGTTCTGATAAAGGTGGTCTTTCCCGTACCGTTTGCACCGATGATGGCTAGCCTCTCTCCTTTATATACCTTCAAATCGATATCATCTATCAATACTCTGTCACCGATAGCAAGCTTGAAGTTTTTAACGGTAAGCACTTCCTTGACAGGCTCGGTTTCATAGGTAAAGGTGAACTTGGGTTGCTTTCTATAAGTAATCGGCTTTTCAACCCTTTCCATATTGGCAAGCTGATGCAAACGGCTTTTAGCCATATTTGATGTACTTGCGCGGCAAATATTTCTTTCGGCGTACTCTGTCATGCTTTCTATCTTACGAGACTGCCTCTCATATTCCTTCAGCTGCCTTTCTACGCACTCTTTCTTCAGCTGCTTATACTTGGAAAAATTGCCGTTGTAAACGCTGACTCTTTTGTCCTCCAAGTCCCAAATCTTCGTAACGGTTTTATCTAGAAAATACCTGTCGTGAGATACAATAAGCAGCGCGCCCTTGTAGCTTTCCAAATGCTTCTCCAACCATGTAAGTGTTTCGAAATCCAAATGGTTGGTGGGTTCGTCCAACACAAGCAGCTCGGGATTAATTAACAAAAGCTTGCATATGGCGAGTCGGGTTTTTTCGCCGCCGCTCATATCGCAAATTATGCTGTCGTATCTGTCCTCAAAGCCCATTCCGTTTAGGACGCTCTTAATCCTTACGGCAACGTTGTAACCGTCCTTGGCTTCGAAATAGGCATTGCAGCGGTCGTATTCCCCCAGCAACGACTTGTATTCTGCCGAATCGTGAGCAACACCGCTCATTTTATTCTCAATCGAGCGTATTTTGTTTTCGGCTTCGAATACATCGGAAAAGACGGACTCCATCTCCTTGTAGACCGTCAATTGACTGTTAAGCCCGTCACTTTGCTTTAGAAATCCGAAAGAAAGATAGCCCTTGAAATTGACCTCTCCGTCATCGGGGCGATAGTTTTTTAACAAAACGTTGAGCAACGTAGTCTTACCCTCTCCGTTTGCTCCGACCAAACCTATCCTGTCTTCTTCTCCTATGTCTAGCGAGGTAGTGTCGATAATTACCTTATCGTCATACCCGAACCGTATCTCCTTTGCCTGAATTAACATTTCTTATCCTGTCTTAATTATATTTGTTCGGCGAGGTAGTGTCGATTAATTCCTTATCGTCGTATCCAAACCGAATCTCATTTGCCTGAATTAACTCTTTTCCACAAACTTCTTGCACTCACCATCAATATTTACGGTATACAGAGCACCGTAGCCTGCTTGCTTCAACTGATTGAGCATTAAGCCGAAGTTGTTGATGCGCTTTATCACCGAACATACCTTGCCTTCCGCGCGGATATCGGCAGCTTTTTTGTAGACCTCGATTAAAGCGGCATTTCCGATATTTGCATCTACGATTAACGCGCACTTGTCGCGATCGCCGCAATCTACGTTCATTTCCTTAATCAAATTGACGATCCTTTCGAATCCGATGCTGAAGCCGCATGCGCACACGTCTTTGCCGATAAGCTTTCCCAAGAGATTGTCGTATCTTCCGCCGCCTGCCACTGCATACGGAACACTGCTCAATGCCACCTCGAAAATGGTTCCAGTGTAATAGCCCATACCTCTTACCAACGTCGGATCGTAAACCACCTCACAATCCAAATTCTGCTTTGACATAAACTCCAACAAAAACTTCAATGAATTTATCGGGGCAAGTGCACGTTCTCCAAGCGTTTTCAAACAGGCATCCAGCGGCGAATCCGAAGTGATCAACATATTAACGCAACACAGATACTCGTCAACGACCGCACAATCGAATCCATTCTCCAACAGCTCGGCACGCACACCGTCAAACCCGATTTTATCGGCTTTGTCTAAGCTTATGCAAACATCGTTTACCGCGCTTTCACAGAATCCGCAGCTTTCGGCAATCAAACCAAGCAACCGTCTGTCGTTGAGCTTCAACCTGAAGCCCTTAAAGCCCAACTCGGTAAGCGTACCCACCGTCGCCGATAAAAGATCTGCTTCGGCAAGCACCGAACTTTCTCCGATGATATCGATGTCGCACTGCACAAACTGCCTGTACCTTCCCTTTTGCGGTCGCTCCGCCCTGAACACATTGCCGATTTGCATAGCCTTGAAGGGGGTCGGCAAGGACGCCATATTGTTGGCGTAATACCTCGAAAGCGGCACGGTAAGATCATATCGCAATGCTAAATCGCACAACTCGTTATCCTTACAGTCGACCAACTTCTCTCCTCGCTTTAAAATCTTGAAAATCAGCTTCTCGTTCTCTCCGCCTTCCTTTCCCGTCAACAGCTCTATATTCTCAATAATCGGTGCCTCGATTTGATTGTAGCCGTATCCGCGGTACATTCTCTTTATCGTGTCCAATACTCTCTCTCTTATCAATACGTCCTCCGGCAATATATCTCTCATTCCTTTTGGACAAGCTTTTGAAAACATTTTTATCCTCCTTTATCGTATAAATCAACTACTATGCGTGAAATAGTTTTTAAACAAACCCGATAATTATCGACTTCTATTGCAAGTCGTCACACTCGACTATGCAGTATATTCTTTACTCGGTGCTTTGGCGTTCGACAGCTCTTCGCGCTTTGTTTCGTAACCTTTTCTTCCGAACAGCGCATACGTCGCATTTTTTCCCTCTTCTACACCCGGTTGGTTATAGGTATCGATTTCCAGCAGTTCTCCACAATAGGCGGTTTGCATCATAAACAAATAGAGCAGCTGTCCCAGCGTGTTTTCATTGACCTCTGGCAGAATTATCGAGTAATTCATTTTTTGCGCCTTGCACAAGGAGTATTTTGTTGCCTTCAATTCTGTATTAAGCAGCTCTCCCATATCGTGTCCGCAAAGGAAATTTACGTCGGGAAAATCCTCGCATCTTACGGGGATTTCCAGCTTGCTTCTGAAGCGTTCCACCTCAATAAATGTTATTACCTTGTCGAAGGGACCTTCGGTATAGAGTTGAATTTGGCTGTGCTGATCTGTTACGCCCAGGGATTTAGTGGGAGTCTGACCGCGGTTAACGACATTGTTATTCTTATCCACCGCCTTTCCCAAGCTTTCGCCCCAAAGCTGACAATACCAATCGGCGATATACTTCAGGCTGTCGGCATAGGGCATCATAACCGAAATATTTCTGCCTTTATCCATTGCAATACTCTGTAAAACTGCCGTAATCAACGCAGGATTGTGCCTTAAGTCAAAGCTCGAACAACGTTTGTCCATCTTTGCGCACCCTTCAAGCAGCTTAGCGATATCTATGCCCAAAACCGCCGCGGGAAGCAATCCGACGGGACAAATTTCGGAAAATCTGCCGCCTACTCCATCGGGAATGTAAAAGGTTTTGTACTCGTTAGTATGCGCAAGCTTAATCAAATTGCCCTTGCTTTTGTCGGTCGTGGCGATGATGTGACGGTGGGCTTCTTTTCCTAGCTTCTCCCTCAATAGGTTATCCACGATTAAATACTGACTCATAGTTTCACTCGTAGCACCGCTTTTGGAGATCACGTTGAACATAGTACGCTTGACATCGATAATATCAAACAAAGCGTTCATCCTTTCGGGATCGACATTATCTAAAACGTAGAAGCGAGGCGCATTGCGCTTACTTGCGGTAAGCTCGTTAAAATACGGATGCTTTAGTGCTTGAAATACGGCGATGGGACCGAGTGCCGAACCGCCGATTCCCAGCACGACAAAGTTGTCAAAATTCTCCCTTATATTTAAGGCGCACTCGTTTATCTCTCGAACGATGTCGCTTTGGTTATACATAAGCTCCATCCAACCCTGCATACCCTTTCCGCGATTATTTATTACAGCATCGAACGCAGCCTTCGCTCTTTTGGCGTACGCTTCGATCTCAACGTCGGAAATGCCTTTTTCGCCCAAAGCCGCTTGCATCATATTGTTATAGTCAATCCTAATCTCCATATTTCCCTCCGATATTCGTTACTGCTTTTCCGTTAACAAAATTCTTCTATTTTCGTTATAAACGTTTCCGAATGAATTGCTGCAATTCTCAACATCGTAACAAAAAAATACTATCAAGTTGGTATCATCCCTTAATTTCATCGATAAAGGACTTCATACTTGTAAAGTCACTTGGGTTTTTGGCTTCCAAGTAGAATTTCAGTAAGGGTTCGGTTCCGCTTGGTCTGATTATCAAACAAGCGTCATTTTCTGACTTTATTATTATTACATCGGATTTTGGCAATCGCATCTTATTGGGCTTGAGCAAGTCCGTATAAGAAAGCACTTCCAACTCCCCGATACGTTTCGGAGGGTTGCTTCTAATTCCGTTCAAAATACCCTGCATTTTTGCAAACCCCGTTTCGCCGTCGAATCTTTCGGAAATCAAGCTGTGAGTGAGTCTGCCGTATCTAACGTATATTTCCTCCAAAACGTCCGATAGCGTTTTGCCCGACTTTTTATAATACGAACACATCTGAGCAAAAAGCATAGATGCAACGACAGCATCCTTATCCTTGACGTAGTCGCCTGCCAAAAAGCCGCAGCTTTCCTCGAAGCCGAGCAAATACTTCGATTGCTCTCCCTTGCTTTCAAGAGCGGAGATAAATTCGCCGATGTACTTGAAGCCCGTCAAGAGATCCACTACCTTCAAACCAAACTCCTCGGCGATCTTATAAATGATATTGGTCGTTACGATGGTTTTACAAACATATAAACCCTCCGTCGACTCGCCTCGTTCCTTCTTCACGCTTGCTAAAAAGTAAGTAAGCAATGCACCTGCCATATGTCCGTTGAAGGTTATCGCCTTGCCGTCGGACACAATACCGATAACGCACCTGTCGGCATCGGGATCCGTTGCTATATATATATCACTGCCGTTTGCCACTGCTTGCTTTTCCAGCAGTGCGCGTGCATCCGCACGTTCGGGGTTGGGACTCGGACAGGTAGTGAAATTGCCGTCCGGATAGCACTGCTCCTCGACAAGCTCGATGTACTTGCAACCTTCCAAGGTCAGCACGCAGGGAACTGCGCGAAAGCCCGCTCCGTTAAGCGCGGAATAGGTAATCTTTATGTTTTCGATAGGGCAGACACTTTGCGCTCTCACGGCTTCCGTATATGCATCGAAACAGTCGTTATCCACAGGCTTTATGCGTCCGTTTGCAACGTTGGTTTCATAGTTATCGATATTCAGAGCGAAAACGTTAACCTTAGATATCTCTTTTTGCACGGCTTCACAGCTGTTCGTATTTAACTGACAACCGTCACTCCCGTATACCTTGTAGCCGTTGTATTCCTTTGGATTATGACTTGCGGTTACCATAATACCAACCGAAGTCTTCAAATACCTTACCAAAAACGACAAATAGGGAGTGGGCGTAACTTCGATCGCAAGATAGACCTCAAAGCCCCTATTGGCAAACACCGTCGCAGCGGTTTGCGCAAAAAGCTTGCTGTTTAATCTGCTGTCGTATCCTATAACGACGGATTTCTTGCCTTTTGCAAGATGCCGCACTACGCCTTCCGTTGCCGCAGCTACCGTGTAAACGTTCATTCTGTTTGTCCCCGCAGCCATTATTCCGCGAAGACCGCTAGTCCCGAAATCCAACGTGCGGTAGAATGAATCGTGAATGAGAGCGGAATCGCCTTCCATCGCCTTCAATTCTTCCGATATCTTGGATTCCTTGACTTTATCAAGCCATAATTCGTATACGTCTGTCAAAATACACCTCTTTCTATTTTATTTAATGCTCTCAACACTCCGAGCATTCGCCTTTTTCCGACTTATCGCACGTATGATTATCTAATCCGGTTATTAACCATTTTTCGCACGACTCACTCCAAAAGCTTCGCTTTAACTCGACTTATCTATAGTTGTTCTTAACCGACAAATGCTATAAAATACCCTCAATAAAGCTTTCAGCATCGAATTTAAGTAAATCGTCGATGCCTTCGCCCACGCCCACGAACATAACGGGGACCTGCAATCTCTCATTGATTGCGAACACGATACCGCCCTTTGCCGTTCCGTCCAGCTTGGTAAGCACGATTCCGTCGATATCAATCGCTTCCTTAAACAGCTCGACTTGGCTAAGTGCGTTTTGTCCGGTAGTCGCATCCAAAACTAGAAGGTTAATTCTATGAGCCTCGGGATATTCTCTGTCCACGACTCTGTTAATCTTCTTAAGCTCCTCCATAAGGTTCTTCTTGTTGTGAAGTCTTCCCGCCGTGTCAATCAATACTACGTCTGTTTTCTTGCTTTTTGCAGAGCTTAATGCATCGAACACGACCGCCGCAGGATCAGAACCCTCCTCATGCTTGATAATTCTGACCTTCGCACGTTCCGACCAGATTTCCAATTGCTCGCTTGCGGCAGCGCGGAAGGTGTCGGCGGCACAGATCACAACACTTTTATTCTCGTTTCTAAAGTTGTTTGCAAGCTTTCCCACCGTCGTAGTCTTGCCTACTCCGTTTACGCCGGCAATCAATATTACGCATGGAGTTTGCAATTCAAAGCTTTCGTTAATCAACACGCCTGCCATAATCTCTTTCAATATGGCATATGCGCGTTCGGAGTCGCTGACTTTCTCCTCGTCCAGCCTTTCCCTCAACTCGTCGATAATAACCTCGGTCGCTTCGGCTCCAACGTCCGCACCCAAAAGCAATTCCTCAAGGTCATCGAAGAAATTATCATCGTATACTCCTACCTTAAATAGCTGATTCAGTTTGTGTCCAATATATTGCTTGGTTTTTTTTAAACCGTCAATTATTTTTTTAAAAAGTCCCATATTCCTCTCTCAAATCTTCTATACTTTTCCGACAATTACTGCGCCTTCGCGCTCTTGAGTCGGTCATCGTCCGCGTTTTTGATTGCATCGGTTAAGTGTACTGATACAACTCTGCTGACACCTTTTTCTTGCATGGTAATTCCGTAAAGATTGTTCGCACTTTCCATCGTAGGCTTTTTGTGTGTAATCATAATAAACTGCGTTTGATCGGAAAATGTCTTGATATAGTCGGCGATTCGTTGAGTGTTACTGTCATCCAATGCCGCCTCTATCTCGTCCAACACGCAAAACGGCATAGGCTTGAGTAAAAGGATCGCAAATAAAATCGCAATACAAGTCAACGCCC
>JAQVMT010000019.1 GCA_028703495.1 Clostridia bacterium | reverse complement strand
AATGTCGAAACGTCTACAGGCTCAAAATAATATGTTTCTCCCATCACTAAAGTCGGAGACATCGACTCCGATAATACGGTCATTGCTATCCAATTACTCTTTTCGTAATCTGCTACTCCATAGAGGTCGCTTGTCGTAGGAATAGCCTTGGAAATGAACACATCGCTATATATTCGTGTTTGCGTTACTGTAGCACCTGTGAATACGATAGCAAACAACTTATTCCTGTCGTTTACGAACCTTGCGGTCACATCTGCCTCAATCACGAAATCCTTGCACGGATAGGTTTTTGATTCAATGGTAATAGTACCATCTGTTCCGCTACCGGAAATCGGGGGTACAAGGTTCACCATGCCGGTATCTGCTGGTATTAGTCTCTGCTGAGCCGTGTCCACTCGGTATGTTTTGTTTGCCGCCTTATCTATATACCACGTCACGGCAGGCTCACCTATTACGGCTATTGTCTTTACTATAAGTGTATCTGAATCCTCATACCACTCTATATCGTTGGCTGTAATACCGTTAATCGTAGCATCAAAAGTGATGTAAAATGAGGTTCTCGATTTATATGCTGCTATGGCTTCCTCAAAATTCATTCCTTGAGGTTCAGGTTCGTTTTCAGTAAAATGAGCATAAACCGTTACGGTCATATTCTCTGTAATGGGCAAGTCCAAAAATGACTGTGCCGTCATAGGTTTTTCCCAAATGCCGTCATCGTAATACCAAGCGTCAAAGGCATATCCCTCTTTGCTTGGGTCGGTGGGCATTGTGGGCATTTTCCCTTGCGCTGTTGAGGTTGAATGATACTGCGCTCCCTCAACCTGAAAGCTCACTGTTATCGTTACTCCTGTCTGTCCGCAAGCGGTCAGCGTAAGCAACAGCGATATTAGCAAACATAGTGCTATACTATATACCTTTTTCATATTCGCCTCCTTCGATTTATGTGTGTTGTTGACGTCATTGTATTTTTATTTAGGTTTGTACTACATTTTAGTACAAACCTCTTTATCGCTTATACTTTATTCTCACTATTTCTGCCGACCAATACTGAAGTCCTTCTTCTTGCTCGTCAAGAAATTCCTGTATTCTTCTACTGTAAAGCTTAAATTCCTCAACCTCTCCCGCTTCCATAGACAAAGCGGCTATTTCCTTATAGGTGAATGATTTGCCCTGCCAGGTCTTCACCTTGAAAACAAGGTAAACGCTATCAAAGGTTTTATTGGTTTTGTTTTCTATCTCGTATAGTTTATACTTGCCCTCTGAATTGTACTCTTTATAGGTTACTTTGAAATCTCTTTCCCACTGGGTAGCGGTCACTCCCCAAATCGTACCACCGATAGCAAGCACCAACAATGCAGAAACGGCTATTATGACTATTCTTTTTTTGTTAACGGGTTTTGACGGTATTCCTGCCTCTTTATTTGCTTTTCTTCTTTTTGCCATTAATATTGAAAACACTATCAGGAGCACCAGTCCGAGACACATCAAAAAGCCACTTACGTTATAATTCCTTGCAGCAAAAAGAACGATGAAGCCTGCGGCAATTGAGCATATTCCGCAAATAATCCCTATCAGAAAGACATTTTCTCTTTTCATTATACCACCTCCGCTATTCTATGCATACTGCTATGGTCTTTAATTATTTCTCGTTTTGAACAGGTATACAATTATTCCCCCTGATACTAAAAGCAGAATTATCCCTCCTACGAGAATCAAAACAGAAGTACCATTATCATCACCTTGCCTTGAAAAGTCCTGACCATTCTCGGAATACTTCAGTTTGTAAGAAACACCGTCAATGATACAATCACTCACGGTTGCATCTGTCAAACAGCCTTCTGCAGTATAACCTGTGGCGTTGAATGAATAGGTCAAATCACTTTCATACAGACGTATAGTTTCGTTTGCCGGTATTAATATATCTCTCTTCGTCCAAGTGGCTGACCAATGATTTCTTCCATCACTTCCTGATAAATTCACTTCTATTCTCTCTATCAATATATCATTTGACATTCTGTTCGTAAGGGAACCCTGCACAGTATACGTGGAATAACCAGTGACAGTAAAATTATCTGATATGTAAACTGGTACATCGTATGCTTGGTTATTAACAATTATTTTTCCCAATCCCAGTGCAAATAAAAGAATCCCAATCAATAATGTAAGAGCTAAAATAACCTTAGTCTTTTCGCGCATAAACAACTCCTTTTTACCCTTGCCAAATGCAAATACTCTAATTCGCAAAAAGGGAATAAACCGTTATTCCTCAATATTACTGTCTGCCCAAAGCTCACATTGAGTCATAACCGTCTGAACCGCATCCTCCATTCCTTCCGGCGGATATTTGTGATGCTTCAATAGTTTTTTAATCAGCATTCTCATTTTTGCCCGTGCTGACTCACGCTTTTGCCAATCGATTGTTTGGTTTTTACGGAGCGTTTCAGTCAGTTCCTTTGTAATGGCTATGAGCTCATTATTCTGGTAAAAGTCCTTTATTGCTTGAG
The DNA here is from genome assembly GCA_028703495.1 of Clostridia bacterium. Lineage (GTDB taxonomy): Bacteria > Bacillota > Clostridia > Christensenellales > CAG-314 > JAQVMT01. The sequence goes on along the minus strand of JAQVMT010000019.1, from coordinate 36,444 downwards.
GCTTGGTTAAGGCATCATAAAATGCCAATTCGTCTGCATTAAGTCCGAGGCTGTTTCCTTCCTTGTTGGCATCGCTGATTTGCTTAGCAAGTTTTATCAACTCTTCAATAACCTGCTCATTTGTCAGCATTCCGTTTAGGTAGCGGTTCATTGCCTGTTGCATTATCTCGCTGAACTTTTCCGACTTGACAACGTTTGACCTTTTGTAAACCGACACCTGCTCGGCTATCAACTTCTTTAACAACTCTACGGCAAGGTTTTTTTCCTTCATCTTCGCTATTTCCATAAGGAACTTAGGGTCGAATAATGAAAACTCTTCGTTGACATCGGTAAATAGATTTATTACGCCGTCGCTCTTTATACTTTGCTTTAACAGCTCATTGATTCGCTTATTCATTTCCGTAAGCGAAATCTTCGGTCCCGGTCCGATATTGATTAACCGCATGACCATAACTCTGACCGCTTCAAAAAATGCAGCTTCGATACGGAGCTGTTCCTCTACTATTGATGAACACAAGGACAGCGCCTGGTGAAGCATGAGAGCTTCTTTGACGTAAGCATCCCTTTCCGTTTCTCTATCAGGTGCTACAATAAAATTGACCGCTCCGCTTATTGCTTTCGCACGTTCAAGGTTCGTTCCCGTCATAAATGCGGTGTAGTCAAACCCGTGGAATAGGTCACGGCATATTGTCAGTTTTTCAATGAATTTCGGATACGCAACTTTCTCTACATTGGTATCGCCGTAGTTCTTTTTATCTCTGACCGTATAGTCATTCATCGCTTGTTTAAGAGCCGAAGCTATGCCTACATAGTCTACAATGAGTCCGCCCTCTTTGTCCTTAAACACACGGTTGACTCTGGCTATTGCTTGCATAAGGTTATGACCTTCCATCGGCTTGTATATGTACATGGTGGCAAGTGACGGAACGTCAAATCCTGTGAGCCACATATCTACAACGATAGCAATTTTGAACGGGTCGTTGTTATCCTTAAACCTTTGAGCCAGTTCCTCTTTATGGGTTTTATTCCCAATAATGGAACGCCACTCTTCGGGGTCGTTATTTCCTGCTGTCATTACGACACCGACTTTTTTATCCCAGTCTGGACGCAATTCGAGTATCCTTTTGTATATCTTCATAGCAATCGGGCGCGAATAGGATACTATCATAGCTTTTCCGGTCAGCAAATATGCCCTGTTGTTTTCGTAATGGTCAATAATATCCTTTACCAAAGAATCTATAGTCGACTCGTTTCCGAGAATTGCCTCCATCTGTCCGAGCTCTCTTTTGCTCTTTTCGATTACTTCCGGGTCGGCGTTATTCGCCATTATTTCATATTCGGTATCGATGAGTTTTAACGTCGTTTCGTCAAGTTTTAACTTAATGACACGGCTCTCGTAATACACCGGACGGGTTGCTCCGTCTTCAACCGCCTGCGTCATGTCATAAACGTCAATATAGTTTCCGAACACCTCTCTCGTGCTGCGGTCTTTTTGGGATATAGGTGTTCCCGTAAAGCCTATGTATGAAGCATTTGGCAGACTGTTTCTGATTATCCTTGCCGTGCCGACCTTAATTGCGCCTGTCTTAGCATCAACCTTTTCTTCTAAACCGTACTGTCCTCGGTGTGCTTCGTCTGCCATTACGATTATATTTCGGCGGTCGGAAAGAACATCAAAAGACTCCTCAAACTTTTGCATTGTTGTAAAAATAATGCCGTTTGCTTTCCTACCCAAGAGCAATTCTTTTAAGTGTTCTCTGCTGTCTGCTTGCACCGGGGTCTGACGCAAGAAATCTTTACATCTTGCAAACTGACCGAACAATTGGTCGTCAAGGTCGTTTCTGTCCGTAATGACTACTATTGTCGGACTGTTTAGGTTTTTCTGTAACAACTGCGCATAGAAGACCATTGAAAGCGACTTTCCACTACCCTGCGTATGCCAAAAGACACCTGCTTTGCCATCCGTAATGGTTGCTTTTTTGGTTGATTCAATTGCCTTTTTAACTGCAAAATATTGGTGATAAGCCGCAAGTATCTTGACGTTTGTTATTCCGTCGTTTGAAAAACAAATAAAATTCTTTATAATGTCGAGTAGTCTTGCCTTTTCAAACATACCCTCGAAGAATGTATCAAAATGAGCATATTGCGTTTCTTCATAGCTTCCGTCTTTGGTCTTCCACTCCATAAAGCGGTCTTCGCCTGAGGTTATCGTTCCCGCCTTAGAAGTAAGTTGGTCGCTCATAACGCATATTGCGTTGTATATAAACATTGACGGTATTTCTGTCATATAGTTGCGAAGCTGCCTATAGGCATCCGACACATCCGTTTGCTCTCTGGACGGCGATTTCAGCTCCACCACGACAAGCGGTAATCCGTTAATGAAAAGAATGACATCCGGTCTCTTGTTGCTGTTTTCTATAAATGTCCATTGGTTTGCTACAATGAAAGAGTTGTTATCCGGGTTGGCATAATCCACCAAATATGCAATAGTCGAACGCTCCTCGCCCTTTTCGTAATACTTCACACGAATGCCGTTTTGCAAATAATCCATGAATACCGCATTTTTTTGAACCAATTCGGCACTTTCAAAGTTTTTTAGCTTATATATCGCATCGGCTATTGCGTCTGTGGGCAATCCTTTGTTGATTCGATAAAGCGACTCCTGCAAGACTGACTCATAAAGTGGGCAATAAAAGTCCCTGTCAATCTCCGGTCCATATGCATATTCATAGCCCATTCCCTTAAATAGTTCGAGAATTGACTGTTCGTAGGAATCCTCTGTGTAAGGCATTCTGTTTCTCCTTTACTATTGCATTTCCGAGTCGATTATGCAATAATTATACTTGATTTTCGCTCACTATGCAAGCATCTGTCTGTCTTCTCAACAATTTCTACGCTAAACGATAATTTACAGCAACAAGCTCAAGCAATCTATCGTAGCTTCTTCGTCAATAACAATTATGAAGTTATTAGCCAAACCACCTTGGGGCAAGTTTGCGATTGTGTTCTTGGCGGTACGCCAAACCGTAATAAGCCAGAATACTGGAATGGAACGATTCCTTGGATTAATTCTGGCACTGTTAATCAGTTTCGTATTACCGCTCCAAGTGAAATGATTACAGAATTAGGTCTTAAGCGGTCTGCAACCAAATTGCTTCCAGCAAAAACAACTGTAATTGCAATAACAGGTGCAACGCTCGGAAAAGTAAGTCTTTTGGAGATTGACAGCTGTGCTAATCAATCGGTTGTTGGCATTGTTCCAAATGAAGCCATTCCGTATGAATTCATATATCCCTTTGTAATAGAGAACATCAAAACACTTACATCGCATCAGACTGGCGGTGCTCAACAACACATTAACAAAAATAATGTTGAAACTTTACCGCTCGCATTACCTTCAGGAGCCTTTGTAGCGCAATACTGCGACATAACCCGACCATTATTCGACACTATTTCTCGCAATTGTTTTGAAATTGTCAATCTATCATCTTTGCGAGACCTGCTTTTACCTCGCCTTATGTCGGGCGAATTAGACGTATCCAATATTGAGCTCTAAACCGCTAAATTATCGTTTATCAAAGCATTTGTTGAGATTCTTCCCTCTATTGAATCAAGTACCGACACAATCTTGTCTTGATATTCAAGTTCGGGAAGAAAAATCTCTTTTGATGCTAATTCACCAGAAAAAGTTATTTGAGGAAATGTACCAGACCTTGTTTCAGCCAACGTCTGAAGTTCATCAATCAACCCTTGTGATTTTAGTATTGCAAATAAAAACCGTGGTCTAACCATGTGTGTCTTGGAGCGAATTACCATCAGTTTCGTTGATGCGATATAATCACCAGTATTACAGAAATCCACAAAAGCAAAACGCTTATTGGCGGGCCTTATTTCCGAGTATAATATATCGTTTTTTGCAAATGTTTTCTTAAATTGACCTTTTAGACCCTCGTTTTTTACGTATGTATGGTTCAAAACTCTTCCGTCGAGTACGTCAGAAGTGTTTATCAGAACAACTTGATTCGCATTGCCTCTATATGTATCTGATACTGATTCACAAATATCTCCAATACAACACTTTCGCATATTACACTCCTATCCAATGTATTTCCTATGAGCAATTTTTACATTGCTCTGTTTTACCTTTGCATACTGCAAGGTTGTGTCTATTCGTTTATGCCCTAAAAGGCACTGTAGCTGCTCTATCGGCATTCCCTTGTCTATTGCCGTGGTTGCAAGCGTACGTCTGAACTTATGTGGGTGAGACTTAATCACGCCTAACCGCCTACCAAGTTCTCTTATTCGAACCTCAATTCCTCCGATTAGCAATCGATTGAACGGCGATTTGAGAGACACAAACAATGCTGGGTTATCATCAGTCCTGCTGTTTAGGTAGTTCATCAAGTGTATCTTTGTTCGTGCGTCAAAGTACACTGGCCTTTCCTTATCGCCCTTACCGAGCACCACACATTCTCTCTCTGAAAAGTCTATATCCTCTCGGTTTAACAGTACCATTTCTCCGACACGCATTCCTGACGAGGCAAGCATATCAATTATTGCAAGGTCTCGCAATTCAACGCAGTTGTCCCTCATTTCCTCAAGAGCCTCGTCTGAGTAAGTCTCCTTAATGCTGGCTGTGGATTTTACCTTATGTATTCTTCTCACTGGACTTTTGAGAATATAATCTTCGTCCTCAAGCCATGAAAAGAAGCTCGATAGTATCCGCCTTATGTTATCTATGGTAACCTTGCTTGAGCATTTGGTTGACTGATAATTAGTCAAATATGCTCGCAGGTCATCCGTTGTTATTCTCCGAACATCCTTGCCAACAGTCGACAATAGCGTTGTTATCGTCATTTGGTAGTATTTCAGAGACTTTTCCGAACATCCCTCGACTCGTTTTGCTGCTATAAATAGCGTAGCAAGTTGGTCGTTTTCCTTTTCAATCGGTTCAAGGTTTCCATTTTCCTCCGTAACGATTGATTTCCCGTGAAGTGCGTGTTTTAGCACTTTTTGTAGCTCCTGCATTTGCCTGTTGTCTAAGAATGGAAGCATTCCAAGGACAACGTCATTGATGAATTCCTGTTCCATAGTTTTTCTCCTGTAATTTTTTTGGAGAACGACTATGCAACGGCAGTTCTACTGTTCACTCTCGCCGTCGGTGAGAGGTTATTACCTACATCCTGGTAACTAACATATAAATTTCAGCCTCTGAAACAGAAAAAGCCTCGCCATTGTTATCATCGGTATTTACGACTAAATACTTTTTCGTTTCTGAATTGACCTTAAGTATCAACGCTGTCTGCTCATCATAGAGTAGCACAATATCACCTTTTTTATATTTCATAGTTCCTCCTATAAACGATAATTTAGCGGTTTAGAGCTCAGCCTTTATGTCGGATACATCCAATTCGCCCGACATAAGCCTTGGTAACAACTCATCTCTGAGCTTGGAAAGCTTAACATTTTGGGCACAATTAGTTAGAATTGTCCTAAATAACGGACGAACCCAAGCGCAAAACTCTTGCACCTTTGAGTTTTCGGGCGTAAATATCCAAATCGAGTTAACATCCTGTTGATTTATTCCTGGAACGGCAGCTTTACCTCCGTTGTTAGCAAGCCAGTGGTATGGGTAATCGGTCTGCAGATAAAAATATGCAAACTCATTATAGCCGGGAACGAAAAAGTCCAGTTTGAATACGTGCTCATTGATGTAAAACTTGTCAAATGGAAATCCTTCTCCAAACATTGAAAAATGGGGAATGAAAGTGCCAGGTTTGCCACCATCCTTGTAAAGCATAAGTTCGTACCCATGCACTTCTCCGGACTTTAATGAGGCAGCAAAGTCTTTAGGAATGTATTTAGTTGAGGCGAAATTGACAGAACCGATTTCTTTCACGTTCTCAGCTCCGACGCTTGGGATGCCTTCGGTGACAGCTCCTCCTTTAGGACGACGTCCTGTTTCAAGTATATGGGGAATATCTGCAATACGACTCATCAAAAGTGATGGCGGAGCCTTAGTTCCCGCAGGTGTAATGCAGTATTGCTCGTCAAAAGGCTCAAAATCCACAAACCATGACTTAAACAAAGTCTGTGCTTGCTCAAGTAAATTATCGTTTATCAAAGCATTTGTTGAGATTCTTCCCTCTATTGAATCAAGTACCGACACAATCTTGTCTTGATATTCAAGTTCGGGAAGAAAAATCTCTTTTGATGCTAATTCACCAGAAAAAGTTATTTGAGGAAATGTACCAGACCTTGTTTCAGCCAACGTCTGAAGTTCATCAATCAACCCTTGTGATTTTAGTATTGCAAATAAAAACCGTGGTCTAACCATGTGTGTCTTGGAGCGAATTACCATCAGTTTCGTTGATGCGATATAATCACCAGTATTACAGAAATCCACAAAAGCAAAACGCTTATTGGCGGGCCTTATTTCCGAGTATAATATATCGTTTTTTGCAAATGTTTTCTTAAATTGACCTTTTAGACCCTCGTTTTTTACGTATGTATGGTTCAAAACTCTTCCGTCGAGTACGTCAGAAGTGTTTATCAGAACAACTTGATTCGCATTGCCTCTATATGTATCTGATACTGATTCACAAATATCTCCAATACAACACTTTCGCATATTACACTCCTATCCAATGTATTTCCTATGAGCAATTTTTACATTGCTCTGTTTTACCTTTGCATACTGCAAGGTTGTGTCTATTCGTTTATGCCCTAAAAGGCACTGTAGCTGCTCTATCGGCATTCCCTTGTCTATTGCCGTGGTTGCAAGCGTACGTCTGAACTTATGTGGGTGAGACTTAATCACGCCTAACCGCCTACCAAGTTCTCTTATTCGAACCTCAATTCCTCCGATTAGCAATCGATTGAACGGCGATTTGAGAGACACAAACAATGCTGGGTTATCATCAGTCCTGCTGTTTAGGTAGTTCATCAAGTGTATCTTTGTTCGTGCGTCAAAGTACACTGGCCTTTCCTTATCGCCCTTACCGAGCACCACACATTCTCTCTCTGAAAAGTCTATATCCTCTCGGTTTAACAGTACCATTTCTCCGACACGCATTCCTGACGAGGCAAGCATATCAATTATTGCAAGGTCTCGCAATTCAACGCAGTTGTCCCTCATTTCCTCAAGAGCCTCGTCTGAGTAAGTCTCCTTAATGCTGGCTGTGGATTTTACCTTATGTATTCTTCTCACTGGACTTTTGAGAATATAATCTTCGTCCTCAAGCCATGAAAAGAAGCTCGATAGTATCCGCCTTATGTTATCTATGGTAACCTTGCTTGAGCATTTGGTTGACTGATAATTAGTCAAATATGCTCGCAGGTCATCCGTTGTTATTCTCCGAACATCCTTGCCAACAGTCGACAATAGCGTTGTTATCGTCATTTGGTAGTATTTCAGAGACTTTTCCGAACATCCCTCGACTCGTTTTGCTGCTATAAATAGCGTAGCAAGTTGGTCGTTTTCCTTTTCAATCGGTTCAAGGTTTCCATTTTCCTCCGTAACGATTGATTTCCCGTGAAGTGCGTGTTTTAGCACTTTTTGTAGCTCCTGCATTTGCCTGTTGTCTAAGAATGGAAGCATTCCAAGGACAACGTCATTGATGAATTCCTGTTCCATAGTTTTTCTCCTGTAATTTTTTTGGAGAACGACTATGCAACGGCAGTTCTACTGTTCACTCTCGCCGTCGGTGAGAGGTTATTACCTACATCCTGGTAACTAACATATAAATTTCAGCCTCTGAAACAGAAAAAGCCTCGCCATTGTTATCATCGGTATTTACGACTAAATACTTTTTCGTTTCTGAATTGACCTTAAGTATCAACGCTGTCTGCTCATCATAGAGTAGCACAATATCACCTTTTTTATATTTCATAGTTCCTCCTATAAACGATAATTTAGCGGTTTAGAGCTCAGCCTTTATGTCGGATACATCCAATTCGCCCGACATAAGCCTTGGTAACAACTCATCTCTGAGCTTGGAAAGCTTAACATTTTGGGCACAATTAGTTAGAATTGTCCTAAATAACGGACGAACCCAAGCGCAAAACTCTTGCACCTTTGAGTTTTCGGGCGTAAATATCCAAATCGAGTTAACATCCTGTTGATTTATTCCTGGAACGGCAGCTTTACCTCCGTTGTTAGCAAGCCAGTGGTATGGGTAATCGGTCTGCAGATAAAAATATGCAAACTCATTATAGCCGGGAACGAAAAAGTCCAGTTTGAATACGTGCTCATTGATGTAAAACTTGTCAAATGGAAATCCTTCTCCAAACATTGAAAAATGGGGAATGAAAGTGCCAGGTTTGCCACCATCCTTGTAAAGCATAAGTTCGTACCCATGCACTTCTCCGGACTTTAATGAGGCAGCAAAGTCTTTAGGAATGTATTTAGTTGAGGCGAAATTGACAGAACCGATTTCTTTCACGTTCTCAGCTCCGACGCTTGGGATGCCTTCGGTGACAGCTCCTCCTTTAGGACGACGTCCTGTTTCAAGTATATGGGGAATATCTGCAATACGACTCATCAAAAGTGATGGCGGAGCCTTAGTTCCCGCAGGTGTAATGCAGTATTGCTCGTCAAAAGGCTCAAAATCCACAAACCATGACTTAAACAAAGTCTGTGCTTGCTCAAGTAAATTATCGTTTATCCTCCTATTAATAATTATTTTTTCATCTAATGATGAAAGAATCGAGGCAATTTTACGTTGGCTATCGCTATCCAAATCAGGGACAGGATAATCCATAATTGCCTTTCTGTCCCCCCTTGGCATTTTTGTTCCTTTTGACGTTTTAGTAGAGTAAGCAAAAAAGCCGTCATCTGCTAAAACGTAATATAAAAACTTTGGGTCACAACCACTTTTTGCTCTGAATACAAGCACATCATTGGAGCATCCTCCATCCCATTCTGCTTGCCATATCTTCTTAAAATACGGTCTGATATTGGATACAAGAATATCGGATTTGCTATATTTCTGAGTTGTCGCAATTAACGGTAAGGCACTCGACTCGGTTATACCGGCACGTTCAACAAGCATATTCTCCGTGGAAATGTATGTTTTCTTTGTTAATGCTGCAACTGATGTTTTCCCAGTCACATAATCGCACAAGGACGATAGCTTAGATTTCATATCCAATAGCCCCCAACTTCTTGCGTATTTCATCTTCGAGTTCGTGAGACCTATCAAACATTACCGATAGTTCAGAGGTTAGCCTTCTCATCTTATCATCAAAAGGCTCATCGTCAATCGGACCGTCTTCTATGCCTACATAGCGTCCGGGGGTTAATACATAGTCTTGGGCTGCAATTTCCTCCGTAGTTTTAACGGAACAGAAACCTTTTACCTCGTCTAATGTACCGTTTTGGAAGTCTTCAAATGCTTTGGCGATTCTGTCTATGTCGCCAATTGAACCGTCTTCCTGTACTCCTTCCGTAAAGTCTCTGTGTTTTCGGTCAACCATATACCCCATTTTACGGGCATCAATAAAGACCGTTTTCCCTTTCTGCTTTTTATTCTTACTGATAAACCATAACGTAACGGGAATAGTAACGCTATAAAACAACTGAGTAGGCATCGCAACAATGCCCTCGACCAAGTCGTCCTCGATAATCTTTTTCCTTATTTCACCCTCTCCGCTTGTCTGTGAGGAAAGGGCTCCGTTTGCAAGAACTAAGCCAAGTTTTCCGTTTGGAGCGAGGTGGTATATCATGTGCTGTATCCAAGCAAAGTTGGCATTTCCCGCAGGGGGTAAACCGTATTTCCAACGTTTATCTTCTTTTAGTTTATCTTGCCCCCAGTTTGACAGGTTAAATGGCGGATTCGCCATAATAAAATCTGCTTTTAACTGAGGGTGTAAATCACTGTAAAACGTATCCGCCTGATACGGTCCAAAGTTGGCGTCTATTCCACGAATAGCCATATTCATTTTTGCCATTTTCCAGGTGTCGGCATTAGACTCTTGACCGAAAACCGCTATTTGGTCACGCTTCCCGCTGTGTGCTTGCAGGAATTTAACCGACTGAACGAACATTCCACCTGAACCACAGCAAGGGTCATATACACGGCAATTGCTGAATGGCTTGAGAATGGCTACTATTGTTTTTACAATGCTTGACGGAGTGTAGAACTCACCGCCCTTGACTCCTTCGTATGCCGCAAACTGCGATATGCAATACTCATAGGTTCTACCGAGAAGGTCTTTGCTCTCTTCCGTATCGTCCATTTGCATTTTGTTAGTGAACAGGTCAACAACATTACCAAGAACACGTTGGTCCAGGTCTTGGCTCGCATAGTTTTTTGGTAAGACGTCTTTAAGCGTTTTATTTTCAAGCTCAATGGCTCTCATGGCTGTGTCAATGACTTTGCCAATTTCAGGGGTGTGAGCTGCCGCAGAAATCTTTTCCCACCGAGCCTCTTCTGGTACGAAAAACACGTTTTCGGAAGCATAAGCATCTCTATCATCCTCAAAGCCTTCTCCCTCTGCCACAAGTGCCTTGTATCGTTTTTCAAAAGCACAGGATATGTAGCGTAAAAAAATCAAGCCTACTATTACTTTTCGGTATTCAGCAGCGGGAATATGTCCCCACAGCACACAAGCGGCATCCCATATTTGTTTTTCGAAGCCTATATTTGCATTGTTCTTTTCGGCCATTACTTTTCTCCTCTGTCCTTATTTCCCTTGAAACTCGTCATAGTATGTACCAAGATTTTTCCCATTATAAGTAAAATACATCGGTCCGTTTACTCCGTGCTTTCTTCCTGTCAGGATTTTTGCCAGTGTGGTTGTATACATAATTTGACCGTTATAGTCTATCTTCCTATCGTCCACTACCGTACAGGTTATTTCTTCATTGCCAACGTATACAAGAGTCGCTCCTACGGGTATATGGCATTTAAAAAACGAGAAATTTTCCCCTTTTGAACGTTCCTTAGTTATTGCTTCGGCCATTGCTTCTTCCTGTTTTTCTGTGGCATCCGGTTCTACTAAAACGAGCCTGCTCTCATATCCATGAATTGCCGCAATAGACTGCAACAACGAATATGCATCTTCTGGCGACATCGCATAGAACTCTCTTTTGCGCTGTTTTCCATTAAATGTTTCTATTGCTCTCAGGTCGGGGTTAAGTTTATCGATAATATCATGTAGTTTCTTATCCGAAAGAGTAGACTCAACCTCGTACGTTGCATAAACTCTGAAAGCAAATGGTATGCATTCGCTGCGGTTCAGCTGGTTTAATCTTTCTTTTACGTTCTTTGCATACCCGATTTTTACGTAATCTGGAAAAGAAGGGTTGGTCAATATGTAGATTACACCGTTTTCAGCCATTATCTTTACTCCTCAAATTTAATGTTCTTTTTCTCGCAGAATGCCTCAAACTTTTTCTCAGCCAAAAAGCGTGGCTGTAGTCCTTGCGATTCCCACCTGGCGACAGTAACCATAGCTACGCCTACCTGTTCTGCAAGCTCTTTTTGGGTTATTAGGAGTTTTGCTCTGACGTATTTCACTTTCTCAGCAAAAGTCATTTCCTGCACCTCTTTGTCTTAATATGTCATAGTATATCATATAAAATATGCCCCTGTCAAGAAATACTAAGACTGCTTGAAAATTCCTTACGGTTTTGCTGCTTGTAGTTTGCCTTCTTCTTGTCTTTCTTGTCTATTTCAATCCACAACAGGTATGGAGTATTTCTCTGAAAAAGCTGTGTATTCAGCATCTCCGTTACTGACCTCGCTAAATTCTGAGTCAATTATTCTTAATTGCTTAGCCTTTTCATCAATCCAAGCAACAACCTTATAGATTGTTTTACCTACTTTAATAAACAGCTCTATGTTCTTCACGATTTTTAACGGCTCTTCAAAAGCCTTGTTTATTACTTCCGATGCCACTAATGCTATCGCTGAGCGGACTTCGTTTTTTGTGGAGTTATCCCACTCTTGCCCTCCGCACTTAATAACAAATTGGGCAAGGCCGTCCGATATACATGACACAACTTTTGAGCTCCTGTAGTCTCTTAGGTCATCCAATAAAGTTTGCTTATAATAGTCGTTTCTCCGAGATACCTTTGTTGACTTATTTTGCGTTTTCATTTTCTTTACTAAATTCTGTTTTTGTACATGAGGTCTGCTCCCATCAATATTTACCTTTACCGGCTTTATTCTTGTATCACCAGTTTTGCTTTTTCCAAACAAGAAGGAAAATATTCCTCCTCCTTCATTTTCTTTTTTATACTTTTTATAGAGTCTACTTCTCTCTGTCCGAGTCTTTCCAGCGCTCGCCCTTTTGTAAGCATTTTTATCTGTACCCTTAAACGGCATTAGTTTTCCTCCTATATCTAATGATTTTTATTGTAGCGATAATCGAAATTACAGCTACACCGGCAATCAAGTATACCCACCAAGGCAGTGATAAACAGAACCGGATAATCCCGACAAAAAACATCACAATAGACCCGATTAGCCAAAAAAGGAATATGCGTAGAGCCCAATGCACTAAACTCATAAGACCTGAACTATAACCTAAATCGCCTGCCCAATCGCCTACTTTTGCAAAAGCAATGAAATATGCTATTGCTCCAATTGCAGCAAAAATGACTGTGTCCCAGAACCAGTTATTAGTTATGTACATATTGTTCTCGATGATATCGAGAAAGAATTTACCTATGCTACTGAACATTATTTCCTCACTTAATTATTAGCTCGAATACTGCTTCGCCAGTATTCCTATGTACTCTTCAATTTTACTTGTAATATCCTCCGGCGCCGTCACCTTGAGCTTATCACCAAAGGACAGACACCAACCGAAGAACACGTTACTGACCTGCACCTCCGCCTTGAAGCTCACCTTGCCGTCCGCTTTGACCGTAAGCTCTATGCTCTCTCCAAACTTGTCAAATATGGGGTCGAGTATGCTCTTATCAGCAAGGAACTCTACCTCCTGACCATTGCCCTGGTACATTCCAAACAGTTGACGTTTGTGCTTTGTTAGGTCAATATCTTCGCCCTTGTACGGGTCTTTTGGTTGGTCGGGTACTAACTCAACAACGTCCATTCTGTCTATCCTGAAATGAACCACGCCCTCGTGCTTGCCGTAATAGCCTATCAAGTAGTAGTTGTCCTCAGAGAACACCGTTGCCAACGGGTTGACGAAGTACCTTTTGTTGTCCTTCCTATATACCCTGTTCCGATTCTCATCGTAGTCAAAGTATTTGAACGAAACCTTTTTCCCTTGTTCTATGGCTTGGGTTATTTCGTTGATGGAATAGAAGATACTCTCGTTACTGCTCTTCACCGTATTGAATTTTACTATGTTGCTTTTGAGCAATTCGGCTCTGTGGCTGCCACCGAGGTCGGCTATTTTATCAAGCAAGACCTCAGTCTTTTTAGGCGTAACAAAACTTGCAGCCTGCACCGCGTCCATTAATATGCGAAGTTCGGGGACGTCAAAGTTACGGTCAACGATACAGTATCCGTTCGGCTTGCCGGGTCGCTTTTCAGTCAGGACTTCATACCCAAAATCGTTGAGTACCTGTATGTCCAAGTAGAGAGTTCTCCGCTCGCACTCAATGCCCTGCGCCGCAAGTTTAGCAAGCAATTCCGGTGTCGGCATATAATGGTCTTCGTCAGAATCCTGCCGAAGTATTTCCAGTATCTTGACAAGTTTTATCTTGTAGGCTTTCTCTTGCTTCATACGCTTATCCCTATACTCCTCCATATTATTTGTAACAGTATACCACATTTCGGCTTGAATGTAAAGGGGTTGATGTACGCATTACACGACACCTGTTGTGCGTTTTAAGGTTCAAGTCCTACCCACTCGTACTTTTTACTCTATACAGCCTCGTTAATGCGTGTAAAAAGTGTCGTGCCATTTTAGGGCGGAATTGGGCAAAAAAATAGACCGGGCGAACCTTTGACAGTTCACTCGGTCTTAAATTACATAAATATTTGCTTGAAAACAGGCTAAAAAGCCCTTTTTAACGTGAAAATCGGTTAAAAAGCCAGAAGACTTTTTAACCGATACACTTGGCGGAAGCGGTGGGATTCGAACCCACGTGCCGCATCAACTGCGACAACTCGATTTCGAGTCGAGCTCGTTATGACCGCTTCGATACGCTTCCACGTCGGCTATGATAACATATCAGAAACCTTTTGTCAATAAATGCAAGCATAAAAAAACAAAATTTCTATTTCTTTGGATTCTATGTTTACTGCAAAAGTAAGTTCCATAGCGGAAATGCTATGCATTCCAAATGTCGGACACGAAATAGCTTAATCTTTTGGACATTCATCGGATTAAGTAGCTTATTCATAATACCTGACGGTAGAAATTTTTAACAGATTTAAAAAAAACAGTGAATTCTTATAGATATTCATCGGAATATCTAGCTAACCATTGTGTCTGACGGTAGATATTCAAGACATTATAATTCCAAAACAGTGAATTCTTCAGGACATTCGTCGGATAAAGTAGCTTATTCATAATATCTGTCGGTAGACAGTAATAGACAATTTAAATCAAAAAACGCGGACCATAGCCAAACTACAGCCCTGCGTTGTCGTCGGAACACATTTCACCATCATAAATACCTAAATATTGAACGAATTAACGTTGCTTCCATTTTGCTCCAAAAGTTAACTCGGACCGCTTGGTCCCACTACTTTTTGTTGTCGTCAAGCTTAGCCAATAATATAGTCAGTTGGATAACATACCGGCACATCTCATCTTGCTCTTTATCGGTCAATCTCTCATTAACAGCATCAAGTATCGCTCGAACATTAAATTCTTCATGCGAATTGTAGTAATCTAACCCTTTTTGTGTAATTTCAATTAAACTTGTTCTAAAATCGTTCGGGTCAACGCCCCTATTGACATACCCAAGCTCTTGTAAGTGCTTAATCCTGCGACTGGTGTTCTTTAATGATGCAGCTACGCTCATTGCTATATGAGTAATACTATCTTTCTTTGCAATTGCCAAATATGCAACTATGTTATGCAACCTTTTGTCCAAAAAATGCAAACCTGCCTCCGCAGCTTGATCCTGATAAGGCTTAATAGTCGCCATGTATTGATACATTAAATTATCCAAATCCTTGCTTAAATGAAGCATCTTTTCGTATTCCATACTCTCCCTCGCTCTCTCAATAAGTATTGTCAAAACGATTGTATATTAATTAGCTGCATATTTATAGATTACCGTCAAGCATAGCCATAAGAATGCAAGTAAACGAAATCCAATATTTATTTCCAAACGCCTTTGACTGCTTACCTAAAATTATTTTACAACAATATCTACGTCTTGTCAAGCAATAATTAACTAATAAACAAATATACACATTTCTATGCGACTATGTCAATTGCTACCGCTAATATAAGTTTTTTTCGATTAAATACAAGGCAATAAGACACCTTCAATAGCAAAAACTAAAAGATTAGTTTACTAACCAGAAAAGTTCGTTAAATTACCTTTAATTGCCGACACAACTATACCTAAATGGCAGAATAGCCGCAAGAATTAGGGACAGATGTTATACATATTTATCGGGACTGCATATGATAATATACTGACAATGTACCACTACTTGTATCATTGATGTATATTACAATTCCTTATTTCTTCAAGTTGCTTATCTAAGAGGTAAAAGAAAAGGACACATTCCAATGAAACAAAGCATTAACGCACAAAGACGTAACGACTCTTCATTCTCATGGAATATGCCCTGCTCATGGGGCTAGGCTAATAATGAATTATTACCAATGTTTTATTTGATTTAAAAAAACGGAGAGAAGTACTCCCAGTGATCAAGCTCGTGCAATATTATCTCGTTTGTATCCGTTTTGAACTCAACACATAGAAATACATCACAATAGGTTGTCGGCATGGTGTATGTCTTTGCACCCAACTCTTCTACCGTATGATTTTCAAGAACATGAATGATCTTGAAGGATGCGGAACGTAATGCCGAGTAATAGTCGTCACCCATAGAAATTCTTATACCAAAGCAATCTATGGAGAACCAGGCGCCATCAGAAAAAGTAGCGTTTTTGAGCTTCCATGCGTTGTCTGCGGTTAGGTTCACACCTTCAAGGAAGTTGTTGGCTGTCCAGGCAAGGTAATAGCCGGGAGCCTGTGCAAACTTAAATAAAGCGCTGATAATTATTCCATCTTCCGCTGTTACGGTATAGGCATACTCCTTGTCACTACTTATAAGAGTTGTGCCGATGTACCAACCGACAAAATAATAATCTTCGTTCGGTGTTGCGACCAAATTTACTATTTCGCCCTGCTTGTACTCTCCAGTAACATCGTTTATTGTTCCGTTTTCACCGGCGGAAACAGTTAGAAGATATAAAGGGATAATTGTTTGTTCGTATGTGGCGGTTATAACCGTATCTGCAATAATTGAGCTGTAATCCTTATCCCAACCGATAAACGTATACGAATAGGTGTCATCGTCTGCACGAATAGGGTCGTCAGGCGCGGTAGCAGCTTTTCTTGCGGCTACTGTTTCGGCTTTTAACACTGTTCCGTCATAATCCACGAATTGAACCTCATAGGTGATAGGAACCGTTGTGTAGGTAGCGGTTACGGTAATATTTCCCGTTATGTATGAAAAGTCTACATTCCAACCTGCAAAGGTATAGACATTATCATCATCCGCTTCCCTAATCGGATCGGCAGGCGCAGTTGCATCTGATCCTTTTGCAACATACAATGTTTTAATAACCGTTCCGTCATAATCGACGAAGGTTACTTTGAATGATTCCGTTTTTACACAAGCCGTCAGAACGAATACAGCCATTAAAATAAGAACCAATACTACAGTGATTTTTTTCATGATATTCTTTCTCCTTTTTTATCTATTCAAAACGGTAATTCCGCTTAGAACCTAATGTAATCAAAGTGACTTCTATGGTTGTTACCGCTTAGAGCCTATATCGGTTTTTCCGTTCTTCCTGCGAACCACCAATAAGCACGCAAAAATCAAAGCAAGAGTCAGTATAACGGCTCCTCCACCGCCGAATCCATCGAGTCCTCGAACCGTACCGCAAGTAACGTAGGCTCTAGGCTTATCGAGTTCAACTTGGAGCTTGTCTTTCGTTTGATTTAGTTCATCAATAAGCTTCTGTTGCTCCTCTAAAGCCTCTGTTTGAGCCGTTTCCCGCTCGATACGCGCAACTTCTTCAGCCGCTCTTAATGCCATCTGTTTTTCGTATTCCGCGAGCAACGGATAATTGTATATATACTTCTTCATGTCTTCGTCGAGAGCATCATATCTGGCACGTGCGCGAAGAGCCACACCGTCGCTATCTATATTTAGGAACGTGTCGTTAAGCTGATAGGCTTTAAGGATTCTCTCTGCTTCATAAAGCTTATCGATATTCGTGACGCAATCCTTATCCATTTGGCTAAGGCTATTGTAAGCCAGTTGAGCATCGCTAAGTTTTCCTATGTCGGCTACCGAGGTAATCTGAAGCTTTTCTATTATCTCTATGACTCTATCGGCGGCAATAGAAACGGGGACTACCGTCACGATATCGGAAGCAGAATAGGTATATGTGGTTGCATAAGGGGATCCGTTCCTTGCCTCCGCGTAATATCTGTATGTGTCGCCGTAGTGTACGCTGTCAATATAACTGCCTCTTAGGTCGGAAGCAACGACTTCGAATTCTGAACCGTTTACCGATCTATAAAGCGTATATATTTGAGAAAACATTCTTGCGGTCAGATCCAGCACAACTGTACCGTCACCGTTATCCGTTACACAGAAATACTCTACCCCATACAGCTCTTGCATCGACAATTTTACAGGCGGAGCAAGCTTCATATTAACCATCATAAAGTCTGCACAGCTATATGCGGGATCGTCATAGCCTTCTCCATCGAAGTAATATAGAGTCGTCTTCCAATAGAAATTCGTATAGGACAATCCAAACAGCCCTAATTCCAACGTCGGAGCCTTTTTTCCGTAAAAATATATCTTTTTACAGTTTACAAGTGCATCCGCTCCAATGCGCGCTACCGTTTCGGGAACATGCACCGTATTTGCATTAGCCTTCCACGAGAGAACTCCATCATCGATTCGAGTTATTCCATACGGAATAATTACTTCATCGTTGAAAACCTCCTGAACATATACAAGCGTATGAGTGCTTTTGTTTATTACCATTCCGTCAACATACACGTAATCAGGATGCTCGGGGTCAATCTCAAAAGTGGCATACTCATTTATTAAGGAGTTTCCAAACGGAATATCCCTTAGAGTCTTTCCAATGTATATTTTATTGATATGGCCACGGACGAAAGCCGCCGGTCCTACGTGTGTACATGACTCGGGGAAAACCAGCTCGGGTATGTTAAAGTGATCATACATAAGGGCGAAAGCAGCCTGTCCGATGTATTCTATTTGTGAAGGCAAAGCGTAACAGTTCCATTTGCAATATGTAAAGCAGTGACTGCCAACGTACTTAACCGTATCGGGAAGAGTAAAGACATCGCCGATCATCTCGAAGTTCATGTAAAAAGCTCTCTCACCCAAAGATACCGTTCCTATCGGAAGGTGGAATTCGGTTAATAATGTATTCCAAACACCGTATTCTCCGATTACAAATGGTCCGTCCGTTTCCTTAGGCATTTCAATCGTCAAAACACGCGCGCCATAGAAAGCATAATCGCCAATATACTCGATACATGACGGTATTCCATAAATATGCTCTATTGAGCTGTTAATCATGAAAGCACCGCTCTCGATATACTTGAGAGTGCTCGGCATATGAACGTTCAATAATCCCTTCGCATAATAAAACGCCTTTTCGCCGATTGTAGTTACTCCCTCCGGTATATATAAATGCTCAACAGTTTCATCTGCCCTTATCCACTTAAGCACAACCGTACCTGTATCATCGAGAAGAATGGTTCCCGTACCTTCCGCACCGATAATGTTGTCATTCGGATAAGTCTCATTAATGACCGGTACGGTACTGATTCCCTGTTGATTATACATTCGCACCGCTTCTTCAGGATCGAAGCTTGCCTGCGAATCCGCAACTATTTCCGCCAAGCTGCGCGAATACCGCGGAAGCGTAAAGCCCAACTCGTCAAATTTTGAAAGAGATATGCTCGAAACAGATAGTCTGTTTCCACTGCGATATTCATCAGCAACATAGTTATCGGGATCGGATATCTGTATCATGAAAAACACATATACGTCTTCATCTACGTTGGATTGAATTACAAATGCACAGCTATCTACTCGGTTTATAAGTATTTTATTACCATTAACAACGTAGTCACCGACATATCCGCTGACCTGTTCTATCGTAGCGGTTTTGTTTGCAAACCACGGAATAGCATTAATATCTAATACAATACTATCTCCGACTTTACAATCCGGGTCGGTAATAACGGCATTATAAGGGTTGTTATCGGCTTTAAACGACAGCTCGTTTATTGTAACGTTAACATCCAAGCCCGTCGGTATAATCGGGTTTCCGTTTACAGCTATCCCGTCATGAACCTCTACCTTTGTCGTTGCGGATAAACCGATTTCCTCTCCAAACTCATTGATAAAGTAGAATGTACCGCTGATTGTCGCACTTCCTATCTTACGCGAAAGCATTCCTCCATCGTGAGCCTCAACCACCTCGGGATTCGATGACGTAAACTCCGAACGAGAAAGGCTTGCCCAACCGTTAATCCAAACAGGCTCGAGATATGCGCCAACATTAGGAACCATTGTATAGTTATCCTTCTCAAAACGCACACCGTCGGGACGAGGCATTACTTCGGCAATGGTATTGGTTTCAATTACCTGCACCCTGCCTTCGTATGTGTACATAACATAGCATGTGACCTCTGCGCGCCCGATTGCTTTAGCGGTTAGCACTCCGTTATCGGAGGTAAACACGGAATCGTCTTCGCATGTATAGTAGTAAGAAATATTATGAACTTCCTCACAAATCAACGGATATATGTCGGGAATTATGTCAAAGGTATTACCTAAACCCAACTTGTACTCCGTTTTGGCAAACTCCGCATTCCTAACCTGCAAGTTCTTTGCCTCATTCAGTAACTGATATCGCGGTAATTGTATGTACAACAACGATGAATTCAATGCATAGTCATATGTAATCAAACCGAAGTAAGCTCCACTTACCAGTAAATCAACATAATCGGTAATATCTATGGATACGTAAGTGCTTGAGTTCCGCACGTCGTTGTAGATAGGATACATATCGAACACGTCATATACGATGCCATTTGATATAATTGCCAAATAATACGACATAGCGAAGTTCTCATCAAATATGTTTAAGTCAAGATACATCCGTCCGTCCGCATATCGGTAGTTCGTTCCGTCTATTAGCACGGTCGGGGCTTGCAAATCGATATCCATTCGCGTTGTCAATGTATTATTATTGCTCGCGCCTTCTTCTTCGTCAAGTAATCGGTACGCAGTCACAACTGCTTCGGCATGAGTGTTACCCGGCAATCCGAATACTTCCGCCCCTATACGCGTTTCCGCTTGGTCGGTTTCCCAGATTAATTCGTAGTAGTGAGGAACAACCTGTCCGTAATTATCGCGGAACGATGCTTTTCTACAATTCAGCACGCCCAAGGACAGAAAAACCTCTCCTGTGTCGACGTCCCTTATTTCATACTCGACAAGCTCCGCATTTCTAAGCAATCCGAGAAAGAGAGTATATATACTCTGAATTCCGTAGCTTGCGCTGAAGGACGCAATTGCTACCTTCTCCGCAATTGCTTTTGGCTCTTCATATCCTTCCGGTAATAAGAACGGATACTTACCCATCTGCACCAATGTCTGACCGTCGGGCATTAATCCAACCCACATACTCTCATATAAGACGCCGTCCTCATCGTCGTATACAGAGGAGTCCAGCATAGGAGCCTCGTTCCAATCACCGTAAAACGCAAGGAAAGGAACAGAAAGACTTTCACATTCAACTCCTTTTGAAACAAGCCAACCATCTATATAATTTCCGTACGGGAACATTGAAAGATATTCGCGATCACTGTCAGAAAGCTTCACAATTACTCTAATCTCCACCGTTTCACCGCCGTTTACGGTAACCGCACCCGCATCCGATGCTTCGCCGTTCACATAATAAACCGTTTCGGGAGAAAGCTCATGCGCGGAAAGGCTACAATAGATGCCGTCGTCTGTGCCCTCACACAAAATTATGGAGGATAAATCAAAATGAAGTACTTCAGAGCCGAAATTAACGATGCTGTATTTCATCTCGTAAATTCCCGTTCTTTCTTTATCATCACCCAACTCTATCTTGGTTTTATCTTGTCCGACAACATTGATATACGCAGTGGTAGACAGCGCACCATCCAAATCGACAAGCCCTGCCCCTTGAATTCTCGGAGAATAAGGAGTTCCGTCGGGTTCGCACGAAATAGTAGCGGTACTCATAAGTAGTTTATAGACCAATAGGTTTAACTCATACGCATCAACATCGCAGAATGTGCGTAGGTATTGCTTGACGACCGCAACATAGCCCGCAACAGCCGGCGTCGACATGCTCGTGCCGCTCATAAGTTCATATTTGTCACCATACGGCACAGAAGACAAAATATCACCGCCGAATGCGGTTATTTCCGGCTTTAGTGAAAGGTCACACACCGGTCCCCAGCTGGAAAAATTCGACATTTCCAAGGAAAGTTCGCTAACGAAGTCTTTTGAAAACGTAAGCTGCATATCGGAAGAAGCCAACAGTAGTTCACCGCTCTTTTTACTTATAAAAAGCGCAGGAATACGCGTTTCTTGAATAGACATATTTACCGGATCACCGTCAACGTTATCGTAGATCACACAAGCAATGGCTCCCGCATCGGCTGCATTTGCAACCTTATCCTCAAAGTTGAGTCCTCCGCGCTGAATAAGTGCAATCTTCCCCGAATAATCGCCGACAAAGTCCTCGGGCATTCCCTTACCCGCAGTCTTATATTCAAGCTCACTTAAGTCGGTCAAGGCATATAGCTCAGCTACAAAATCCCTATTAGGAGTAGGAGTATACGTAATCTTATCGCTACCCGACATAAAGTAGTAGGACTTTCTACTTACCGTATTCATAGATGCAACCGCAAAGGTGGACGGATAACTTGCAGAGGATCCCAAAACTGCATAATCGACATTCGATACTTTGGGCTTGTTACCCGAAAGGCTCGCATAATACGCTTGAGATGAATTACCCGCAGAGCAACATACAGAAATGCCTGCTTCGTGTAAAGCATTGTAATAAACATCGGGATAATAGTCAGAGGCAAAACCACACGGTAACCCAAGACTCATGTTAATGCTATCTACGCCGAGGATCAATGCATCCTGAAGCGCGGCAAGAACATCAATCGAAGAAGCTCCACCGCTGTCTCCAAATGTCTTAAGGATTGCCAGCTGCGCATTGGGCGCAACGCCAAAGAAGTCCTTGCCGTTGTTTCCCGCTGCAATTCCCGCAACGTGCGTGCCGTGACTGCCCGATTGCGCATCAATGGCAGCCTGCGTCGGCATTACATCCGTGTCTGCATCCGCATAGTCATATGCAAACGGCACCTTTTCGTTTATGTATACCATATCGGCAGTCAGCGGATAGTCGGAAAAACCTATTTCCATAAGCTCATCGTTGATTTCAAGCTGATATCCGTTTTGAGCAACGGTTTTGCCAATGACCGCTTCTATGTCGTTTTTCGTTATTTTGGCACTCGTAGGCATTACTGAGAACGCTTCGTGCTTATAATCCAATCCGGTGTCTATCACCGCAATAACCATTCCGCTACCGTCAAATTGACTGTTGTTGGCATTGAGAGATACCTTTATCTCGGCAATGTTGCTCTCATCCGTATCTTCGGGAAGAGAGTATTCTTCGGATATTCCTACCGACAACACTCCGCCAAGCTTCCTAACCTTATCTAAATCTCCGTAGCGTAGCTTAACCGCCAGTCCGTTTGTAAGCGTTGTATAAGAGTATTTGTATTCAGCCTCAATCCCGTTGCTGGAAAGCGTTTCCATGAAAAGCTTTTGCTTGGCAATTATTTTTTTCTCCGCAGAAATACCTTCCGCGGTACGCAGATATTCCACAAGCGCAACGCTCGTTGTCTCCCCCATTAGATCAACCAAAGACTTGTCGGAAAGAGTCACTATTGCCCAAACCTTCTCATCCGGATCTATCGAGTTGCCTACCGAAGAGAGACCGCTAAAATACCGCTCCGCTAAACTCTGAAGGTCAAATATGTCTTCTCCGCTAAATATAGACGCAGTGTCCGACATCGCATCCTTCGGCGAAGCATCCGCCCTGTCAACACGACCGGTCGCCATCGAAAGCAGAATAAACACTAATAAAACAGATACGAGTTGAACCAACAAAAAGCACTTATTGCGCATGTTTATGTACTCCTTTATAAAAACTATTTAAATAAATTTTATAAAAAAATTCGAAATGTTTTTATAATCCAAGATGATTAAATTAATGATATCAAATTACATAATTAGTGTCAAGCAAATAACAGCGCAAAACAAAACAAATTGAAAAAATGTTGTTAATTGATTGACACGCAAAATAAAATAGTATATAATTAGAATGTAAACTTATGAAGAGTGCAACCGATGCGAAGGTCGGGGGCTGAGGAGAAGTGTAATGAAGGAATTTATCGACATGGTGCTGACAAGACAATTTGATGAAACGGAATACGTATCGGAAGAAAACGTGAACAGTATCACATCACTCTGTATGTACATTAATCATGCTACGATGCTGCTTAGGAAGAATGTATTTCCAAAGGAAGTAACTACTGCAGATGCAAACGACTATCTACAGTTTACAAAATTTGAAACGCAAATATTCTCGCTTTTAAAACGCAAGGGGTGCGGACTGACGCCTACAGAGATTGCAAGGAGTCTTAATGTATCAAATCAGCGTTTAACCTATCCGATAAACAAGCTTGTCCATAAGGGCTTTCTTAAGCGCGTTTCCTCCGCCGACAATAAAAAGGTCGTATACATAATGATGACTCCCATGCTTGTTGATATTGCTCAAAGATTTAACGATAAAATGGAAGGAATCACTAAAAGTCGTTTAGACTCTTGCTTGACCGATGGAGAGCAAGAAGAGCTTTGCGAAGCACTTAAGACAGTAACTGAAATAATGTCCAAGGTTGAAAAAAAGCGCCTTGAGGTCAAAGATACTGGCGGAGTTTGGTGACCGACGCAAAAACGCTTAATGTTGTCACGCAAATAAATAATCTTCGTCATTTTTGCCAATTGCATCGGTGTTTTTTGGATATCTTCGCCGACAATATTCCGAAATAGAAAATGGGAATTTACAATCAATAAAAAACAAGCGACTTTCGAAAAAATCAAAAGTCGCTTTTTATAAGTATAAAAGATTCTCGTACGGTTGACGTTTTTGTAATATGCATAGAGCAACGGCTTGAAGGGATTTATTTCCGCTTGTTATATACGCACAAAACAAATCTCTTTATTGGAAGATCGCCGAGGAAAATACGATTATAATATCGTAATACCATAACGGCGTGCACCGCAGGAAAGGACGGACATAACAAGATCATCGTATTCCATACCGTTAAAACCTGCCAGCATGGGATAATCGCTATAATCGGGTGCTAATCCCGGAAGCGGATTAATTTCGATGAAATAGACTTTTCCTTGATTGTCCACTCGAAAATCCACACGTGCAAAATCCTTGCATTCGAGAACACGATAGGCTTTTTCAGCAATCTCGCTCATCTCGGCAAGTATTTCATCGCCGATATCCGAAAAGCAAGTGTACTTAATATATTTCAGGTAGTTTTGTTTTACAAAGTAGCTGTAGATTTTATGATTGTCATCGGGCATGACATCGAATATTATCTCCATCGGTCTGAAAACGCGAATATCCTTGCCGTTTCCGAGTATACCTACGGTGAATTCCCGTCCATCGATGTATTCTTCGGCGAGAATATCTCCGTAAAGCGGTACGAGATGCTCAATTTTGGATTTTAGTTCTGTTTGATTGTAAACAACACATTTGTCGGAAATGCCTTTACTCGAGCCCTCGGCATTGGGTTTGAGAATAAGAGGGAAGTTAAGCCCTTTAGCACTGAGGTTTTTAACGTCGGTTATCACAACTCCTTTCGGAGAGCGTATACGGTACGCACCGAACAGCTTTTTGGTCAGATGCTTATCGAGAGCCACCGACAGAGCCGTTTCATCCGAACCTGTATACGGTATAGAATACATAGACAGAATCGCAGGCACTTGGGCTTCGCGTCCTCTGCCGTTGATTCCCTCCGCAATATTAAATGCGATGTCAATGTCTGCTTGAAGCAGCTTGTCTGCAAGGCTTTTGTCCGCCTCATACAGACTTACAGAGTATCCGCGCTTTTCGAATACCTTCTTAATGGCGTTTACCGTATCGATGCTGTCGTATTCTGCTTCGGCATCTACCGTAGCACCATGAATACCTTTTTTAAGATTGTAGATTATTCCGATTTTGGGTTTCGGTAACGGAACGTCGCAATCGAGAGTTTCCATAAATATACCCTTCCTTTAACATAGAGATCATTCTCATTGATGTCGTGGTATTATACTATTACGGCAGATAAAATGCAACAGTTTATCAGTCCTTTTATAAATTATTTTATCTGATTTTTCACCTGTTGTTCTACTCCTCAATAATCATTGATGAAAGCAGCATTGATACCTTAATTATGGTATTAATTTATGCTGTAAGACATCAAATTTGTGCATTTTGGCAAATAAATATAGAACCGAAAAGCCGCTGATGAAAACCAAATAACAATTGCGTCTTTTTTCCACAAATAACACCTGTATCCACAAAGAATCATTCGTAGTAACCTGTAAT
The DNA here is from genome assembly GCA_028703495.1 of Clostridia bacterium. GTDB lineage: Bacteria > Bacillota > Clostridia > Christensenellales > CAG-314 > JAQVMT01. Next base: position 10,542 of record JAQVMT010000019.1, on the reverse strand, counting down.
AAATATTTCCTTGTTTCTTTTTTTGATGAAACCGGTCAAGTCGGTCATGTTGCTTGTACGTTGATAAAAATATTTAATTACCCGATACGCAAGAAGGCGCGATTGGCTGCCACTCTTTCCATATTGCCACAAGCGTGTGTCTATTCTAACGTATGCGATGAATATGAAAACCGTCCTTCACCTTTGCGGTAAAGAACGGTTTTACGTCTTTATATAGTTAATTCTAATTACACATATATGGCAGAATTATTGAACGTTTCGCGTTCAAATGTTCTGTCACGGCTATCATTTCCCAGCCTCGGTATGCGCAAACGACGAGCTTCACCGCCTGCATCATCACCAAATATACGAACATCAACACGCCGATGCCGTACACCGTTGCCGAATACGGATTATTCGGGTAAATAAACCTTTATGCAACCATCGATAGCCTTAAGGTCGTCGAGACAGTTGCAACAAGGCTTATCGGATATATTTGCGACAACCGCTCCGAATCCTTTGCGTGCGGCAAGCTTATAGTCGATAACCTTTTTCATGGACTTGATCTTGTTTTCAATAGAGTCTTTCGCACCCTCTGCAAACAAAACCACCAACCTGCACGCGCCCTGCTTTTCAAGCTTAACGTTCGGATAATTTACGGAGTTAATGATGTTTCCGTTCTCGATAAACTCAATCATCTGATTGCCCGCCATAACCGCGCAGTTATCCTCCGCCTCTGGGGTGCTTGCTCCCAAGTGAGGAAGACAAATCACGTTTTCTTGATTAAGAAGCTCGCTCGTGCTGAAGTCGGTAACGTATCTGTTGACCTTACCGCTCTTGCAAGCTTCGATGATGTCCTTATTCGATACCAATTCGCCTCTTGCACAGTTGATGACATTCAGACCGTCTTTCATGGATTCAAGACGTTTTGCATTGATAAACTCTTTGGTTTCATCGGTAAGCGGAACATGGAGAGTTATAAAATCGATGTCCTTTATCAAATCATCGGTAGTAAATACTCTTTCCACATTCTCGTCCAAATGCTTTGCCAATTCGTCGCTTAAGTAAGGATCATAACCCTTTACCTTCATTCCGAGCTGAATCGCCATATTCGCGACCTTCATTCCGATTGCGCCCAAACCATAAACGGCAAGAGTCTTGCCCATAATTTCGTTGCCGATAAAAGCGGATTTTCCCTTTTCTACCTGCTCTGAAACAGTCTTTTCACCGTCTTTTAAGCCGTTTACCCAGTTAATTGCGGGGATAATCTTCCTTCCGCTTAGCAACATTGCCGTCAAGACCAGCTCTTTAACCGCATTGGAGTTTGCTCCGGGCGCATTAAAAACGACAACGCCCTGTTGAGCGTATTTTTCGATCGGAATATTGTTGACACCGGCTCCGGCTCTGCCTATGCAAAGAACGGATTCGGGCAGCACATAATCGTGCATCTTGAACGAGCGCAACATTATTCCCACGGGATTTGCAGCGTCGGCACTCATAGTATACTTATCCTTCAATACCGTGTCTACAACGGGACTGATATTGTTAAGACTCAAAAAACTTCTCATAATTCCTCCGTCTATTTGTTTTCGGATTCGAACTTTTGCATAAATCCAACCAACTTCTTGATACCCTCAACAGGCATCGCATTGTAAATGCTCGCTCTGATACCGCCGACACTCTTGTGTCCCTTCAACGTAACCAATCCGTTCTTAGCAGCTTCGGCAACAAACTGCGCATCGAGCTCGGCTGAAGGAGTAACGAATGTAACGTTCATTATGGAACGATCCTCAACGGCAACACTGCTGCGGAAGAACTTAGACTCGTCCAAACAATCGTACAGCAACTTTGCTTTGTATTCGTTGATCTCTTCCATTGCGGGTACGCCGCCCAGCTTCTTCAAATAACGGAAAACAAGCATAGCAACGTAAATCGAGAAGCAAGGAGGTGTATTGTACATGCTGCCTTTTTCCGCCTGCGTAGACCACTTCAACATAGTCGGGCAGTAGGGCAATGTGTAATCAACGTCAACCAAGCTCTTTTTAGCAATTACGATGGTAACACCGGCGGGCGCGATATTCTTTTGCGCACCTGCGTAAATGACGGAGAATTTGTTAACGTCAACGACTCTGCTCAATATCTCCGAGCTCATATCCGCAACGATAGGCAGATCTGTTTCAGGGAATTTAACGTAACGCGTACCGTAAATCGTGTTGTTGGACGTGATGTGCAGATACGCGGCATCCTTTGTAAAATCGGACTTTGCAGGTTTGGGGATATATGTGTATTTGCTTTCCTTGCTGGAAGCAACGCATCTTATGTCGCCGTATTTTTTGGCTTCTTCATAAGCTTTATTGGCAAAATTTCCCGATACGATGTAATCCGCCTTGGCATTTTTGCCCAGTAAATTCAAAGGAACGGCTTCAAACTGCATTGAAGCTCCACCTTGCACGAATAATACATAATAATCGTCGCCGATATTCATCAGATCTCTTAATCCCTGTTCGGCTTCGGTTACAATCGCCGTAAAATACTTACTGCGGTGGCTCATCTCCGTAACGCTCATGCCGCTGTTATCGTAATCCAACATCTCTTTTTGCACTTGAAGCAAAACGTCTTCCGGCAACATAGAAGGACCGGCAGAAAAATTGTAAACTCTCATGATAATCTCCTTAATCATTTATAGTCGTGAATCAAATCGAAATCCATAATTCACCTATGTTATTATAATGCTTAGTCCGTCAAAAAATCAATAATTAGACATCTTTTCTTAAAAATATCTTTATTTAGCTATTTACCCTACTATATAATTATAGCATAAGCGCGCAACACGGACTCCATGTGCGATTGTGCGAATAAAATTGCATAATAAACCTTATTCAGTTGATATTTACTGAAAAATCCTGTATAATAATCGGAAAAAGAAACCATATTCGGTTTATTAGCATATTTTTATGTGTAAGCCATACGGTTTTTCGTTATTGCTGTTTAAAATGCCGTAGCACGCTCATGCTGCATATGCTCCTGCCACCATCGGCACGGCTTTTAAAGCATAAAACTAAATATATTTGCGATGCGTCGCATAACATATACATATACTATAATCGTTTTCATAATTCGTTCGACGTCATTTGACTGCTTACCTTTTTATGAAAACATATGGCTCTCGTCTTGTTTCGATGTGAGGCGTTTGTTTCGTATTTCTTTTTTCGAGATGCGGTATTATTCCCTCTTTTCGTTTGCTACTATACCGATATGCAAGTGTGCATAAAGACGAGGTCGGTTTTTACCGCGTTTTCAATTGCGGCGAGCCGTTTCATGTCCGACTCAAGCATATTGAACTCCGATGCCGAATACATAAAGAAAACGATTATTTGTTTTGTTTTAAGGAGATTATATGGCAAAAAAACTGAAAATCGTCTTTTTGGGCGGTCTGGGTGAAATAGGTAAAAATATCACCGTATTTGAGTATGACGACGAGGCGGTAATTATCGATTGCGGCTTGAGTTTTCCTACGGTCGAGATGCCCGGAATAGATATCGTAATACCCGATTTCTCTTATCTAAAGGAGATAAGCTACAAAATCGTCGGACTTATACTGACTCACGGTCACGAGGATCATATCGGAGCCGTTCCCTATCTTTTGAAGGAAATAGGGTCGGATTTTAACATATACGGAACTCCGTTGACGCTTGCGCTCGTGGAAACCAAATTGAGAGAGCATAAGCTCGAAAACGTGCAGCTTGTGTCGGTAATGAATGAGAATATCGAAAGAATCGGGCAGAATTTCATTGCCGAATTTATTCACGTTTCCCACTCGGTCGCAGGCTCTTTGGCTGTCGCACTGACTACTCCCGCGGGGGTCGTATTTCACACGGGTGATTTCAAGATCGATTATACTCCGCTCGCAGGCGAAACCATGAAGCTCAACCGAATTGCCGAAATCGGAAAAAGAGGGGTAAATTTGCTGCTTGCCGATTCCACAAACGTGGAAAGACAGGGTTACACCGTAAGCGAGCAGGTGGTTGCCGAAACCTTCAAGAAAATCTTTATGGATGCTATCGACAACCGCATTATCATCGCAACCTTCGCAAGTAACGTGGATAGGCTGCAACAGGTTTTCGATTTGGCTTCGGAATTTAAAAGAAAGGTCGCCGTAAGCGGGCGTACAATGATTAACGTCATCGATATAGCGACGAGAGTCGGCTATCTACACTACGATCCGAAGTTGCTTATTGACATCGACAGAATAGATAATTTCCGCAAAAACGAGGTTGTTGTGCTGTCTACGGGCAGTCAGGGCGAGCCTATGAGTGCGCTTACGCGTATGTCAAATAACGAATTCTCAAAGGTTAAAATCGGAGAGTGGGACGTAATCGTTATCTCGGCAAGTCCCATACCTGGCAACGAAAAGGATGTCTATCGGGTTATCAATAACCTATACAAATTGGGTGCGAAGGTCATTTACAGCAAACTCGCCGATGTTCACGTTTCCGGACACGCCTGCGTGGAGGAGCTCAAGCTTATCCATAGCCTTGTACAACCAAAATTCTTTATTCCCGTTCACGGAGAGTATAGACACCTCAAGCAACACGCAGACCTTGCGATTAAACTTGGGCTAAGCCCAAAAAACGTTCACATTGCTTCCACCGGCGACTCCTTTATAATGACCCCCAAGGATATTATAAGAGGAGATCAGGTTCAAAGCGGTAACGTTTTGGTTGACGGCTTTGGCATCGGAGATGTCGGAAACGTGGTACTTAGAGATAGGCTGATGCTCAGTGAGGATGGTATACTTCTTGTAGTGATTGCTATCAACGCAAGTCAGGGGATAATTACAAGCGGTCCCGAAATTATTTCGCGTGGCTTTATCTACACAGCCGATGGCAGCGCAAACGACATCGTTGACGAAATGAAACAAATTGTTTTAAACACCTTCGAGAACTTGGATTTGACCAACCTCAACACCTCGCAGGCAAGAAATCTGCTTCAGAAGCTTTTGCGCGGATATTTACTCAAAAAACTCAAGCGTACACCTATGATTATCCCGCTTATATTAGTAGTTTGATCAGGATTTACACTCGATTAACCCACAAAAGAACTCGAAACGTCGAGAGTGAGGCAGATTAAACTTAGGTAAGCTCTTGAAGGGATATAACTCCCCTCGGACAGCTGTGCCTACCACCTGTTAGCTTTTGAAAGGAGCCGTAATATATTAAATGGAAAGCTTGGATGATATTTTAAGCCGAGGCGACAGTAAAATGAAGGGGTTGAGGGAGTACGCCGAGGAAAGGGCGATTGCCGTAATGCTTCCGCAGTCGGAAAGGCTGCTTGCCGTGCTGACTATGTGCAAACAGCCAAAAAGAATTTTGGAAATAGGTACGGCGATCGGCTATTCGGGAATATTGATGCTGAGTCGTTCGGAGGGCGCACGGCTCAACACTATCGAATATAACGAAGCCTCGGCGGCTGTCGCTGCGACGAACTTCGAGAAATACGGCTTCAAGGACAAGGTCCATTTGTTTGTCGGCGATGCAAGGGAAATCGTTCCGATGCTTACCGGCTCGTATGATTTTGTTTTTATGGACGGACCCAAAGGACAGTATATTGAGTTTTTGCCCTATATTATGGAGCTTTTGGAGGTTGGCGGCGTGCTTGTTTGTGATAACGTCCTTTTCAGAGGACTTGTTCTCAATCAGCCGGATAAACGCCACAGAAAAATTACTATTGCTCGAAACCTTCATTCGTTTATCGAAGCTCTCATTTCGGACGAACGTTTGGAATCCACTGTCCTTGACGTCGGCGACGGAATCAGCGTAAGCGTAAAAAAACAATAAAAAGCGCGAATTATACGATAAATATAGCATTGTAATCGTTTGATTTAATTCGCGTTTTGGTTAAAGGGAGATATGAAACAGATACGAAAGGCGGAGCTGCTTGCGCCTGCGGGAAGCATTGACAAGTTTTATACGGCATTGCACTTCGGAGCCGATGCCGTCTATTTGGCGGGCAAGCAATACGGATTAAGGGCGTACGCAGATAATTTTACCGTTGAAGAAATTGCACTATGCTGCAAATACGCTCACGAAAGGGGCAAAAAGGTCTATGTAACCGTCAATATTTTTGCAAGGAACGCCGACTTCGAAGGGCTGGAAGGCTATTTGCGGTCGCTTTACGCTTGTAATGTGGATGCCGTTATCGTTTCGGATGCAGGTATTGTCGAGTTTATTAGGGAAAAAGCCATCGATTTAGAGATTCATTTATCCACGCAAACGAGCACCCTCAATAACTACGCTGTTAAATTTTGGGCGCAAAGGGGCGTGAAGCGAATCGTACTTGCTCGGGAGTGTTCTCTTTCCGAAATCCGAGAAATCGCCACACAAGCCGATAAATACGGAGTAGAAATCGAAACGTTTATACACGGAGCGATGTGCATTTCTTACTCGGGCAGATGTTTGCTTAGTAATTATCTGACGGGCAGGGACAGCAACAAGGGCGAATGTGTCCAAGCCTGTCGTTGGGAATTTAAAATATTGGAGGCTTCACGCAACGGAGATCCTCTAACGCTGTGTGAGGAGGACAAAACCGCATATATACTCAACAGCAAGGATCTGAATATGCTTGAGTATATTCCCGAGCTTGTCGATGCCGGCATTGCTTCATTTAAAATCGAAGGCAGAATGAAATCGCCATACTATGTCGCAACCGTCGTAAACGCCTACAGACGGGCAATCGATGCTTTCTACGAAAACGGCAGCCGCGCCGATACTCAATTGATTAACGAGCTTTTCAAGGCAAGCCATCGGAAATACACTACCGGGTTTTACTTCGACGACACGCATAAGCAATATTACGAAAGCTCCAAGGCGGTAGCAGAATCGGAATTTATCGCCGTAGTCAAGGACTTTTCAAACGGCGTAGCAATTGTGGAACAGCGAAACAGATTCTGCACGGGCGATGAATTGGAGATATTGAGCGCGAATCAAAGCTTTGGCAAAAGATTTGTTGTAAAGAAAATGACCGACCTTGAAGGCAATGCCATTGACGATGCAAAGTTAGTGCAACAGATACTACTTGTTGATTGCCCCTATGAATTGAAGCCTTTCGACATATTTCGAAAAAATCACGAATAAATAAACCGATGATTTTAGTAAAACAGCTTAAAAACGCTTTACATAAAACAAAAAATGATGTATGATTTAGGCAGAATTTGGCAACTAGATTGTCAAATCCCTCAATCCCCCCTTTTATAGCTCTCGTGACTCCCTCACGAGAGTTTCTTTTTGCGCTTTTTTCATAAATAGCAATATAATTCGAATTTATTTCGCTTATGGCTCGTTGTCAACCATTCTCGGAGCCTTTCCTGTACAGCTCCGCCGGATACATCAAAGCATCCAAAACCGATTGAGTTTGAGGAGAAATACAACCGTTTTGCTTAAACTCCGCTCCCGCTTTCTTGACGTTTTCGAGGTAGGGAATCGCAAGAGGTTGCGCTTCGGCAATCGAGAGCAAAGGTGCTTCGGGACAAATGATCATTTGAATATCGCCGAACGCACGTCTGAAAGTAAACTCCAATCCGTCGAAATTACCTTTTCTTTCGGGAAAACCGCCGCCGGAAATCAAAATCGTTTGAAATTTGACAGCATATCTGCATTTGTGCGAGGTGCTTTCTCCGTGCGCGTACATCTCCATACAGTTGAGCGGTAACAGACGGTCGAGCAACCTCTTTATGTTTGCGGGAAGCGTATACGCATACAACGGCGTAGACCATATCACAAGGTCGGAATCCAACAGCTTGTCAATTATTCCCTCCATATCGTCATGGAGAACGCACTTCCCCGGCGTCCTCGTCATACAGGAATAGCACCCCGTGCAGAACCCGATATTAGCGTTATACGTGTCGATAACCTCGGCTTGTTCGCCCATTCCGTCTAAGAATGCGCGTGTAATCTTCATCGTGTCGCTTTTTTCGCCCTTGGGCGATCCGTTAAATACTTGTATTCTCATTAGCTTCTCCAAATTCCGTTTTAATGAGTTATTTACAATAAATATGTCGCATCGATAATGTGCGTGATGTATAATATTACCAATACATTGCCGAAAACCAATACAACTATGGATACTATTCACTTAGGTGCGGATTAGCTTTACTCAAAAAAGAGCGCACCTTTGGAAATGCCTTAAGAGTATTCTCACGCAATACCTTCTCCATATCCGACATGCTTAATCCAAATACCTGCGCCATATACTCAACGACAAATCCAACGTTCTTTGGCTGATTGCGTGTGCCTCGGAGCTTTTGCGGAGATAGATAAGGGCAGTCGGTTTCCGAAAGCACCTTACCCGCTCCCACCGCTTTCATAATCTCGTCCTTCTTGGCATTTTTGTAGGTCGATGTGCCACCAAAACCAAAAAACGTCTCAAAGCCTTTCAAGTCCGCGGCATATTCTTTGGAGCCGCTGAAACAGTGCAAAATAACACCCGCGCCCAAACACTCCTTATACTCGTCCAATATGTCTTTTGCATCGCCGTACGCATCGCGAATATGCAAGACCGTAGGCAATTGAAGCTCTTTTGCCAACTCTAATTGACGGCAAAATACCTTTTTTTGTGCATTTCGGTCGCTGAAGTCGTAGAAATAGTCCAAACCTATCTCGCCCAACGCGACAACCTTGGCATTTGAGGCGTTTTCAAGAATGAACTCCTCACATTGGTCGTTGTAATTCTTGGCATCGTGAGGATGACAACCCAAAGCGCAAAAAATGTTGCCATAACGCTCGGCAAGCGCAAGAGAACTCACGCAGGTGTTTAAGTTGCTTGCGTTGTTTATAACAAACTCCACTCCGTCCGCAAACAAAGTTTCGATTATCGCTTCCCTATCTCCGTCAAACTTAGAATCGTCCAAATGCGTGTGTGTATCTATTAGCATTGCAAGTATCGGGCAATTATTGCCGCACCCCTTAAATTATTTCCATCATACGCTTTTGCCGCTTCCGTAAGGCTATCAATCAATGCCAGACAGCTGTCGGCATTGTTTAGCCTTAGTTTTGTCGGCTCGCAGCTATAGTTTTCATATTACCTAACTTCCGCACCGCTTTTAACCGGCTTTTCGGGGGTAACAAAGACAACCTCGCCGTTATCCGCGCAAAGTATCATACCGCAACTTAAGACTCCGCCGAGTTTGACAGGCTTGAGGTTCTTTACAACGACTACCGTTTTCCCAACGAGATATTCACAGGTATAGTAATTTGCGATACCGCTTACGATTGTGCGAACTTCCTCGCCAATATCGATGGAGAGCTTCAAAAGCTTGTCTTTCTTGGGAATCTTTTCGCACTCCAACACCTTTCCCGTAACCAATTCAACCTTTTTAAAGTCATCGATGGTGATCTCTTTTGATTGTGGTTGTTCCTCTGACTTAACGGCGACGGGCTCCTCCTTTTCGGCAAGCAGTTGCTTTTTTATGTCCTCGATCGTCTTTAATTCCTTATTTAGGTCCAATCTCGGGAATAGAGCGTCGCCCTTGTTGACCGGTTGTCCTTCCTTAATTAATCCGAACGTTTTTGCCGTGTTGAAGTCATCTGGCATTTTCGCCTGCATAATTTTTCCGTAAACAACCTGCGCGGTCGACGGCATAAATGGCTTGAGCATAATCGATGCAATTCTAAGCGACTCTGCAAGGTTGTATAATACCGTAGCAAGCCTTTCGCGCTTCTCGGAATCCCTCGCAAGCACCCAAGGAGCGGTTTCGTCAATGTATTTGTTCGCTCTTTGCACCAACTTGAATATATGAGCAAGCGCGTAAGGCGCGTTAAGCTTGTCTATGTCCTCCTCCACCGTATCATATAAAGTGGTAGCAGTACCCACAAGCTCCTTGTCGCACTCCTCATAAGTGCTTACACACGGGGCAGGTACCTTGCCGTCAAAATACTGTGTTATCATCGCAGTTGTGCGGCTTACGAGGTTTCCGAGGTCATTGACGAGGTCGCTGTTTATGCGATTAATGAAAATCTCGTCGGTGTAGCTTCCGTCTGCTCCGAAAGGAATCTCTCTAAGTAAGAAATACCGCACGGCGTCCACTCCGTATCGATTGCATAGAACCTCGGGAGGAAGCGAAATGTTCCCCTTGCTCTTGCTCATCTTGTCGCCTTCCATAAGAAGCCAACCGTGGGCGTAAACCTGCTTGGGCAACGGCAAATCCAAAGCCATAAGCAACGCAGGCCATACTATTGCGTGAAAACGCACAATCTCCTTTCCCACCATATGCAGATCGGCAGGCCAAAACCTTTCAACCAAGCTTTCGTCCTCGGAGGTGTATCCCAAGGCGGACATATAGTTAAACAGTGCATCCACCCAAACGTATATAGTATGGTTAGGATCGAAGGGAACGGGAATTCCCCACTTGATATTTCTGCGCGATACCGCCAAATCCTCCAAGCTGGGCTTGATGAAGTTATTCATCATCTCGTTTGCTCTGGACTTGGGCTGTAAAAACTCGGGGTGATTGTTATATAGATCCTCGATCTGTTTTTGATATTTGGATAGACGGAAGAAATAACTCTC
>JAQVMT010000054.1 GCA_028703495.1 Clostridia bacterium | reverse complement strand
AAACAGCACGACAAAATTTGAAACCGTTGATAGATTCAGAGATATTGCTATCGTTCTCTCGCGTATTAATGAATTACAGAAAGTTATTACTGATAATCCATTGCTAAATCGCATCGTCGCTCAGTCGCCAAAAGATATAATGATGGCTTTAACCACAGGAGAAATGAATACTTATTCAGAGAAGTTTTCAAGAACTGCTTCACCGATAAGTAATTTTCCTGTTAATTCTGTCGCGCGTTCAATGGCTGAAACAGAAGCCTTTCTGAGAAGCGAAGAGAAGAAATATGCTAAAGGCAAAGCAGACGCATTGCCTAAGAGTGCCTATATTGAATTAGCAAGTAATCAATTTCCTAATAAGACGATAGAAATACCGACACTTATAGAACATGTAGCTGAAGCGGCAACTGACTCAGCTAAAGCAAACGTACTTCTCGACAATATGGCTACCGAAGCATTAAAAGCGCTATCGACGAGCGCTATCGACGCTTCGGTGGCTTTACGCAGTATTAACGGCGGCAGTATATCGAATACGAATACGCCTGTGATATCATCTGGCGGCGGCAGTAATCTCAATGCACCAAAGATGATAGGTCAAGATGCGTGGAGTGAGATAAGATATCGTATGGCTCATAAATGGGAATATGATATGGTTAGAGAAGAAGAAATACGTGTTTACGCCAGACAGTTAGCCGACAGCGCTGTTGTAAAAATCGAACGTAGCATTAATATGTTATGGACAGACTTTTCGAATGCTATAAAAGAAAGAGTACAGAAGAGCATACGCGCTAATGTAATGGATGCCGCTGATAATGTAAGATTAATCGGCGACGGTAACTTATGGCCTCTCAGACGCGCAGAAAAGGCCGCTAAACGAAGCGCTAAATACGAAGCCTCTCTCGACTCCTCACATCCTTTCAATGACATTCTTAACGCAGAAGAAGACGCTCGCTTAAACAGCGGCGAAGAAATAAATCGTCTTGCGCAAGAAAAACTCAACGCATATTCTAAATACGAAAGATACGGCAGTCAATTACGCATTACGGACGCGCGTAAACAGGCTGATTTTTCGCCTTTTTCAAATTACGAAAATATTAAAAACTACTCTAATTTACCTACTCATTACGAAGGCGGCAGTAATAAATACGATGAAAAATTCGGAAATGTAGGTCGCTCTGCCGGCGTATTCGTAGGCTTAAATCAATACGATAAAATAAAACAAAAAATGATTAATGCCGCAGAATTAATTAATCGTGTGATTACTACTGGTGATATGAGTAAGCCAGAATTAATAAGCGAAGTTGAAGCAATGAAAGAGGCCATGCAACGTCTTGACACCGAACGTCTATTGCTTGCGCAGAAATTAATTAAAACAGTAGATAATGATAAAATAGTCTTAAACGGCCTTAGTAGTAATTATAAACAAGCCTATTCATCAATGAAAGGCGATTTTCTCGGCGCTAAAATGGAAAATGATATGAAACGCGCCGAAAATATGGTCGAAGTATTGAATGCTGTTGGAGGAGATAATCTTAAAAACGCAAAAGGCGTAGATGCTTTGACAATGCGCAATCGTATCTTTAAAGGCAATATCAATATGAATAATTTAAGTGAAATAGGTCAAGTTATTGATAACGCTGAAATGTATGGTAAATTAAAGCATACGGATATGTTTGGCAATGAATCAACATTATCTTCTGGTTTTGATATATTCAATACTTCGAAAAAATCTGGTGAAACAAAAGCGAGCGGCCAGACAGCACACTTCGCCGATAATCTACTTCGTTATATGCGCTCTCGCCGCGATACATACGACCGTGCTATTGCAGAATACGGTCTTGAAGGTATTAAAGAAAATCCTTTCGAAAAAGGCACTGCCGAACTCGAAAGCGGTATTTTAGGCTCAGACGGCAAAATGAAAACATCTGATAAGATGAGAGAATATTTTCAAAGTAAAGATTTTAAACAAATATTCTTAGGTCGTTTGCAGTCTAACGTCAGCGCCTTCGATAAAGAACTGCAAGGCTCTTTACAGAAAATGTTTGGCTCAGATTGGAAGAAAATATATGCCTTCATTGACGATAACGCCACGCTTCTTCAGAAAGGCGGCATTTATGGTCAAGGTACTGGTGCAACTAATTTATATCATAGCATCGGACCAAAAGGTCAAGGCGCTACTGGCGATATTCTTACAGGTACAAGTTATGATTGGGGTAAAGGAACTTCGGTAGAATACGCGCCTGGAACTGAATATGACTGGCTTAGAAATAAGTTTTTAAGACCTAAACAGGATACTTCTAAAGGCAAAATGCCTTACGATACGTTCTCCGGCCAGATGAATGCCGCATCGACATACGAAGGCGCTTTGCAGAACTTCGGTATTCGTGCAAAACAGATATTCAACGATATTCCTGACTTAATGCAGACGATGAATTTATCGTTTACAAAAGCCGCTTTCGCATTCTCGCGCGTCGCATATGGTATGCGCGTAATGTCAATGGAACTCATGGCACTCAAAGGCATGTTCGCCTACACGTTCAAGACAGCTCTTAACTACGCTGAAAAATACTCAGAAACGATAA
>JAQVMT010000032.1 GCA_028703495.1 Clostridia bacterium | reverse complement strand
AATCGGAAACGTTGTTGTTGCAAGCGAAGTCGGAGGAATCCCTGAGCTGCTCGAAAACGGGAAATCCGGATTGCTCGTTCCCCCGGCCAATCCCCGGTTATTAGCAGAGGCGATTATCCTTGCTTTAACCAATGCTCAACTGCGGGATATTCATGGACTTGTGCGCGACGAACAGGGCAGAAAGATGAGCAAAAGCTTGGGTAACGGTATCGATCCGATCGAGCTTATCGAGAAATACGGAGCGGATACTTTGCGCTTCGGTATGCTTTCTATTTTCAGCAATGGTACGGATGTCCGTTACAGCGAAGACAAAGCCGTATCGCAACGCAATTTTATGAACAAGATATGGAATGCGAGTAGGTTTGTGCTGTCCAATTTGGACGGAGTAGAACCATTGCCGTTGAATAAGTGCAAGCTGTCCTTGGCGGACAAGTGGATTCTTTGCACCTTGAATAACACGGTGAAGGAAATTTTGGAGAACTTCGATAACTATGATATCGGACTTGTTTGTCAAAAGCTGTACGACTTTGTTTGGAGTGAGTTTTGCGATTGGTATATCGAGTTAAGCAAACCCACATTATATGGTACCGACGAGGAGGCGCGTTTATCCAATATCAGCGTGCTTGCGTATGTACTGGATAAGATTTTGAAGCTTCTTCATCCGATAATCCCGTTTGTTACCGAGGAGATTTATCAGGCAACGCCAAATCATGCCGAAACGATAATGCTTGAGGAGTATCCTAAATTCGACAGCGCGTTGGATTTCCGTTCTGAAGCTGTTTTTGTGGAAAAGGTTAAAGAGCTTATACAAAAAACAAGGAATATCCGCGCAGAAATGAATGTGCCGAATAAAAAGCGTATTCGAATGGAGATTAAACAGCTAGACAAGACCTATGAATTATCACTGTCAAAGCTATATATCGAGAAGCTCTGCAACGCCGAAAGCGTGGTCTTTACCGACACTCCGACAACAGATCAGACGGTTTCCGTTGTCTGTGCAAGTGCCGAAGCGTATATTCCTCTTGGCGATATGGTCGATATCGATAAAGAGATTGCGCGTATAAAGGATGAACTCAAGACCGTAATGGACGAGCTTCAGCTTGCCAACGGCAAGCTTTCCAACGAACGCTTCATAGAAAAGGCTCCAGAGCAGTTGGTTAAGAAAGAGCGCGAAAAGGTCGTTCATTATTCTGAGTTAAAAGAGAAGCTTGAACAACGCATAGCAATGCTCATGCAGTCCGAGTAATATAATATATTGATGGCTTGATTTAATTGCGCGTGCTTTTTTTGCCGCATAGGGAGAGATTGGCGAAGCCGCGAAAGGTTAACAATGTAAGCGTTATTAGACATGAGGGGATGTGAGGGAATACGTAAAGCCAAACGGAGGTTATTTTATAATATGAAAGCTTGGGAAATAGTAGCACCCGAACAAATCAATGCAATTGCAAGTGCAGGGACAACAGTATCTGATCCCCGACTTGTAAAGGTTAAAATCGAAATGAGCACTATATCAAGCTCGGACAAGAAATCATTCGAGTCCGATAAGACGACGTTTCCATTGATTCCCGGTCGTCACGGAACGGGAATCGTCAGCGAAACGGCAGGGACAGACTGCTTTTTACAAAAGGGCGACAAGGTCGTCGTGGATCCGTATATTCCTTGCGGTAAATGTAGCGCGTGCAGAAACGAGGACTACAGAGATTGCAGTAATATGCAAATTCTCGGTGTCACGGAAAACGGGCTTTATTGCGACTTTGTAACATTGCCTGTGGATTCTGTATTGAAAATTCCGACAACGCTTGGCTTTGAGTCTGCGGTATTTGCGGAATATGTTTCGCTTGCGGTAAATGCTTTATCAAAAATCAATATAAGTAAGGGCGATTACGTTGCGATTGTGTCGGGTAGTAAGTTGGGTTATTTTATTGCTCAACTGGTTTCCTATTATCAGGGAGTTCCGATTCTAATCGATCAAAACGATGAGATGCTGGCTTTGGCTAAGAACTGCGGTATTGAGTATACGATTAATCCGCTCAAGTCCAAAGTTATGGACGAGGTTTATTCCTTGACAGGCGGAAGGATGTGCGAAAAATCCGTTTATTTGACTTCAAACAACTCCAACGGTAATTTAGCCGTAAGCTTGTGCGGATACAAAGCGACCTTGTGCCTATGCGGACTGCATCATGCCAGTGCGCCCATTGATCTTAAAACAGTATGCGACAAGCAGTTGACCATTGTTACCGAAAACAACGGACATGGAAGTATGCCTACGGCTATCAATCTTCTTGCAAAAAAAGCCGTGGTCACAAGCGGTATTGTCTTGGATAGAATCGGCTTCGATCAAATCGGCGAGTATATGAAAAATGCCGATGCAAAAGCATTGGTTTACAAGAATACCTTGATAACATTTTAGAGGATAATTATTGAATGGAAATCAGAGAATATGAGTCGTTTGACAGGCAAGAGATACTATGTATTTATGAGAGTGCGGGCTGGGTTAATTACACCCGCAATCCCGATATGTTAAAAAGGGCTTATTTAAACTCGCTTTGCGTTGTCGGTGCATACGAGAAGGGCGAGTTAATCGGGATAATTCGCACAGTCGGCGACGGTGCATCGATCGTTTTCATTCAAGACATTATTGTTCGTCCCGATTTTCAAAGAAAGGGCGTAGGTCGCGCGTTGATCGAATACGTTTTGGATAAGTATTCCGATGTATATCAAATCCAGCTACTTACCGACGATCAAACCAAAACCGATGCGTTTTACCGATCCGTCGGCTTCGTATGCGCAGCCGACATTAACTGTCGAGCATATATATTGGCTCGATCAAAATAATGGTGATATGATGAAGGAAATTTACGACTTTTTGAAGGAGTGCGGGACGTATTATCTTGCGACCGTCGAAGGCAATCAACCCAGAGTACGCCCCTTCGGCACTATTGATCTGTATAAGGGAAGACTCTACATACAAACGGGCAAGAAAAAGGCGGTTTCCGCACAAATTCATGCGAATCCGTTGATTGAAATATGTGCGTATAAAGATGGCAGATGGTTGCGACTTGCATGCAAAGCAATCGAGGATCCGTCCATAGATGCCCAGAAGCATTTGCTCGATGCATACCCGGAATTGTCGCATATGTATAAAGCAGGCGACGGCAACAACGAGGTTTTTGCGCTTTATAACGGAACTGCGACTTTTGCCTCGTTTACCGAGCCGATCAAGGTTGTTTCGTTTGAATAAGGTATTGTAAATAATGCAAACAAGTGTTGAAAAACGAGTATGCTTACGATTTGATTTGTGGTTAATACCGAAAGCAAGGCGATTAAAGGAGTCATTATGATTGAATATCCCGAAGCGATAACAATGTCAACGCTGATGAATAAGCATATTGCCGAAAAAAAATAAAAGCTGTATGTCCTCCTACAAAAACGCATAAATTTTGTTGGTTTAGCGGCGATCCGACGGAATACGGCAAGGCTTTAAAAAATCTTTCCGTAGTATCGGCGACGACTTTTGGAAGTTGGTGCGAGATCAATTTTGAAAAAAATATGCATCTTAGCTTTAACGATGGCGTTAATGCTCGTTTGGCAAAGCCGGATTCCGAAAATAATGGCGATTATCAACTTAAGATCGCATTTGACGACGGAAGTGCGCTTATTTTTACAGTTGCTATGTATGGCGGTTTGTTCTTACATAACGGAACGTTCAATTATGACTACTATATTAAAAACCTAAATGCGGTGCAACCCCTTTCGGAGGGCTATCGTGACTATTACTACAAATCCTTTAGCGAAGCCTCAAACATGAGTGTGAAAGCTTTTCTTGCAACCGAACAGCGTTTTCCCGGCATAGGAAACGGAGTGTTGCAAGACATTTTATTCGAAGCCGGTATCCATCCAAAGAATAAAATCGGAGAGTTGGACGATGATAGACGAAGTGCGTTGTTCGATAGTATTACGAAGGTTTTAAGCGAAATGACGGCGAATGGCGGACGGAACACCGAAAAAGACCTATTTGGGGAGTATGGGCGTTATCAAACTAAAATGTCTAAGCTAACTGTCGGGACCGAATGTAGGGTTTGCGGTGAAAAAATCGTAAAACAGAATTATTTGGGTGGCTCGGTGTATTTTTGTCCGCACTGTCAAACTTTAAAATAACAAAAGCTCAAATGGTATCGATGCAGGCTAACGGCTGAACTGATACCGTTGTGTATTTTGCTTGTGTATTTACTATCGGTTATAGATGCTATACGGCTGTGTTGGAAATGTTTTATGACACGTTTTGCAAAATAAGATTTATTTTCGGTTATAGACGCTATACGGCTTCTACTAACTGAAATATGACGAAGGTGTATTATTTTTTTCAGTCTATCGATATATCGCAATTTGATTTACATATGTTTTCGATTATGTTAAAATGGTAAAAATATACCGATGGGCGGAGGTTCGATACTAATATTACCGCCGAGGACAAATAATGAAATATGATGTGATTATTATCGGCGGCGGTGTTATCGGCTGTTCGATATTGCGCAGGCTGTCTTTAACAAATCAAAGGGTTTTGCTGTTGGAGAAAGGCTCCGACGTAGCCGTGGGCGCAAGCCGTGCAAACAGCGGTATCGTCCACGCGGGCTATGATGCCGAAGTCGGCACGCTTAAGGCGCGCTTGAATGTTAAGGGCGCGGCTATGTTTATGGACTTGCATCGACAGTTGGAGTTTCCCTATGTAAATACAGGCTCGCTTGTGCTTGCAAACAAGGAAGGCTTAAACGGTCTATATGGTTTACTGAATAAGGGCATCATTAACGGTGTTCCAGATTTAAAGCTACTTTCAAGGAAGGAGCTTTTGGATATTGAGCCCAACATTGCCGACGATATTGCTTTCGGACTGTATGCGCCGACCGCGGGAATCGTATCGCCTTACGAGTTGACGGTATGTCTTGCCGAAAACGCCATTGTCAACGGTGCAACGGTCAATACAGACGAAGAGGTTGTCTTTATTAAGAAAAATGCCGATACCTATTCGGTTAAAACAAACCGATGCGCGTATTCGTGTACGGTATTGATCAATTGCGCGGGAGCCGGTGCCGCCGACATAGATAAGCTAGCAGGTGAAAAAGTGCCGCGTATGACCTATAAACGTGGGGATTACTATGTTCTCGATGAGAGCGAATATACAAAATATCGCCATCCATGCTTCCCGTTGCCTAACAGTAACGGAAAAGGTATTCTGGTTACGCCTACCGCGGATGGTAATATTTTGGTCGGTCCGACTTCTATTAAGGTTGCAGATGGCTACTGTACGGGCATAGGCAGCGAGGGGCTGAAACAAATAAGGGAGAATTCCTCGAAAATTGTTAAGGGTTTGGATTTCCGTAAGGTTATCCGAGTTTTTGCGGGAGTTCGATCGGGAATAGGTGACGATTTTGTTATCGAAAGCGGAATGAATCCCGACTACATCAAGGTTGAGGGGATCAATTCGCCGGGTCTGTCGGCTTCGCCTGCCATTGCGGAATATGTGGTCGATGAATTGATGCTTGCATCATCGGTAAATGTGGTATACAAGGATGACGTAATGGTGTACAAGCGGAAGCCCTTGGCTAGAGAATTACCCGAGGATGAACTCCATGACCTTATTAAGGAGCATTCGGAGTTTTCTAAGGTTGTTTGCCGTTGCGAAAAGATTACCGAAGGAGATTTAGATGCGGTTTTGAACAGTCCGCTTCCGCCAAAGACCTTGGATGCGGTAAAACGACGGGCAAGAGCCGGTATGGGCAGATGTCAAGGCGGATTCTGCACCTTAAGGCTTATGGAGCTGCTTGCCGAACGTTACGGCGTTTCCATTGACGACGTAACCAAAAGCGGTGAAGGCAGCAATGTAATTTTATGCGATATATATAACGATCCGCATATGGTTTGATGATTTTTACGGCGTATTTTCGGTGCGTATTTTACAAAATTCGCTCGTCAGATTTACAGTACTTATAAGCTGGTTGGTATTACCTTAAAAGGAGTTATGGTGATAGATTTCGATGTAGTAATTATCGGCGGCGGCCCCGCGGGAATGGCTGCCGCACTTAGTGCGATTAAGCAAGATGTCAGCGTATTGCTTATCGAGAGAGACAAGCGATTGGGCGGAGTATTGCAACAATGCGTTCATAACGGCTTCGGGTTGCATTACTTCAATGAGGAACTCACAGGGACAGAATACGCCGAAAGGTTTGAGCAGTCGGTATTGTCCTCGTCGGTAAAAGTAATGCTTGACTCCTTTGTTATTGATATAAAAGCGGATAAAACCCTGACGGTAATGAGCGCGGAAGAGGGCATCGTGCATATATCCGCCAAATCAATCGTGCTGGCTATGGGTTGCAGAGAACGTCCCGCCGGTGCGATAGCTATTGCAGGCGACCGCCCGTGCGGTGTTTGGACCGCAGGCTTTGCTCAAAAGCTCTGCAATATCAAAGGGAAGCTCGTCGGTAAACGTATCGTTATTTTAGGCTCGGGAGATATAGGCTTGATTATGGCAAGACGTATGACCTACTCAGGCGCAAAGGTCTTAATGGTTTGCGAAATAATGCCGTATTCGGGCGGACTCAAAAGGAATATTGTCCAATGCTTGGAGGATAACGATATTCCGCTTTATTTATCAACTACTATTACAGACATAGTGGGCAAAAAACGCGTTGAGGGCGTTCATATTGCACAGGTTGACTCCAAAATGAATGTAATCGAGTCAACAAAGCGATACATTGAATGTGACTCGGTTTTGTTGTCGATTGGGTTAATTCCCGAAAATGAGCTTATACGGGACATCGGTGTTGAGATGTCGAGGATTACGCAGGGAGCCGTTGTGGATGAGACAAGGCAAACAAGCATAAGCGGTATTTATTCTTGCGGCAATGTACTACATGTACATGATTTGGTTGATAACGTTAGCAGGGAAGGTGAGCTAGCTGGTTACCATGCCGCGCTGTATGCCAAATCCTCGGAGCCTCTAGGCAATAAGAAGTACAAGGTGATTGCATCGGAGGGAGTAAGGTATGCATTGCCCCAACTGATAAATGCAGAAAATATCGTTGGCGACGGAAGCGGAACGGTCAAGCTCTTTTTCCGCGTAGGCGGTGTATACAGCAATTCCGCAGTTGTAGTCAAATGTGAAGGGAGAGAGATCTTGCGGCGTCCAAAGCCCGTATTTTCACCCGGTGAAATGGAAAGCGTGGTGTTGAAGACGAAAGATATTACGGGCGATATCTACATCGGGATTGAGAATTTGCCGCATAACTGATTTACCATTAAATTAAAGAGAAGTGATGTGTCTTCGGCAGACATCGCTCATAAAACGCGGTATTTCGTATAATGAATAATTGCCTAAAGGTGGGCGCGCAAATAGAAACAATTAGTTGATTTTGAGGCAGTAGAGCCGATATTTATGCCAAATATGCACAAGATAAGTACACATGACAGTCCAATAACGCATACTATCCGGACGAACGTTCGGTTGCGGCTTATAGCCGTAACGTTTTATTTCGGCGACATAACCGTAAAGTAGGTATACCAATGAAGAAAGAATATACATGTATAATGTGTCCTATGGGGTGCTCGCTAACGGTTACCGAAGGGAAAAGCGGTATTGCAGTAAGCGGCAACTCCTGTAGACGCGGAGCCGAGTACGCCATACAGGAGTACAAGGATCCAAAAAGGATTGTTACTGCTTTGGCTTTTACCGACGTGGTTAATTGTGTAGTGCCGGTAAAAACCGACGCACTAATACCCAAAGGAAAGATAACGGACGTTTTGGCTGTTGTATCACAATTGAAGATTAGTCTGCCTATATCTCTCGGACAAGTAGTAGTAAGTAACGTTTGCGATTTGGGTGCGAATATAATCGTTACCCGGACTCTCGGAGCTATAGGCAAGCGCTGAGATATTGTACATCGGTTATGCCTAAAAGCATATGAGAAGATTTGAAAACAAAAGATTATTTTCTCTTAGATATGTATTCCTCTTTTGTGTTGCTTTTTTATCAGGTATTCTCTTGTATTACTGTAAAATCAGGTGGGACATCAACTTGTACATCGTCGTGGGGCTACTACTTTTGGTGTCGGTAATTATTTGTGTGTTTTATCGACTTAAGAATATGGCTGTTTTTGCGGCGGTGCTGGTGCTGGCGTTTGCTTTGGGTACTATTAGGACGGATTTAGAGATAAAGAAAATCGAAAGCAAACAAATGGTGTGCGCATCGTTAACTGTCAAAGGGAAAATATGCGACTCGATCACCTACGGAAGCTTCGGAAAAGTCAAATTTGTACTTACGGACATAGACGCATACAACGGCAACGGCGACAAGATAGAGATGAACGGAAAGCTATACGTATCATTGACAATGGACAACTCCGAAATAGCAAGGCTGTCGCAGGGCGACGTTGTAATGTTAATCGGAAGCGTCAGCGATATTCCTGTATTACAAGACAGCGTGAATCTTTACAATTACAAGAACAGCATATATTGGAGGATGAACGATTGCGAGGTTTTGGAGATAAGTGACGGTTCTCCCTCGTTACGCGAACGCATTATCGGATACATATCGCGAACACTGTCTGCTAATATGAGTGATGAAGGCTACGGAGTTGCGTTAGCCATGCTGATCGGCGACAAAAGCGAAATGGGAGACGATGTGAAGGAAACATACAGGCGAAACGGACTTTTGCACGTTTTTTCGGTGAGCGGTCTTCACGTCAGTTTTCTGGCTTCGGTTTTGATCTTGCTTATGTCAAAACGTCGTCCATATTTGAGTTTTTTCGTTACTATAGTCGTGCTTGTCATATATGCTTGGATATGCGGTTTTCCCGTTTCGGTTATTAGAGCCACGATTATGTCCTGTTGTATGATGTTGGGGCGAATCATCGGCAAAAGATACGATATTTTGACCGGTTTATGTCTTGCGTTTTTAATTCTTGCTCTTATTTGTCCGCTTTATGTCTTTGACGCGGGATTTCAAATGTCATTCGGAGCCGTTTTCGGAATGGCTACCATTGCAAACAGAATTCTGGTTCCATATAGGCGAAGTTACCCGAGAAACGATAAATGGCATTCCGGATTGGCGTATTCCTTTGCTTTTTGCTTGGGTGCGACCTTGGGCTCTTTACCCTTTGTAATCGCTTACAGCAACGAGATATCTATCATCGGTATTCCAATAAATCTACTATCTATGAGTCTTATTTCCATAGTTTTCATTCTGATATTCTTATCCTGTATTCCGTTGCTCGGCGGAATTGCCGTTATACCCGATCTAATTATTCGATTTTTAAACTTTTCCTATAACAAAACTGCAAACTTGGAGTTTGCCACCGTAAGAGTAAGCGAGCTGAAGTGGGGAATACTCGCCCTATACCTCGCCTTTATAGTATTTGCCGGTTTTATTCGAATGAGCAAAAGGGCAAGAGCCGTGACGATTTGCATACTTGTTTGCCTTTGCGTTTTTCTCGGAGCTTTGAATATGCCGAAAGTCGCAGATGAAGGAGTATATGCTTATAACGGGACCAATCAGACCTGCGTTTTGCTAAATGACGGAGGAGATGTGTTGGTGGTATCGGGCTTTTGTGATTACGGTGCTACCACGGCGATATCGGAATTTACCGAGAAATATGTCATTTACTCGCTTTCGATCATAATTACCGGTAAAGAAGCGGAAATATACTATGTCGAGCAAATGTTGGATTACATTATAGGGGTCCCTGTGGTTAAAGTATTTTATACGCATAGCCACGGGAGTAATGTCCTAAATTACCTTAACACAACGTTTAGCGACGTTAAATGGCTTTCGTATCCTGTCGTACTGGGAGAATATAAGGTTGTCCCTTACGGATTCGACGGAAAAGCGGCACATATAGCTAGAAAAGATGACACGGATAGCTCGGGATTTTGGGTAGATATGCACAACTGCACAATCTTATTTAATTCTTCAAACGGACGTGAGGAAATCGCATCCGTGGCAGAACTATTGACGGAACAAGATTCTAAAGCTTTTTGTGTGGTAACTTCCGATTGCGAATATGAATGGTCGGCAATTACCGACAAGGTAATCACACATAACTACATCAGGGTAAAAAGCGTCTATTCCTGTTATCTTTTGGGAAAGGTGTTTTTCTGTACAAACTAATTCCGTTGTTCAAAATGCTTTAATAATTTATTTGACCTAGATTAGACCAGTTGTATAATGAGTTAACTCAGACTGAATAAAAATTGTCGAGGAGAATATAAAACTGTCAGACGGAGTAGGCGAGTTTAGTGTAACCACTTGCCCAGTACCTAGAAGTACATATGGTTTGAATTGAACCGCTGTTAACAAAGAAAAATTATATGACTATTGATCAGTCTTTTTGATAATATGAGCGA
>JAQVMT010000031.1 GCA_028703495.1 Clostridia bacterium | reverse complement strand
GGCAACAAATCTGTTCTCCTTCGTTCCGCTACGCTCCACTTCGGAGAACAGATTCAACTCTCTAACTTAACAACAATTTCAGATTTAGGGTGTTTTCCGACTGAACATTTCTTGACAATTCCACATCAATGAAATGCTCCCTTTTGGTTCTGGCTGTATGTTTAACTCTCAAGCTGCAAAAAGGACAACAAAAAAAGTCTAAGGAAAACTTGTGGTTTTCCTTAGACTTTTTTTGAAGAAGCGCACGAGTTTGATACAAAATGCACACGGCAGCCTCGTCCCCGTTTGTTCCGTGTGCTTTGTGCACACCCCTCTGATTTCGTATTCGACTATCGACACAAAACATACAGATTATGCTCATAATTCACACCGATAAACGCGAATTTATAAGGCTTTATAAGTATAGACTTTCAAATCCGAAACATCTTTGCCACCCCAGTTTTCACCTTGAACAGTGTTTGCTTCTTCTATAAAACCAATTTTGATTAAAATTCTTTGTGAATAAACATTTTCAGGCATCACATATGCTTTAAGAGTTTTCACGCTCATATCGTTGCAAAGATAATTGACTATAAGTCTTGCGGCTTCTGTGGCAATTCCTCTATTCCAATATAATTCATTCAAACTATAGCCTATTGTCATCTGATTACTTCTTTTCTTATAATCAAACATCTGCACAAGTCCGATTAACCTGTTTGGTTCTTCACTCAGATAAACGCCTACCATTATCTTTCTTTTTTTATCAAATTCTCTTCCGCCGAGGTTTCTGATTGCAGCAAGCAGATTACCGCGACTTTTTTTATATAGAAACGGCGGAACATATCTATACAAATTGGCGTTGCTGGTCATTTCTTCCAGAGCATCTAAATCATCTTCAGTCATTTTTTTGATAATCAGATGCTCATTCTGTATATATGGGAAACATTCAAAGAGTTCGGACATGAGCACCTCCATAAATTTCGATTTGTCGAGTTGTTAGATTATAGAAATAACCTCGACTTGCGGTTTAACTCAAATTATAAAACAAGAACGCTGATTTCTCAACTAATCGTATCAAAACCAGCGTTCTTATATGGTGGAGATAAGGGGATTCGAACCCCTGACCTATGCATTGCGAACGCATCGCTCTACCAACTGAGCCATATCCCCATCAGCCTTGATATTATACTCCGCTTTTTGTAAAAAAGCAAGCATAAATTACTAGCATTTTTAATTATTTTGTCATTGTACATTTGCGTAATCTACAAAGTGGATTCCACAGCAACTAAGGCGCATTTCATTCTCATATGTATTTCCAAAAATACTGAATGGTCTATTTGCCATGCGTGCGACGCTTTTGTCGGCGTAACTGCTTGGTTGGATTATTGCCTTTTATGGGGCGCACCAACCGATATGTAGCGATGCAGTTACTTATACTGTACCCTTCACATGTGCCTTTATTTTTGCTATACTTATTCTATGCAACTTCAATTGCAATCGTTTTTGGTGGGTAAATTACTATACATTTAGGTTAATGCACTTTCACATCTGCTCTCATATTTGGCTAGTCGTTGATTAACTTCAATTAATTCGGCTATGCTTCCGAACAAAAGCCTCGTCTACTTTTTTAACTTGTACAATTCCAATGCCTTTGCAAGCTGGTCGGGACAGCTCGTCCCTTTGCCACCGCAATCGATTCCTTTTAGATTCTTGATAACGTCGTCGACGTCCATACCCTCGACCAAAACTGAAATGCCTTGAAGATTGCCGTTGCATCCGCCGAGAAAACGGACGTCGCAAATTTTATTGTCTTTTATGTCAAATTCTATTTCTCTTGAACACGTTCCGTGCGTTGTATATTTCATACTTCTCCTTTCCTTTTAAGTAGCGTTTTTATCATAAGTAGCTTTCAAGAAACCCGATTAATCTCGAGGTTTAGCTTCCTTAATGTTTTGTTATAATTATACAGTTTTATGCGTCACATTCACAACTCGATTCGGTCCTTCGGCGCTCATTTGTTGTGCTTATCTACAACTTCATTCTGCTAATTCTCATGCAAAGTATAACCGAGCGAATTGCCGTCGATTCGTTAATATGACCTTATGGCATCGAAATCGAAATAAGGATGACCGAACATTTCTATGCAGTATTTACCGCCCGAAAACTGCATGGTTTCTGTTAAATCAGTAATTGTGTTTTTCCTGACTAAGTAATAGTACTCCATGCTCCACATGCCTATCGACTTGGTATCGATATAGTAACAATAGTCGCCGCAATAGTGCGAATCCGCATCGATGTCAACAGAGCTTGCCGAGGAATAGGTACCTCTCGAAAGTTTATATGAGTCCAAATTCAAATAATACTTCTCGTAGAGAGTCTCACCCTCCTTCCTAAATATTGAGTCCTTGACAGCAAGGTTAGTTGCAGTGAAATTGACATACCCGTCGACTATTGCATACTTCGTGAAATCTTTATTTTCGTCAAATACGAAAACCTCCTCCGTTGTTAAATCCGAGTTGATTTTGTAAAGAACGCAATTGTAATTCATCCAAGCATACCCGGGAAGGTCACCGCCATAGACGAATAGCTGTGGCTTGCTTAGAATGAAGTGGTTGCCGCCTATCATGTTCAGGTTCTGAGTCGCAGAAGCTTGTAGCAGAGTCGCGGTATTGCCCGTTTCGATATCGTATACGGACATACCTGTGTTTACGGTGTTGTACTCGTTCTCATTTTGGACAAAAAAGAAATTCCGTATGTAGAATCTGCCGTTGCTTTGACTAATAGGATAGGTCCTTATACTTCTTTCATAATCGCAAGAAAACGCCTTATATGCTGTTTCTCCCCAAGCCTTGTACTCGAGATTTGTTCCGTTTTGCCTGACGACGTAGTCGTTGAAAAACTGTGTTTGCCCGATGATGCCGCCTTCGTCGATAATGTTTCCGTCGTAGTCAATGGCAAACCAACGCCGCTCGTTTACAATCTGCGGGCAAAGCAAAACAATGAAATCATCAAATAAATACCTTATTCCGCACGAAATAAACGTGTCGTCACCCACAAAAAGCGTTTCGGCATTCTTGTCCGCAATATTATATTTAATCAAGCTCGAACCGCTTTCCCCATAAGCCATACACATATAAACATCATCGCCAACGTATCTGCAGTCGGTGTCGGTGGCTTGTATAGAATCGCCGTTAATGTCGATTGAAGTCACTAGTATTTCGTAGTCCTCTCCCGTCGTCTTGGAACGCGAATTCCCCTTGTAAATGTAGTTGCCTTCCCATTCGCCATAGGAAGTGGGGGCAATATCCTCTAGGGTATTACACGCCGATAGTGTCAATACAGCCAAAAGGAATAGGGCAATGATTAAAGTCATTTTTCTCATGCTAGAATCCTCCTTGCTTGTTAATGCTGCTCCTTTAGATTTTTTTCCAGACTGCTAAGCGGTAAAAAGAAATAAAAATTGCTTCCTTTGCCGACTTCACTTTCCACACCGAATTCGGCGTTATGCTTCTCCAGTATACTCTTGACAATAGAAAGTCCAAGACCGCTGCCTGCTTTTCCTCGGGTGTGGTTATTCTTGGTTCTGTAATACCTGTTCCAAATAAGAGCAAGCTCCTCCGAAGCAATCCCCATACCGCTGTCTTTGACCTCGACCTTTACTCGTCCTGCATTGTCGGGAAACACAAATACGCCCACGTACATCTCGTTAGCCGTGTAATTTACGGCATTGGCAATCAAATTGTATACCACCTGCGTTATCTTGCCGTAATCAGCCAATACGTTAAGCCCATTCGTTACCACAATCTCGAATCGATAGTTTATATCCACCGTAAACCGAGCGGCTACCTGCTTGACAAGCTTCCCGATATCAAGCTCGGTCAAGTTAAGCTCGTATTTGCTGGCTTCTATGCGCGAATAATCCACCAAATCGTTCACCAAAACATTGAGCCTTTCAGCTTCGCTAATGATAACCTGAAGGTGTTCGTTTCTTTTTTCGGGATCTTCACCGCTTAAGTCCCTTATCATCTCCGCATAGCTCTTTATAAGCGTCAACGGCGTTTTAAGATCGTGAGATACGTTGGCGATTAGCTCGTTTTTGAGATCCTCGGTCTGCGAAAGCTGCTTTGCCGTCAGCGAAAGCGTGTTCGCCAAGTCTTCCACCTCGGAATATTGCGCTTCACCCACGTCTAATTCGTAGTTTCCGGTAGCCAATTGCTTTGCCATTTCTCCAACCATTTTAAGCGGCTTTGAAAGCTTCTTGGATATAATTAGAGCGATTAAAAGCGATATTATAACGACAACAACCGCGATATAGACAAATGTCCGTATCAATATGTTGGTTGTGGTCGTTCTTATAACGGCTTTTGAATAAACAAAAACCTTTGCCTGCACCACCTCTCCCTCATTGACAAGAGCATCCAAAACACAGAAGGAGTAACGATCGTTATCGATTTTGAGCGTCGTAACCACGTTGTCCTGTCCGCCGTATTCCTCCAAATAGGTAACGATATACCTGTCGTCGAATCCCGTACTTTTGTAGTAAACGTAGGTACTCCCCTTGCGTAACACGGCAAACTCCACATCTTCCTCAAATTCCTTGGTCGCAAGCTGAAAAAGGAAATCCGAATCAGAGCAAATGTCGATGATATCGTTCGCCACTCCCTTTACTTCGTTCTCCTTAAGCTCCTGATAAAACAGCAGATTGGACAGCAAGCCCAAAAAAAGGTAAGCCAAAACCGCTATCACCGATACCACGGATAAATAGAACCACAGGCTAAAACCAAAGCTGTAAATATCGATTCCCTTTTTTGAGGACTTATTCCTTCTCTTTTTCATCATCATCTATGTGACTGAGCTGTCTGGGGTATTTATTCGGCAAATATTCGAATTTGTATCCGACATTTCTTACCGTGGTAACTATGTCACGATAATCCTCCAAGCTTCCCCTCAACATCTTTACATGCGTGTCCACCGTTCTTTCATCGCCATCGAAAGTCCTTCCCCAAACGTTTTTAAGAAGCTTTTCACGCGATACGGCAATCCCTTCGTTTTTGGATAGATAGAAAATCAGCTCTAGCTCCTTGGGTGTCAAAACCAACCTCTTGTCCCTTAAGGTTACGGCTCTGCCATCATAGTCGATGTACAAATCGCCGTATGTCCTCGCACGCTTGGCTCTGAAAACATTGGATCTGTTTAGTATAACCTTTACGCGTGCAACGATCTCGCTCGGCGAGAAAGGCTTTACCACATAGTCGTCGCCGCCGACCTCGAACCCGAAAAGCTTGTCATACTCCTCTGATCTGGCAGACAAAAACAACACGGGGACTTCGTAATCGCGCTTAATTTCCTTTACCGCGGAAATTCCGTCCAACCTCGGCATCATAATGTCCATTATTATCAAGTCGAACTGTCTTTCTGCACAGGCTTTCACCGCTTGCATTCCGTCTTCCGCTTCATAGCAGGTGTACTTGTTGAACTCCAAGTATTCCCGTAATACTTTCCTTATTTTCTCCTCGTCGTCTACTATAAGTATTGTCGCCATTATTCCTCTTATTTGACGCAATTTGAATTTAGCAATGCCAGTTGCGCCATTATTTTCAATATATCCTTATACCCTTGAGTTACAACCACGACAATCGCAATCGCACCTCTAATAATCTGTTTAAATTCTCGATATACGGCTTTTTGTGTACTATCTGTTTTCGTACTCCGCAATCGCATCGCCAAGTTTATTCAGCATATCTGTAAGAAGGTAGACAGGACAGGCAATATTGAGCCTTATATATCCCTCTCCCCGATAGGAAGCGCCATCCGCAAGCAAATACTTGCTCCTTTCACGAAAAAACCTGCAAAAGTCCTTACTGTCCGTCACTCCGTAGGGCTTCAAATTAAGCCACGCCAGATAAGTTCCCTGCGCGATTTCGTAGTGAGATTTTGGTAATCGCTCATCGGCAAATTGCTTCAATACGGCAAAATTCCCGTCCAAATACCGCCTTAATTGCTCCAACCACTGTTCTCCCTCTTTGGTGTACGCACCGATATAAGCAGCCAAAGACAAAGGATTTGCACCATCGCCGAGTGCGTGCAAAAGCTGCTCCTTATGGAGCTTGTTGTACAGGACGTTAGCTAAATCCAAGCCTGCCAAATTAAAGCTTTTGCTCGCGGATATACAGCTGATAATGTCGCC
This sequence comes from Clostridia bacterium, assembly GCA_028703495.1. Classification (GTDB taxonomy): domain Bacteria; phylum Bacillota; class Clostridia; order Christensenellales; family CAG-314; genus JAQVMT01. Next base: position 4,246 of record JAQVMT010000031.1, on the reverse strand, counting down.
GTCGGGAAATAGCTTCATAAATGGCGTAAGTGTATTGCCGACCCTAAGCAGATCGCCGTGTATCTCATCCGAAATAATCGTAACCCCTGCTTTGAAGCAGATATCGGCAACAGCCCGCAGTTCCTCCTCCGACCAAATTCTGCCCGTAGGATTGTGGGGGTGGCAGAAAAGCAAAACCTTGTTCGACTTATCCGCACATAGCCGCTTTAGTCCCTCAAAATCGATCTTCCAGTCGCCGTCGATATCTAACAACGGATTCTCAACGTGCTCCCTTTTCGTAAAGAGGAAGGGGGGATAACAGGGCGTTTGAATTATGATCCTTTCATCGGGTTTAGTGATAGCTTCAATGATGCGGAAAAAGCCGTCCACGACACCATGACTTACTCTCAAATATTCCGTATCGATATCCCAATCGAATCTTTTCTTGTACCACGCCTTAACCGCACCCTTATACTCCTCTGTCAAAGCATAAGTATATCCGAAAATCTTGTGCTCCAATCTCTTCCGCATAGCCTCACATATACAATCGGCGCACTCCAACTCCATATCGGCATATGTCAAGGGGAAAACCTCCTCCTGATCGTAACCGTCGACGTACCACTTTGTCGCACCCGTACCGAATCTGCTTACCTTTTTATCAAAGTCAACCATTTGCTTATTTGATCCTCCCTTAATTATTCAAACTATGTAATACCAAACGCATACAGCATAAAATTGCCGATAGAGGTCCGCTTACCAGCCTATAGGAAACATCCACTTTCGTTTGCGATATTTACGGTGCTAACCGTTTGCATTATCGCAACAACACCTGCGTTCTTTTTCGTATTCGGGTTTGTCCTTGCACATCTTAATGTGCATACAAACGTCGGGTATCATAAAGGGCTCGCCACAAGCGGTATAGCCCAATCTCACATAAAATTCGGACACATCCACTCTGGCATTTAGCCAAAGCAAATCACAACCGCATTCGTAAAATGAGTAGTACTCCGCCGCCTTAACCAACGCCTTGGCAAGTCCCTGCTTTCTGTATTCGGGATAAGTCGCAAGTCCACGCATCTGAAATGCCTTACTCCCGTCATTTTTTACGGGCATCACACTCACGCACGAAGCCACATTCCCATCGATATATGCACAAAAGTGACAGGTCCCTTCGGCAAAATCCCCATCAAAATGCACCGCGTTCAAGCTTTCCGCGTTGGGGCGTAGTATCTTCTTTCTGATTTCGTACACGCAATCCGCGCTCACTCTTTTAATCTCTATCATAATCGGACATCCTTATAAGTCGCTTTTTTAACTTGGATCACACGCAATAAGCACGCTTATTCCTCATTGATTTTTCTTTTGCTGATTAAGCGTGCTTGGTATACACCGCTTTCTCACCCAAATCTGCGAGAGTTTAGCCTTAATCAATGCTTTTATGAAAATTTTTTCTATATATCAATTCAATTGTTAGCTCGCGTACAACTCTGATCAATGCTTAATTGATAATATTATAGTTATATTGCAGTGCTACTGTTGGTCTTTATATTGCTTAATCAACGCTTTTTTGAGAATCTGTCCATAAGCTGCTTCATCGAGTCGTCCGCACGCTTTCTGTTCACGGCTTCCACCTCGGAATTCTGCTTGGATTTGACCTTCAACCCGTTTGGGTTGGCAGCGGTTTTGAGCGTCAGCGCGATCTGCTTTTTCTGCACGTTGACACCGAGCACCTTCACCGCAACCGTTTGACCTACCGTAAGTACCTCCGAAGGGTGCTTTATATAGCCGTCGGCAATTTGGGAAATGTGTGCCAATCCGTCTTGATGCACGCCGATATCGATGAATGCTCCAAAGTCGATTACATTGCGAACCGTTCCGATAAGTTCCATACCCTCTTTCAGATCGCTTAAATCCAGCAGATCACTGCGCAAAACAGGTTCAGGCATACTGTCTCTTATATCCCTGCCCGGCTTGAGTAATTCGTCCACGATATCGTTTAGAGTGAAAACGCCAACTCCGATTTGATCGGCTAATTTATCCACGCCGTATCTTGCAATTTTGCTTTTCAGGTCGCCCAAGGAGTTGTTCTTGACATCCTCCGCCGTATAGTCAAACGTCTTAAGTAGTTTTTCCACCGCTTCATAGCTCTCCGGATGCACGGCGGTATTATCCAAAATATTGTCGCCGTCGGGAATGCGCAAAAAGCCGGCACATTGTTCGAATGCCTTTATACCGATTCGATTAATGCTCATCAATTCCTCACGCGACTTAATTTCGTTTCTCTTCCTATATTCGATAATGTTTTTTGCCGAAGCGGCATTCAGTCCCGCAACATATGTTAACAAACTCACGCTGGCGGTGTTTACGTCCACGCCCACGCTGTTTACACAATCCTCCACCACACCTTCGAGAACCTCGGTCAACCTTCCCTGTGGCATATCGTGCTGATACTGTCCGACGCCTATACTCTTTACGTCGATTTTAATTAGCTCGGACAGCGGATCCATCAGCCTTCGGGCAATGGAAATCGCACTCCTTAAAGAAACATCGTACTCGGGAAATTCGGTCGCACCGAGCTTGCTCGCCGAATATACAGATGCGCCCGCCTCGTTTACCATAGCGTAGCTAAGCTTAACGGGAGCTTTCTTTATCAAATTGCTGATGAAAATCTCCGCTTCCTTACTCGCCGTTCCGTTGCCGATTGCAATAATGTCGACCTTATGCTTAATAATTAGCTTTGCAAGAATCTTTTCGCTTTCGGCGACCTTGCTTTGCGGAGGAGTAGGATAAACCACAGCCGTGTCCAATACATCGCCCTTTTCATCGATTACCGCGATCTTGCAGCCCGTTCTGTATGCGGGGTCCACCGATAAAATCCTCTTTCCCTTTATGGTCGGTTGCATTAGCAGCGGCACAAGGTTAACCTCAAACATCTTTATTGCCTGCTCGCTCGCCTTATCTGTCAAGGTCGACCTTATTTCCCTTTCAATACTGTCGGCGATAAGTCTGTCGTATGCATCCTCACAAGCAAGCGTAACATAATCGTTGAAGATGCTGCGCCCCGTTACGATGTATTTGACGATGGCGTACTTACATTTCTCCTCGTCAACCTCGAGACTTACCTTTAAGCAACCCTCTTTTTCGCCCCTGTTGATCGCAAGAATTCTGTGCGGCGGTATCTTGCCCACACTTTCTTTATAGTCGGCGTACATTTCGTAAGTCTTGCTCTTGTCGCTTTCGATAAGCTTGGTCGATATTTCCGCGGTGTCCGTTGTAAACTCTCTGATAAGCTTACGAATTTCGGCATCGTCGGATACGACCTCTGCAATAATGTCGCACGCGCCCTTGATTGCCTCGTCCTCATTGTTTACCCCTTTTTCAGAATTTACATATTCCTTGGCATAGTCGCGAACGTCGCCGTCCTTGACCTCCTGCAACAACATAAGCTCGGCAAGAGGCTGTAAGCCCTTTTCGATGGCAACGCTCGCTCTCGTCTTTCTCTTTTGCTTATACGGACGGTAGATATCCTCGATCTCCGCCAAGGTTTCGGCGGCAGCCAAAGCCGACAAAATTTCATCGGTCATCTTGCCCTGCTCCTCAATTGAATCGCGTATTTCCTGCTTTCGTTGTTCCAGTCCTTCTAGGTACTTATGCCGGTCGGCAAACTCCCTTAGGACTTGATCGTCCATCGAGTTTGTCATTTCCTTTCTGTACCTCGCGATAAAAGGAATCGTGTTACCCTCGTCGATCAATTTAATTATGTTATCGGAAATCTTTCTTTCCACCTTGAATTCGTTTGATAGTTTCCCCGATATATCCATTATTTACCCCGTTTATCCACACATCGTCATACCGATATAATCTACGATACACGCCGTTTTCGGATTATTTTATACAATTAACTTATTTTATCACATTTACACCAACCTGTCAATTGCTTTTCACAACTATGGAATTTGCTTGTTTTGCATTTTTCTTTTTCAAGCACGAAATCAATCTCAAGGGTAAAAAAAGCGCAGAACCGAGTTAACGGAACTGCGCTTTATAGTTTTTACGATTAATCGAACATTGCTGCGTTTTGCTTTCTTGCTCTACCTAGAACAGTATCGCTCGAAGTTGGGCAAGTCATAGCGTAATAATATCATTCGAATATTGCTACGTTTGATTTCTTGCTCTACTTAGAATAGTATCGCTCGAAGTTGGGCAAGTCAAAGCATTGCTTTAATTAGTCGACTTTTGTTATTGTTTTGAAATAAGACCTCCAAAT
>JAQVMT010000030.1 GCA_028703495.1 Clostridia bacterium | reverse complement strand
TAACGAAGGTCACGTTGCCATAACTCGAGCGAAGTTTACGTTAGGAAGCTCAATCAGAAAAAAATGTTTTGCCTATTTGCGTAGTGGTTATCGGTTGCGCATATGTTTTGTTGTGCTTTTTAGTGATTGGTATCAGATGCTGTTCGCACCGATTGAAACAGCTTATATATGTGACTGATGTTGCTATGGTGATGATTGTATTTATTGCACTAATACAAATATGCTTATACTATGTATGCATCATTGATGTTTTACGTTTAATTCGATCCCCTTAATAATAGCAAATCCATCGTGATGTTTAGGTCAGAGTATTTCCAAAGCGCTAGTAACGTAGCATGTTATGCTTTGTGTCGTTTATAACTCTCCTCAAAGATTTACTCGCAAAAATAACCGGATCAAAAGCAAATAAAAATAAAGCCATGGAATGAGGGGAAGCAGCCGAAAATTCAAGCTATAAGATTCAGACACGCGTCGTTTAAAATCCTCAAAAATCACACGCCAAAAGGTTTACATTAGATGGTGTAGATATGATGCGTTGGTATTTTTGCACTCAATAAACTCCTACGAAGAGATACAAAGAAGTATGTAAACCAGGTGCAGAAACGCTTCATCCAAAATTATTGCAATATAAAAGCTATCGTCGCACTTGCTTTATCAATAGACTTAATCAATTTTTGCTTTTTTTGCCGATAATGCATAAAATATACTTGATTTTTTGTTTTAAATAGTATATACTCTCTATCGGTTGTGTGAGCATCGTTGTTCAACGTGTTAATTACAAAGTAATAATTGAAAACTGCCTTTATCGAGTATAAGTATACCAATTGGAGAGATGTCAGAGCGGCCGAATGAGCACGATTGGAAATCGTGTGTATGGAAACGTACCGCGGGTTCAAATCCCGCTCTCTCCGCCATCAAGACACACTCAAAAGGAGCGTACAAAACTCCATTGAGTGTGTCTTTTTCTATGAAAAACCGCCCCTTTCGGGGCGATTTTTTCTTTTTATCCTTTTTGTTGTTCTTTCGCACTACTCGGACGGGATTTGTTCCTTTCTCCGTTTCTCTTTCTCCAAAACTATAACGATTGCACAAAAAGGATTTTTGCACGATAAGGAGCGTATGATTCCAACAGGTCTAATCAACGAAAAAACGACCGACTGCACTCTTACGAATGCCGTCGGTCTTTTCCTTATAATGCTTCTCTTGCCAGTAGTTGGACTGGAACGCGAAACTATCTTCTTGAGCATCGCTATCTGTGCTGACTCGCACATAGGCACATACTCGTGGTTTCTCCACTTTTTTTGTAGGTATCTCTTGAATATTCATTTCTCACGCTCCTTTCTTGTTCACCTTTCGGCTCTTTCGACTGGATTTGAACTGCGGTAAAAAATTTGTCCCGCCCTTTTTATTGGGCAGGACAAACAATACCGTGTTCACCTATAAAAGTCCAGACAAAAACCGCTTTAGTCTGAAACTTTTTTGATAATTCTTTCCTTCTCCGATGAAGTAATTAAACCTCTCTTGTAAAGGCTTTTTAAGAGACTTTCAATTATTGCTTTTTTCATTATCATCGTCCTTTTTACCGAGTTGCTTAATAATCTGATTAGTCCCGGTTGCGGTAAGACCGCTTGCTCCGCCGATGAGGATTGCCACCACGATGTTCGGTGCCGGGATGATGCTCGGCACGGCATAGTAGCAAATGATCCCGCACACGACACCGAGTCCCGCTGCGATGAGCGGAATAAACTTCTTGAATTTTTCGTTATCCCCGACCGCGTATTTAATAATGTTAATCACCCAGTACACAATCGCTGCAATTGCCGGGACGCTGATTAAATTCAAATATTGTTCCATTTATCTTTCCCTCCTTATTTCTTGGAATTTTGTTCGAGCAAATATTCGTAGAGTTCATCTTTTACTTCTGCGTAGGCTTTCATCGCCTCTTTCATCTCGCCGTTGGTCTTCCCATCTCGAATGGCCACCGCATCCGCATACGTCAGCTTCCCAACCGCATCTATACTTTTTAGTATCAGCATGTTCTCTTTGGCTTTTGCTCTGTCTCGCTCTTCATCTTTCTTTTGCTTTTTCTTGAAAAATCGTTGCAAGAAAAAGAGCACCATTCCGCTGATGATGCTCGCACACACACTCACTATTATCGATATCATATTATACATGCTCTTTTGAAATATCTCCGCCGCCAACAAGCGATGCCGTTTTTACTCCACCCTCGTTGTTAAAGAGGTTATTTACTACATTACCAACTATGGTCTCGCTTTCGTTTTCCACAACAACCCCGTTTGCAACGAAAGCATCCCCCATGATGGTTCGGTAATTATACACAGTGGTATCATCCGCAGTAACTTCTCGCCTTACTCCAACTATTGTTTTTTCTCCATCCTTGCCGATTAGCCTTGTTCCGATACTGATTTGCTCTTGTCCGTTATCGTCCCATACTGATATAAAACCGTCTTTTGTCAAAACTTTATGTTTTGGCGTAATGGACAGTTCTGTACCATCGTCAAAAGAAAGGGTGTATATATTTGTCGGCTCGGTCAGGATATACCTCTTCAGCACCAATGTTTGAACAAACGATTTTTTCTCTTTGTCATATGCCACGATTTTGTTGCCCGTAATAAGCGAGCGTGCTTCTTTGGTGTCTCCATTAAGCGATGTTAATATCTTACTGTCGGCAGATACACAGCCACCACCGCCGCCACCAGTACTGGTACTCGTTCCTTCAAAATAAACATATTGATTGCCTTGTATCGTAATACTGGAGGTGGATTTGCTGATTGTGTACCCCGATTTCAGTGTATAGGTAAAATCATAGCGCATCTTAATAAATGTGTCCAAAGTCGTGGTCGTACTGACCACCCCGGAACCAAATGCTCCATCTGGTTTTGTGTACTTATATGTTACCGAAGCAATACCTGTTCCAACCGAAATCGTAAGTGTCTGATGCCTTGCAAAGATAACCTTTTTATCTTTCAAAACCGCTTTAATTTTATAATAGTCTTCCATTTAGTCCTCCGTAATAACAGTAATTGCTCCGTTGACACCCTCATCAAATGTATAAGTCGTTTCTCGAATCGCATAATATGTTGAACCAATTATCAACTTCCCAAGATTCGCCAATGAGTTGTCTATCGCTGAAAACTTATTCTTAATCGTTCCCGTGGATGTGTTATAATCGTCTGCCTTTACAGCCGTTTCCGCTGCTATCGGCAAATCGGTAAGAGTGCCGTTGGCATTCTTGATTTTCGGTCTGTAAGCCATTCACGATACCTCCTTATACGACTTTGAAGAACAATCCGCCCGTTGCAAGGGATGCACTCGGCGTATCCTGTCCGCTCGTTCCGATTTCAATCATCTGCCCGCCAGCCACGGCAATACCTTTTGCATTGACCTGCACGGCAGAGTATGTTCCTGCTGTAACACCGCTATCGCCCAAGTTGACCGAAACCGTTTTGTTGGCAGAGCCGTCTACGCTCTGACTGCCAGTTCCGCTGATGGCAGTCGAGCCGTCTTTCTTGACACCCGAACCCACCGTTACACCGATCGTTCTTGCGGTACTCCATTTGCCTGCCGAAGTTGCGGTCGTAGCCGTTGTCGCGCTGGTAGCCGAATCTGCTTTGGATGCCGCACCGACCTTGGTTGAGCCGTTCTTGATATTTGAAATCTCGGTGGTATTGGTGTTCGATTGATTTTTTGCCGCATCGGCAGTTGTCTTCACTTCTCCGATTGCCCCCACAATGGTCTTTGATGTGGTCGTAAGCGAGCCGTCCGTCTTTTGCTGATAAGAAGTAAGGTCAACCTTCTGCGATTCAAGTGCGCTGATTTCAAAGTATCCGTAAGTACCCGTGTTATTGTCCAATACTTTGCTTACCCAATAGTCGGGAGTGTCCAAAGCCTTGATGAAGATGTTATCGCCCACTTTATAGTCCGACTTGGCTGCCGCTTTCAAAGCAGTAGTCATTGCCGCCACCGTATCGAAAGACACCGCCTTTGCTCTTCCTTCCGCAAGCGCATATGCGCTGTTGGCTTTGTTCTGGGCATTGGTTACCGCAGTTCGAATATCCGTGTGCGCCGTTCCGGAACTGTTGTGCGTACTAACAGCCCCACTCGGTTCAGCGCCGATATTTGCAGGAGTAAGATTGACGTTTCCTTTTCTGTAGGCGGTCTCTTTATCGCCTTTTACTCCGGTTACGATACCGCCACCAGTAATGCCTTTGACCTGCTCGTACACTTCATCGATTGCCCCTTGAACATTGTCAGCCGTAATGCCTGCCGTTTTGCCATCATACTTGACAACTTCCGCCTCGGTTTCTGGGTGGATTAGAACGGTATCTTCCGCACTGACCTTCTGAATAATCTGAAACTTGTTTGTAGTTTGAGCCATTTTATTTATCCTCCATTTTCTTAAATACAAAATCGCCGTCCGGGATATCTTCGGTTATTTGGTCTACCGTTTGAATTTTCCCTTTGGCAAGTTCACCGAGTTTAATCTTGTTCGTTTGGCCGTTTTCTCCCACGACAAGAATAAAGGAGTCGTGTTTATCGACTCCCAACTTGATTTCCTCATATTCCGTCACATCGTTAGACAACAGGTTTAGTTCACTTGCCGTCATTTTCCCGTCAAGCGGTTTTCCGTTGATGGTCGGCTTGTTCTTTAACCGATTGTAGTTGTAGGTTACGGTAATGCCGGGCGTGACGTTAACTTGTCCCTGATTACCATAGTAGTTTTTATCCGCCATTTTCCACCCTCTCCAATACTTCTATCTTTTGATGATGCACGAGCGTTACCTCTTGCTCGTCTATCAAGGTGGCGATGATGTCGTATTTCAGAAAACCTGCCTTGAAGTTTTTCGTCACTTCACCCGGTATTCGAACACGGAATTCGTCCTCTTCTCTATCCGCCTCTTCTTCGATTCCAAGTTCTTTACATGCGAACACCACCTTTTCTATCAGTTCCGGAGCAACGTTGCCGAAAGACAGTCCGAATTCGAAAACATCGCCCTTAACCACTTGTAGCATTTTCGCTATTCCTCAACGAAAACGATAGAGGAAATCGTTGTCGTTGTTCCGCTTTTTACTTTCTTTTCAACCTTGCACGAGATCTCTTTCAAGTGTTTTTCGTTCTCCGCAAGGTTATTGAAGATGTCCGGCGTCACTTGGTCTTCCGCTTTATAATCGCTCTTTGGCTCTTTCCAGTCTGCCATTCATACCCTCCTTATGTCGTTCTTCCGCGCGTTTCTTGTTTTAACCCGCCATCGAACGTAAACTTGTTATACTCACACACGAGTTCCTGTCCGTCATCGAACCGATCCTTTGACACATATCTATCTCCAAGATTGAGTTCCGGATTACCGCGCCAAGTCGTGGTTACCACACCTTCGCCCGCATGCATTTTTTCGAGCAAGAAGTTTGCGATATATTGTGCTTGCTCATGGCTTTGTACAAGATCGCTTGACGGGTGTGAATACTCGGTAATGCCGTTATTCCTTACACTCTCATCGTCTTGCACAGTCAAAGTCTTTGTTGTTATTTCGATAGCCTTGCCCGTAATGGTCAGTACCGCCTTTTGCTTTTCAGTTGTTGCGTTTTTTGCAACAACCGAACAAGCATTGACTCCGCCTTGGAAATCGGTCAATAGCACGTTTAAGTTATCGCTTTCTATCGCCGGGAAAGCCACCTCCGTGTTATAGTCAAGCGTCAGTTCGAGAGATGCATTCGGCTCGATATTCAATTCCACGCTAACCGCATCGACCGTATCATCGGACAATGTAACGTCACAGTATTCCACAGAAATCCTGTTCGCAAACTCGGTCAGCGAAACACTCGATGAGTACGCAAACATGTTGCTTTTATCTATCTGTATTGCCGACTTCGTTTTTGCATCTCTTTCCGAGCGAACATAGATTTTGTCTTCTCGGTCAACATAGACTTTGCATAGTCCTGCATTGGCTATTTCCTGCAAGGCATCCCAAGCCGTACTTTTCGGTAGGAATGCCATCGGAATCGTTACCGACTTTAAGTCTTCCGATATAGAAATCGTGTCCGCAGTTTCGCCGATACTCTAAAGAATGTCCGTAGCGATATCGTACAGCGATGCATTCTCCGTGAGCGGGAATCCGACATAGGTCTTCTTTTGTAAGCGCATCAGTCTGTCGACCGCACTGCACTTTACCCACTGCGAATCCTGATCGATTTTCCATTCTTCCGAATAGAACGTGCCGAGCGGTTGATACTTGATGACTCCGTTTGTTTCGATACCGATGCTCGGCATCAGCTTTCGGTCAAGTATCATCAGCGACCGAAGATAGCCTTTATCGAACTTTCTGTCCTTGTTAAATATGTTTACGGTCATCGTGTCGGATACGATGTTATAGTTCCCGTCCGCCGCGCCCATCTCTTCGGAGACTTCAAACATTTCTATCGCATCGCCCTCGTACCGCTCCATCATGCGGTCATAGAACTTCAGTATCTTCGCACAAGCATTAGCCTTGCTCCACTTCGATATCGTCAGCCGAATCGACGTTATGTCTTCGAGTTGCGGAGTCAGGCGCACCTGCGTTTGTCTGTTTGCCGTTACGGTATCCGTATATATAATGTTTCCGTCTCGCTTGTATTGCAGAACGAAATCCACCGGGTATTCCTGTCGTTTTTCATCGCCAAGCACCACCCAAGAAATAATCGGTCGTTTGACAAACGAAATCTCTATCCATGGTGCTGTCGCAAAGACTCCGTCTTTCCCCGATAGCGTTCCACTCCACCAACCAAGCACAACCGAATCGTCCATCATTTGAAACGAACCGTCCATTGTGGAATTGCCGTCCATCGTACATCCTTTTATGGTCGGAACAAGATATGCGCCGAACACTTCGTCCGGATGACTGATTGCTGAATTACCGCTTTCATCAGTCCGAATGTCTTTGCTGATTTCCGTGTCCGAGTAAATAACATCGACTCTGCCGTAAATTTTTCGTGGATTATCTGTATATTTCATAGGTTATCTCTCCACAAAAGCAATGCTGACGCTTGACCACATCACCTTGCCCTTTACCCAATCGTAACGCGGTTGACAAGATAAGTCTTGCGGTCTTGCCGTTATGGACGTCAAGTCCCCGGTTTCGGGATCGTTATAGTCTATAGTCACAAACGAACCGCTTTTTGTTTCCGCCGTTAATAGGCTCATATCCTCTTTAGAAAGATACTTCCACGAGACGTCCACTTTCCTTTTGCGACCGATAACGTCCACAACCATTGTTCCGTCCATTGTTCTTTCGGATTTGTCCAACACCTCGTCCGAACAGGTGAGTTCGGTCGGTGCTTTTATCGTTTTACTGTTTATCTTAAAGAAAATCGCCACCTTACACCTCTCTTAATGCGATACCGTTTCGCTTATACTCTTTGTTCAGTCTCGGCATGATAAGCCTTGCAAACTGCTGTCCGTCAATCTCTAACACGATGTCCTTTTGTTCGTCACCGCCTCCGCCATTGATTGCCGTAATGCCTTGGAGCATTCCGTTTACCATATCGCCGTATGGACTGCTACCGCTACCAACCACCGCTCGGTTTGCCGTAGTGGTTATATTCAGCGAAGACGCCACTTTTGCCGCAGCTTGCTGTAGCATCGGTGTGTTCTCATACATGCCGTCCGCCATCATATCCATAAGGTTCGGTATCCACTCGTCTGCCGTGTGTCCCGGTCCTTTCTTGGTCGGTGAGCCGAAACCGAGAAAGTCTTTAATCGACTGACCGATCGACTTCACTCCGTCCACTACCCAGTTCCATGCGCTCTGGATTCCGTCTGCGATATTTTGTATCAGGTTTTTACCCCAGTTGAATGCCTCCTTGAATAGGTTTGTGAAGAAATCTCCGATACTCGAAAACAGTCCCGTTATCTTGTCCCAAATCCATCCGCACACCGAACAGATTCCGTTCCAAATGTTCGTGAAGAACCCGCTGATACCTTCCCAGATATTGCGGAAGATTTCGAGAACATTCACACCGATACCTTGGAAGAAGTCCACGAAACCCTGTCCGAATCCTTTGATAAATTCCCAAATACCGAGGAAGATATTCTTTATTGCACTCCAAATACTCGTTGCGATGTTCTGCATGTGCGTCCATGCATCCGTCCAATCGCCCTTGAGTATCGCGCATATGAACTTGATAACTTCTATAATGGCATTGGCCACATCCAATACCGCACTCAAAAATGGTCCGAGTGCCGATATAATGCCGTTTACCACTCCGACAACTACCCCGTATAGCACTTCGATAATCTTTCCGATTAAATCAAACACGGGTTTCAGTAGTTGATATAGTTCCACTATGGTATCCCAAAGCGATGCGAAAAGTGCTTTTATCTTCTCCCACAGCGGTTCCACATAATTAAGGAATTTCAGCACGGCATTGCTTATGACGTCAAGCGCGCTCTTGACGATTGACCATAGTTTCGTGAATATATCTTTCACGATTTTCAGTATCTGCTTGCCGTATCTTTGCCAAAACGACTTGATGCCGTTTACCGTGTCAAGCACGATTTTCTTTACAAGCGGCCATACTTTCTTAGCTATCTCAAGCACCTTTGAAAATACTTCTTTTACGCATTTCCATATGGTATTTAATGCCTGTAATACGGCTGTTTTTATGCGTTCGCCGTTCTCGTCCCACCAAGCCTTGATGGCATTTCCGACACTTAATACTACGGACTTTACTTTGTCCCATATCCGAACAATCGCATTTCGGAAGTCTTCGTTGGTTTTCCAAAGATACACGAGAATAGCGACTACCGCCGCTATCGCTATACCGATTAGTCCCGCTTTGGTGAATAGCACCTTAACTACTTTTATCACCGTACCGAGACTTCCCACCACCTTGCCGATTACAACAAGTAACGGTCCGATAGCCGCCGCAAGCAAGGCTATCACAACGATTTGTTTTCTCGTTCCTGCGGACAGTCCCATAATCTTTGCCGTTAGCGGCGAAATGTACTTGGTTATGAACTGCCTTATAAGCGGAATCAGCACGTCTCCGAACGAAATCGCTATTTCTTCCAGCTCGGACTTCAGTATCTTCCATTGTCCTTGCAGAGTATCGAGCTGCGTTGCCGCCATATCGGTTGCTTTGTTCGTTCCCGTAATGGCTTTGGTCATTCCCCTTACGGCATCACCGCCCGCCGACATAAGCGCCAACATACCCGGACCGCCTCTTGCGCCGAAAATTTTCATGGCTTGCGAAGTGTCCAGTCCCGCTTGGGATAGTCTGTCAAGGATTGTAGCGAAATCGTTGGTTGCCGGGTTGACGTCTTCCACCGCAATGCCGAGTTCTTCAAAGATGCCGAGTGCCGCCGTAGACGGGTTCATCAGCGAAACAAATGCCTGTCGCAATGAAGTACCCGCCGTACTTCCGTCATAACCTGCATCGTATAATACGGACAATGCTCCGACCGTTTCTTCAATCGAATATCCGAGACTGTTTGCCACAGGACCGACATATCCCATTGAGTTTGCCAGTTTATCCATCGATGCCATAGAGTCACCGATTGCCGCCGCAAACACATTCGTTACTCTTTCCGCTTGGTTTGCCTCCAAACCGAACTGGTTCAAAGTCGAAATTACTGTTTCGGTCGTGAATGCCAAGTCGCTCTGCGTTGCCGATGCAAGGTTCAAGGTTGCCTCGATAGAATCAGCCATCTGGTCTACCTTATAACCTGCCGATGCCATGTAGTACAAAGCGTCCGCTGCATCCGATGCGGAGAATACCGTTTTTGCACCCATTTCACGAGCGATCGATGTCATTCTTGCAAGTTCTTCGCTCGTAGCACCTGCAACCGATGCCGCATTTGCCATAGACTGCTCAAACTGTTGCGAAACCATAACCGACTTCGTGCCAAGTGCAACAAGCGGCGCCGTAACCGTTGCCGAGAGTTTTGTTCCCGCTTTGGTCAGGTTTGCCGATACCTTTTGTATCTTCTTTTGAGCATTATCCAAACCTTTCGAGAGCGAGGATATGTCCGCCGCTATCTTGACCACAAGGTTTCTTATAACTGCCAAACTTCCTCACCCCCTACTTGATTATGATTCCTTGCTCCGCCGCCATTGCTTTGAGTACGGCGTCTCCCGCCAAGTTTGTTTTCTTTGGTTTTTTCCTAACGTCCTTCAGTATTTTTGAAAGACTCGGCAACTTCTTCTGCCTTGCGAACGCTTCCGTATGCCATGCAAGTGTGATGTTATCCTCGAACAAACGAGTTTCTCGCTCTCGCTTTTGCTTTGCAAGTAGCATGACTTCATACGGAGTGTAATTGCCGATTTGTATGGGATCTATATCAAAGAGCACGACTGCCTTTTCGCAAAACTCGGAAAGGTCAAAGGCAGTCTCGCTTATTCCCCCTGTTTACCTTCTGCTTTCCCGAATGCAAGCGTAAAGGCTTCGCCGAGTTTTTCTGCAATCTCGGTGATGTTCGAATACTCATCGATAAGATCTCCAACCTTTTCGAGCGTAAGGGTTTTGTCTTCGTGGCAAAGCCCCGCATACACGATAATGAGCAAGTCTTTGATA
>JAQVMT010000018.1 GCA_028703495.1 Clostridia bacterium | reverse complement strand
AAATGCTTTCGGCATATTCATTAAGAACCGCACTAAGCTCCTTTGCAACTTTGCCGCGCTCAACTCGCTTTTCGTTATCAACACGCCACACAAGAAAAGCTTCTTTTTCTTTCGGCGACAAAAAGCGGTCTGCGTCTATAAGCTCTTCTATTCGCTTTGCAATATTAGCCCAAGTAAGCGACAGCTTTGTTCTGCCGTTCGCGCTGCCGCGAGTAATAGTCATTCCTTTACCGTCGTGGTCTTCGCTGAAATTTACGCCGTCCACGGTTAATACGGGATAGGCTCCGCCTATTCCGTATTCGCCTTTTAAAAATGCTGTGTTTTCTTTGCTGCCGTCTTTCTTTAAATACTGATTATAAATACGAAGCTTACCTTCGCTTACGCCACTCCCGCGCAAGAGCACAGCGTTAATGTGCTCTTGCGTTATTCCTTCGGGAGTAGCAAGTTGATTTATACGTAAATCAGCTCGCTGTACGCTATCTCCTCCGCGCAGGCTTTGAGGTTGTTCATCAGACCAACCCACCTCATCATATCGGTTCTCTTCAGCTCCTCGTTCACGCCCTCCGCTTTCGCCATCTGTTCGACCAGTACCCGCACT
This sequence comes from Clostridia bacterium, assembly GCA_028703495.1. GTDB lineage: Bacteria > Bacillota > Clostridia > Christensenellales > CAG-314 > JAQVMT01. Next base: position 39,428 of record JAQVMT010000018.1, on the reverse strand, counting down.
CTCTCGCGAACCAGCGAGTTCGTTTCCAACAGATGCCTGTGCAGACTGTTGGACATTATCAGACTCCGATATTCTAAGTTCTTGTATTCCTTCAGATACTCTTCCCTCTCCATTCCGTACTTCCCGATAAACTCGTTCGCCATCTCCGGCGGCTCCGGCGGCTCCATCGGCGTCAATGTAAGCTCCTCTATCGGAACCAACGCTTCGTACTGCGGAATCAGCATACCGTTGCTGTCCTCTGTGTATGTCACCTCTATTTTCCCGTCCAGTCGTGTTTCTTTCTCCATTGTTAATGCTCCTTTCGTACCTTAATTTATTTTGTTCTTTTGTTGTATGCTCAATGCTTTTTAATATCGTCTTTGCTGTGTTGGTAACGAAGCTTCCGATAGTGTTTCCTATTGCGCTCATCGAAAGCGGCGAATTTGAGTTCGACACCTTATCAATAAACTCGCGACCGGCAGCGTCGTTTAATGTAATATCTCCGAAGCAGCGCTTAAGGACCATCGCAGTAATGCCGTCTGAAGCAAAGTCTTTTATTTCGTCAGTCGGTATATTTAACATTGCGGCAAGGTCAACAAGCGTATCGCTGTTGCTTGTAAGCTGTTTTGCCGCTTCGATAACGGCTGTCTTTAAATCCTCCGAAGAGCCGTCGTTCACAAAGCCGCAATCTTTAATTAACCCGGCAATAACATCAGCAGTATATTCCTCTTTATATTGCCATAATCGAATACTGCGATTATTTAGTGAATATACATCTGTCTTATCAAATAAATAGGTTATTGTCTTTGCGGCTTTGTTCCCGAGCGACGGAATGCCCTTACTGCCTTTTTTAACTTGATAGCCTAGCTTCTGCCACTCGTCATAAGTAGCTAAAGCCGTTGCGTCGGCTCTTTCTTTTCCTATAATAATTTGGTCAACAAAGCTGTACTTGTAATTATTCGCTGCCGTCGCAAGAAAGTTGCTCCAAAGAGAGAAGTCCGTAATAATGTTTTCGCACCCTGCGGTATACAGAATCTTCGCGTAGTCTAAATGATTAAGTGGCATTTTGTATACTCCCTTTCTCATATTCCGTCGTTATCTATTTGCTCTTCTCGCGAGCGCTGCTTCTGTTCGTGCTCTCGCAGTCCTTCTGCGCTTATCTGCTGTACGCTATCGAGCCGTTGTCTCGCGTCGGCGAGTTTATCCTTCTGCGCATTTAGCACCGCTAAATCGTTGTCAAGCTGCGACAGCTCCTTACCCTTCTCGTTAATTAAATTAAGCAGCTTGTCCTCGTCTACGCTTTCAACTTCAACGTTCATCTGCGCGAGAAGGCTTTTTGCTTTTTCAAAAGCTGCAATCTCTACCCGGTGAAGGTTGCTATATGATACCTTTTGCTTGTCGGGTAGTTTTTCAACTTCCGTTGCGTATGGTAAATACTCGCGATAGGTCTTAATACACTTAGCAACGTTTTTGTAGCCCTCAAGCGTTTTATTTAGAGTGTTTCTGCTGCTCTCAATGTCGCTCCTGCCTTTTTCCAAGCCTGCCATTCTTTCGTCGTACCTCTCTCTCTCTAGTATGTTTTCCTTGCGCAGCATAAGCAGCGCCGCCGATAGTCCTTTAACTTCGTTTATGCTTGCCTTGCGCTCCGCATAACCTATCCTGCGGGACAGGCTGTTATCCGTTGTCCTCGCCGGCTCTTTAGCATTGCTTATCAAATGCCTTAACTCGCTGCCCTGCATTGTCGCTCTTTTATTGCCGGCGTCGTCCACCTTGTATGAGTAGTTGTAGGTGTCGTATAGCGAGACCTCAACCTTTCCGCCGTTGAGCTTTGAGTAAGAGACGTATTCTTTTTCGATAAACAATCGCGCTACGCCCGGCAGCTTAATTGTTATGCCCTTGTCGGACAAGGTAATAATGTTGTCAGCCGGCACGTTCAGCGTGTGAAGCGGTTCGCCGTATTGCTGTGAAAGCGCACGGATAATGCTCTCGCCCTTTTGCTCTGTCGTAATGCCGGCACGGTCAGACACGTAATAATTAAACTTCGTATTGAAAAACACTTCCATACTCAGCCGCTTATTACCTTGCGGCGAGTAGTTAATGTGTTTGTTGTCAACAAACACCGCGCCGCCGCTCGGTAGGTCAATCAACGCGCCCTCGGTCGTTATCTCCTTTATGCTCCGTTCGTCAATAACAATTCGCGTTTCTTTGTTTGCCGGATTTTCTATGACAGATTGTTTATACAATTCCGCGACGTCGCGCTTGCCGCTCTCCGCTGCTTTGATAATCTTTGTGTCCGAGTATATCGCGGTAATAATATTTGCCGCTTCATACTCTTTGCCGAGCGCGGTTTCGCTGACGCTCTCTTCGTCGCCTATGACATAAAGTGTGCTGCCGTCCGTGTGACGTCTCACGCTTATGTCGCTCTTTGCAAGCGCAGCTATGTAACTTTCGTAATCGTGGCTGCTCTTAACGGCAGCCGTTATATTATTCTTCAAGACCGCTTGCACCTTGCTGTTTATAGCAAGTGCGCTCTTCACGCCCTCGCGCGTGTAGGTGTCCATATCGTCAAGCTTGTTCCCACGTACCCAACGCTCTTGCCCTTCCATTTTGTACTTAATGTGTTTACCGTCAACATTGACGGTAACGCCGAGCGCCGCAGCGTCTGATATAAAGTCCTCATAATTGTTGCAAGATTGCAACAGCCACGATAGCCGCTTTCGGATATTCGCTTTCCACGACGTATCGTTTTTAGTTGCAAGATATTCTTTATACGACGACGACATACTGCGCTCGTTGCTCTTAATTGTCGAAAGCTGATTATCGGCGCAGAGCTTGTCGCTAATCGCCCTTATCTTCGACGCCGTTTTGTACGGTTCGGTGCGAAGCTTTTTAAATGTATTAAAAGAAGTGGCGTTAATTATAATGTGGTTGTGAATTTGCCCTTTGTCAATGTGAGTTGAAACGACATACTCGAAATTGCCCTCGGTGAAATTCGCGGCAAGCTGCTTGCCGATTTCAAGCGCCTGCGCCGGAGTGACGTTATCTTCCGGCGCAAAGCTTTGGATAAGGTGATACGCAATGTTGTTCGCGCCGCCGACCGCGAAGCGGTCTCCCTTCGCCTGCTTTGCAAGCTCGACGGTCATTTTAAATTCAGCAGCTGCGCACAACGGCTCCACGCCGTAACCGTAAACAAGTTGCTGCCCTTCCGTCTTTGCCGGATTCTCAATATATTTAATTGCTTTACTGAGTGTCTTTTTAATTGCCTTAATCTTTGTATAAGCCATAGTCGTCCTCTGCCATTTTAACAAGACGTTCGGACACGGCGCGTTTAACGTTAGCATAATATCCTTGCAAGTCTTTAACGTCTTGCTCGTATATACTTCTCGTTTCATTTACTCGCAGCGCGATTTGGTTAATGCTTCGCGCAAGGTTTCCGAGCTCGCGCGTCAGCTCCTTCAGCTCGCTGAAATCTCTTATCACTATTTCATTTTTCACAAGAGCGCGACGTGCGTAATCAGAAAAGTTGCTCGCCTTTGCGTCCTTCATTCTCGCTTCGATATTCGTCCATTCTTCTTCCGTAACGTAAAGCCTTATAAGGCGCGTGCGCTTTCTGTTTGCCATAGCAAACACCGTCCTTCCGTTCCTCGGCATATGTCCGGCGCGTTGTTAGTGTTGCGCGGATTTATGCTATGCCGCTAAAAGGGCGGCATATAAAAGGGGTTTGGGGGCGCAGCCACCAACAAGCAAGGCTCAAAGAGCCGGTCGCAAGTGTGGCTACACTTGCAATGCTTGCTATACTTCGCTTCGCTCCGTCTGTATTATAGTATAGTTTTCCTGTAAATGCAAGCTTGTTTTACTGTATGTGGTAAAATAGCGTGCTGAAGATAAGACGGGAGAAGCCGTGCGGAAGCACTTTGTTAAAAAATTAACTTTAGGTGTCCAAGTTGGACACCCTGTGTGAAATAATTAACAAGCGACTGAATTGAGCGGATTATTTTTTTAAAGAAAGACATAAAAAGAAGCCCTCGCGAGAGGGCTTCTTTTGCTTTGCTCGTTAGCTCTGTGCCGGCTTCCAAGTCGCATATTCAAACGCGACTTGTATTACGCGAAGAGCTGAATCGTTTTTATATAGCTCTTCGTAGTGCTCCATAAAGGTTTCAAAATATGCAATGAGGTCGTCGTGAGTATACCGGTTGCCGCTTATAGCATTTCTGAAATTATCAAAGCATTTATCGTCCGGACACTTCGATAAATAATACGGCGCGCGATTATCTCTATACATTGTCTGCATATCTAAATCAACACAGTTTTTAAATACATATAGGCTCGCTTCTACTAGGCAGCGCGTCGCGCTGTTATTGTTGCTTGCCACCTCTTCACGGGCATACTGTAATATCGGGTGAAAGACTGAATACGGCGAATCTTTAAGTTTTAAGAATGACATAGCTTATATCCTTTCTTTTCTGTTTTCTAAGTTTGGCTCTCGCCCTGCTTCAAAGAATACACAATATGATAGTCTATGTCAAATATTGTCGTTGCGGTAAACGGCAAAAATAAATGTTGAGTATGTGTTGACATTACGTAATAACTGTGCTACACTTTAAGCGTAGGGATAATATACGAGCCTATATAACAACAAGGAGTGAAATTATGAAAACAATAGCGTTTTGCAATCAGAAGGGCGGCGTAGGTAAGACAACGTCATCGCTAGTCGTGGCTGACATATTGGCGTCTATATATAACAAGCGCGTGCTTATTATAGACCTCGACCCGCAGCTTAACACCTCGACCGGCTTAGGCGTGTACGAAGCCGGCGCGCCCTGCGTCGCTCATCTGCTCGTCGATAAAGAATACGACGTCGAAAAAACCATTAAGCACACGCGCAACAAGAATATTGACGTTATCCCTTGCGACAAGGGACTTGACCTTGCTAATCAGCAAGCGCTTATGGACACTACAAACGTTCTTCAGTTTCGGCTGAGAAGCCATATCCGTAAGGTGCGCGACAGATATGACTATTGTATCCTTGATTGTCCGACAGCGGTAAAGAACGTGTCCACTATCAACGGTCTTGCTTTCACCGACGACGTTATAATTCCTATCAGCGCAGACAGTTACAGTCTTGACGGTCTGAAGGACGTTATTAAGGTAATAGACGATATAAAGGAGTACAACGACAACATTCGCATTCGCGGAGCATTTATCACCGTCTTTGAAAACACTAATATTTGTCGCGAAGTCGAAGCTTCCGTTCGCGAAGCGCTCGGAGACCTCGCCTTTAAAACGCACATAAGAAAGTGCGTAAAGGTTAAAGAGAGCACGTTTGCTGAGCAATCATTGCTTGAGTACGCGAAAGACTGCACGGCTGTTGTGGACTACCTCGCACTCGTTAAGGAGTATCTCGAATAAGGTGTCCAAGTTGGACACCTTAATAAATAAGAAAGGAACAATCAAATGGTTTTAAACATCGACTTTTCCGCGCCGGGCGTTAATGGGCTGCTTAATAGTAAGTCAACGCCGCTCAAGCTTAAATACATACCGTTTGACGATATTGTTGTTAATGAAAACAACAAGTACGCAATCTCGGATATAGACAGTCTTGCCGACAGCATAAAGGCTGTTGGCTTGCGTGAGCCTATCGAAGTCTATCCGATAGACGACGATAAATATAAAATAATAGGTGGCGAGCGCCGCTATACCGCTATTAAACAGTTGCGTGAGCAGGGCGACGACCGCTACGACGAAGTGCCGTGCATTGTTACCTCGACGGCGGCAATCGACCTGCCGCTATCTTCGGAGCTGAAGGAGCTGTACGCCATAACCACTACCAACGCAGAGCAGCGCGACAAGACCGACGCGGATATTATGGTGCAGGTGGGCAATCTCAAGCGCGTTTACTCAGCGCTGAAAGAAGCCGGCTATTCGCTCGGAGCAAAGCAGCGCGACTTGCTAGCTAGAGATTTAAAGCTCTCGAAAACGCAGGCTCAGCGATATGAGTATTTAGATAAGAACCTCGCGCCGGAGCTGAAGGAAGAGCTTATGGATAACAACCTTCCGCTTACCGTAGCCGTGGACGCCGCAAAGCTGCCACAGCAAAAGCAGCGCGAATTGTTAGAGGAGGTAACGAGCGCCGGCTTGCCCACCATTACACAGCAGGCGGTGGACGAATATAAGGACACCGGCACGGTTAGCAATAACGAAGGTGATGATATAGACGACAGCCCGGTGGAAATCGACAGAGACGCCGCCGTCGCTCTGCAAAGAAAATTGACGTCAACGGCAAAAAAAATATCAGCATTGCCGGACACCTTATCTGTTGCAGATAATAAGCAGCTCGCCGCCGCAATTAAAAAGGCGAGCGCCGCGCTTGATATTATAGATAATTTTATAAGTAAGTAAAAACGGGTGTCCAACTTGGACACCCTAAAGGAGTTATATATGGTGCATATAAACACGCCGGTAAACACTGCGCTGTACGACGAAATCCGGAGCGTCTGTAAAGCAAAGCACGCTAATAAGGGAGCGTTAATAACGGCATTGCTTACGCTTTATAGGCTTGCAAAGGCAGCTAGCGATAAGGAAACCTATTTGCGAATAATGTCCGTCAGCCTGCCGTACTCAACGCGAGATAACATTCACGTATCTATTACAGAAGAAGCAGCGGCTATCTTTCGCGACCGTACCGAGCAATGCTTATTAGATAGGTTGTTCGCTTATTTTCTTTCGTTGCCGGAAGAAGAGCAAAACAAGCTACTGTATTTGGGAAGTATTTAAGAGCAAGAGAAAAGAGAGGGAATTGCGCAGCTCGGCATTCCTTTTCCGCTGCTTATTTTAATTTGCTCCGACTGCCACTTAACCGCTTGTATAGCGTCGTGCGCGTCCTCGTCAATATATATCGTAAACATTATCGCTTTCTCCTTTAAATATTAACCTCTGTTTTCTGCGGGAATGTCGGAAAGAAAATGAGAGTGAAATAAATTGTTGGAGCTTGCTTGCAAGTTTCAATGATTTATGAGAGAGAAAAGGAAAGGTGACATTCTTCAAGCCGGCTTGCCGGCGCTTGACTGTCCTTTTCTCTTTTGGCTCCTTCAGCTCCGGCGCAGTGGGTTCAAGTTGAACACCGGCTATCTTTCATTTTCCTTGTTAACCCCTAGCTTTTTATCCTTGCTGTCGTTATTATAAGCATTTGCTTTTGCCGCCTTGCCGGTTGCCGTGGTAATTGCTTCAGTTAAATTACGCCTTGTGCTTGCAGATTTTATTAAGCTGCTTTTTTTCTTTTTGTCGTCCGGGTCATACAAAAGACCGAGCTTGTCGTACATTGATAAAAAATCGGCGGCGAGCTTGCTTTCGTTTATAAACTCATCTTTTTGTTCTTTAATAACATAGTCAAATTGTTCAATGCCTTTATACCCGATTGCGTCGCGCAGGGTAGTTATCGTGCGACTATCAAGTGAGTCATAATATTTGCCGCAGATGAAAGAAAGGTCGTACAAATCTCTGATTCTATCGCGGCTTAAATATGCGTTTGTTTTCATTGCACATAAGGCGTCGATACTATACACCATTATTCCGTTAATGATATTAACATCTTTTTTTTCTGCAAATTTATTTCTATAAGAAACTTCTACCTTTAAAGGTCTTTCGGCGTTACCGTAATTTATCATATATCTTTTTACCGTAGCAGTATCTTTTGCGGTACGAAAACTATAACCGTTGTTGAGACAAAACTCTTCCACAATATCTTTTATGTTACTGTTAAAGCCGTCGAGGTCAATATCTTCAGAAAATCTATCTAGCTCATAGCAAGCGAGAAGGGCTGTGCCGCCCTTGAGAATATAGTCGTTTGAGCTTTCATTTAAATGAAAAAGAAATTTATCAATCGCTTTTCTGTGGTTAACCTTCCAACTTGTCATATTCCATTTCCTTTCTGTACTTTTGCCAATCATTACGATATTCTTTATTCATAAACTTATCAATATCACTCCAATTATTTGACTGCCGCAGCTTATAAACCATTGTGAAAATCTCATTATTGTATGTGTCGTTGCAAATAAAGTCGTTATTCATTCCTTGTGCAAGAGTAAATTTTCCCATTTCTAATAAATCAAGAAGCGCTCGAATATGGTTTGCGACGTTATATTTTCTTATATGTTCGGGAATCTTTTTGTTTGTTTCTATTCCGTATGTACCGTAAATGCTCTCTCGACTATCTCTTAAAGACGGTGAATGCCATTGCAATGCAGATTGATGCCAGTCGCCGCAGGTCAAAAGAGAACAGTTTATATTAAGCGCGTGTTGCCCTGTTACATATATCATTACTATTACTCCTTTAATAAGCGTGGCGTTCAACTTGAACCTCTTTTTAAAATTTGGTCTGATAGCCGACAAGCAGCGTATTTACAATTGCAAGTCTCTTTTTGCCTATAAGCCTGCTTATTGTCGGGTTTAATTTGTCTGCGTCGAAAAGCTTCTCCGGACACGATTCAGCATACCACAAAACAGCAGCCTTTACTTCTTCGTTGCCTATTTTCCGTGCTCTATAATCGTTAAGTATCTTGTTCAGCTCCGCGGCGAGCTCCTTCACGGTCGCCGGAAATTGCACATAATTCTCGTTCATAAAATTACTCTCATTTCACACCAAAATTAAACTTTACAGCCTTATAATATACTATATGTTGGCAGGCGTCAAGCTCTCGGATATAGCCGAGACAAGAAGAGCGCCGACATATAAGCGGTCTCGTTTACCGGCACATAGTTTAATGATTGCTCGGCAATATCTATCATATCAGCCACGCACAAAGCGCCGTTATGAAGGTGCAGCGTCGCTCTCTTTATAATATCTTGTCTGTCATATGTAATGCCTTTAAGCTTTGTTGTCGGGTAGGTGAATATGCTGTTGCAGGCTTCGAGCAGATTATTAAGCCTTTTGCGAGTAAGCTTGTCGGAGGGTGTCCAACTTGAACACGTAGCAAGAGCGGCGCGAATCATTGCCCTTATTATCATTGTGCTTTGTTCTTCTTCGCGATTGAGTCTTTTATGTCTGTTAGTTAAAGTACGGTTAATTTTACGAAGGGTGGCGTGGTCATTTTTAACGTGGTCATTTCTAGGGCTAGAAGAAGCGTGCATTGTTGAAATCTGAGCGCTTGCTGATAATGGCAGCGTGAACGTAGTGCGCAGCTTGCCGTTGACGCGAGAGTTGGAAGAAGAGATTATACCGCCGTCGCGCAGCTCTGCAAGGTGTGTGTAGTAGGTGCGCTCGGCAATGTTAAGGTGATAAAGAATGTTTGCGCGGCGTGGATGGGCGACGCTGCCGGAGCCGGCGAAGCAGGCGAAGTACGCATAAAGAGCCTTTGCCTTAACGGATAGGGAAGAGCGCAGGACGGACTGAAACACAAAGCCGTAACCGGCACGTTGCCGGCGCGGAAGAAAATACTCGTTTTGGCGGATTGAGGAACGGTCGCGCAGAATTACGACATACTCTTTTTGTGTGAGCTGCCGAAGGTGGCGATAATACGTCTTTGCTTCTATTCTCAGCTCGCGCAGAATAGTATCTCTGTGCGGGTACGCTATATCCTTATCGTTTGCCATAGAGCAAAGGTAGGCGTATATAGCTTTTGCCGTAATTGATACGGTCGGGTCTGTCATAACAGCCTTTGAGATTATTCCGTAGCGTTCGTTTATCATATTCCGTCTCCTTCATTCGCCGCGAGCCGTCATAAAGGTTGACTTTATATAGACCGTCCGCGCCTGCTTTATCAAAAAAGCAGGGCAGGGCAGCTCGGCAGCGTGTTTAATTGTCCTTTATATTAACCGTACAGTAACGGGTAATATCGTAAAAAGGTTAAACTTAATAAAACCGACAAGCCTTTCTCTTTTCAAAAAAGGCGAGCAAGTCAGCAGGCGAGATATATTTTAAGGTCTAAAAAAGGCTGCATTTAATACAGCCCAAAACGACCTTCTTTTCGAAAAGTCGCCGTAGGCGGCGCGCTGGCTCGTCCTGTCGGAGACGCCAACAAAAACAAAAAAGGCTATCAGCGCAAAGCACCGATAGCCTGTAAGTGTTCAAAAAATACCCTTATACCTATTGACAATGACCGCCTATATAAGTATAATAATAGTATCAATAAACGCTTGCGTTCTCCAAGTGTTTTGCGAAGATTTGGCGGCGATTGGTAGTCACCGTTAAATCCCTCTCGTTTGAGCTTATTTTATCAGCATACAGAGCAAATGTCAAGAGAAAGGCTCAATATGTTGTATACTACGAGAGCAGCGAGGACGCAATATAAACGAGAGGTTTAATTTAAAACAACGAAAGCCCCGGCAATCCGCCGGGGCTTTCTGTTAATCATAAAATACAAAAAACAACGCAAAGCAACAAAAACCAACAAAAAATCCCGCAAAAAGTAATAGCGTTATTCAATGTAAGTTGTTATTTTATAAGTTGAGTAAAAATAATACACTTACTTCGAGCGAGCGCGCGAAGCACAGTATTTCTATATCGGTAACGAGCCTGCGGTTATGTTCTATCCGGCTAACGGTTTCGCGGCTGAACCAACGGCAGCCTTCGAGCTGCATACGAGCAGCGAGGACGGCTTGGGTGATTCCCTTTTCTTCGCGAGCTTCCTTTATACGACTTCCGCATATGTTCACATCTGTTCGCTCCAAAGTGCCGTTCACCTCAACCTTCAAAACATTTATAACATAAATGTGCGAAAAAAAGGTGCTACAATGTAACACACAATAGCCAAAAACGAAAAATGTAAATTAAATAATTTTGGCGAAAATGTTGACATTTGCGAGCGAACCGGTATATACTAGCAAAGTAGGAAAAATTATGAAACGGCAAATTATTCTATATGAAAGTGTTCGAAAACTCATTCGTATGGAACGATAAAACAAAAAGGGGAGAAAATTATGAGCGCAGACTACGAAAAAAACACAATGGACGACATTCAAGGGCTTGACGTGCCGGAGGAAGAGATTGCCGGCGTCGAGGACGCGGAGGACGATATTGTCGTTCAGACGCGGCGCGGAAAACAAAAGCGCAGAATGTTTGTCACGCCGAAGCTGCTTATCGCGATACTCTGTATTGTTGTAAGCTTGTTTATCGTTTTTGGCTTACAGCCGGTAATCGACAATCTGTTATCTAAGCGCATTGACGTTGTTTTGGTTAAAGAAAATATCGTCGCCGGCGAGCTGATAACCAAAGACAATGTAGAGGTTGTCGCGGTGCTCGACACACCGATTGCAGAAAACTTCTGCACGACAATGGACGAGGTTATAAACAACTACGCCGCGGTCGATATGTTTAAAGGCGACACGGTAACTAAAAGCAAGGTGTCGCCGACAATACCGCTGCCGAACCCGTTTTTTTATGAGCTGAAGGACGGAGAGCTAGCAATAGCGTGTTCCGTTACCTCTCTTGCTTCGTCGGTCGCTAACAAGGTGTTAGCCGGCGACGTCGTTACCGTTTATGCCACGTACAAAAACGCAACCGGCGACGGCGAAGCCGTCGAGGTTCCGGCTCTCAAATACGTTCGCGTGCTGTCGGTCACGGTCGGCGACACGGAAAGCAAGCAAAACGACGACGGCAGCGAAGCGACAATAACGGTCGTTACATTCCTCGCCAACAGCGAGCAGGCTCGCATATTGGCAGACCTCGAAGCCAACGCCGCCGTACATTTGGCGGTCGTAGAGCGCGGAGACACGGAAAGAGCGCTGCGCTATCTCGAAGCGCAGAAGGAATACTTCAACGCTGCGGCGCGAGCAGAAGCAGAAGCGGCAGCAGCGGAAGCGGAGGACGCAGAAGATGAGTAATAGCACACAAGAGCACAGCAGAGGTGTTGTAATCTCCGTGTGGGGCAGCTCCGGCTCCGGCAAGAGCCTGCTATCCGTAGCGCTAGCAAACAAACTTACCGAGGGCGCTAATCGCGTCTGCGTAATATCTTACGACAGAATATCTCAGACGCTTCGTTCCTTTCTTCCGTTTGAAGCGGTTCCGACGTCTAAGTCGATAGGGCGGCTTTTGTCGGAGACAATGCCGCTCGTAGAGCGCGACGTGCTTGACTGCACGTATTTTCACCGTAAAAACGGCAATCTCGGTTTTATAGCGACGACGGAAGAGGACACGCTGTATTCGTGGACGCACTTATCAAAAGACCGCTTTGTGGAGCTGCTTAATATATTAACCGCAATTACCGACGCCGTCATTGTTGACTGCAATACAAACCCGCTTAATGACGACATTACCTTCTCCGCGCTTGAAGTAAGCGACGCAGTATTGCGTGTGCTTTCGGCAGATATTAAAGGCATAGCGTTTAATACCGCAATGACAGCTTCGCTTACCGCTGAGAAGTACGCTATGGATAAACAAATTGTTGTCTTAAATCAGACTAGACAGTTTACGCCGGTCGCGGAGCTGCAAAAGATTATAGGCAACGTCAAGGTGGTCGTTCCGTACAGCTCCGAAGCCGACGAACGGTATAACAGCGGAGAGCTTGTGCAAGGCTTTGCCCGGCGCGAGGGCGTACAGTTTAAAAAGGCTGTGGCGCAGATAGCAAAGGAGGTGGCAAGTCACATTGCTGAACAGTAAATTAACCGGCAGCGTCGGTAAGCTCCCTTATGTGGCAATTTTGGAGAAGGTGCAGCGAGACATTACTGCCGATATTCTTACCGCAAAAGCCATTATCGACGCAACGACGATTGAAACGCGCGTACAAGAAGGTCGCCTTACGGAGCGCATTTTTAAGTACATAACGGAAAACTCGCTTCGCTGTGACAACGGAATGAGCGACAACGAGCTTACGCGGCGGATATACAATGATATGGCGCGTTACGGTATTCTTACGGACTTAATCGAGCGCACCGACATTGAAGAGATAAACATAAACGCCTTTGACGACGTAGACGTTATCTATCGTAATAAAACGGTAGAAAAAATAACAAACGGTTTTCCCTCGGCGAAAGCTTGCTATGACATAGTAGCGCGTCTGTTACAGACGCAGAGCGAAAAGACCATAGACGAAGCAAAGCCGATAGCGAACGCGCATTTGAATAAGAATATAAGAATATGCGCGGTCGCCGGCAAGGTGGTGGACGAAGATGTCGGCGCAACAGCTTCGATACGTTTCATCGGCGTCGAGCAGCAGACAGAAGCGAAGCTTCTCGACTACAACACGGCGACGCCGGATATGCTGTCCTTCCTAAAGGCGTGTATCAATTACGGCGTATCGGTTTGTATCGGCGGCGCAACAACAGCCGGTAAAACCTCCACGGCGGGATATTTACTATCGTCGCTGCCGAACGACATTCGCGTCGTCACCTGCGAGGAAGAGTCGCGCGAAGTTAACCTTGTACGGCGCAACGAGCAGGGCGAGCGCGTCAATAGCGTCGTTCAGTTTAAAACCGTGCCGAACGACGACGACAAATTAAAAATAACTCTCGCAGAGCTACTGCGCACAGTCTTGCGTTATGACCCGGCAGTTATATTTATTTCGGAAATGCGTTCCGTTGAAGCGAACGTCGGACAGGAAGCGAGCCGAACCGGTCACACGGTGCTGACAACAATACATTGCGACAGCGCCGAGGACGCTTATTTCAGAATGGTAACGCTAGCAATTAAAGAAGCGCGTGTTCCCGCCGATATGCTCGCACAGCTTATTATATCGGCATATCCGATAGTCGTATTCCAAGACAAGCTGCGCGACGGCAGCCGAAAAATCACGCAGATTGTCGAGGGCGTCGGCTACGAAAATGGAAAGTTTAAATGCCGTACCCTGTGGGAATATCGCATATTTGAAAACGTCAAGGATAGCGACGGCAATGTGTCCGTTGTCGGCGAGTTTGCAAAGGTAAACGAAATTTCCGAAGAGCTAAAGAGCAGAATGCTGCGCAAGGGAGCCACGGCAGACGTATTTACTGAGTTCGAGACGTCGGCAAAGGGGGCTAGGTAGCTTGAAAACAACAGACTATATAGCGCTCGCGCTGCTGTTGATAGGCTTATTGCTAATAGCGAGTATCGCTATGAAATCGCCGTTTATATCGCTTCGTTCAATAAAACGTGCGTTTTACAAGCTCATTAACGTTACGCCGCGGCAGCGCAAAAAGACCTTTAGCGACTATGCCGCGCTGAAGCTAGAAAAGAAGCGGCAGAACATTATAACCTCGAATATGAAATATGTTGAGGATAATGTTTCGGGCGGCAGGCTCAAGAAGGTTAAGCGCCGGTGCTTTTGGTGCGGGTTTGCGCTCTTTGTTATCGCGCTGCTTATGCGCAACTACATATTGGCTCCGGTATTGTACGCCTGCGGACGGCTTATCCCGCTATGGCTCTTTAAGGCAACAAGTTATAAAAACCGTAAGTATCTCATCGCAGAGCTTGAAGCGACGCTCAACGGCGTAACCGCTTCATATATCCGCACAGAGGATATAGTAAGCTCCGTTGAAAGCAACCTCGAATATATGAGCGAGCCGATAAAAAGCGACTTTACGCGCTTTGTATACGAGGTGCGCTGCCTTAACCCTAGCGTCGATGACGCGCTTATTAACCTTTCGGCGACAAACGACAACGAGATATTTCAAGAGTGGGTGCGCACGCTGCGCCGGTGCATAGCAAACACGCAGCTTAAATACGGCTTATATCCGATAATATCGAAGTTTTCGGACGTCAAGGATATTCAAGGCGAGGTTGACACTCTTATGAGACAACCGTTTACCGACTTTTTGGTGCTCGCCTTCATCGGCGGCATAGTGCCGCCTGCAATGTCGGTTTTAATACCCACAATGTTCGGCGCAATGACAACAACCGTGTTCGGGAAAATACTTATTGCCGCAATGGTTCTAGCAATTATGTTTGGCGTAGATAAAGCTATCGAGCTGCTTGAGCCTATATCTCTTAAAGGAGGTGGGCGCAAATGAGCGTGTTTGGACAAATATACACGGCTCTGTTGCTTGCAATAGGCGCGTATTTGATAGCGACGCAAAACATAATAGGCGTATCGAAGAAAATGAGAACAGCGGTTCTCGCGCAGACGCGAGAGAAGTCAAGCGTGTTCGACGCGCTAACACCGGTCGCGGTGTGGGTGGCGAAGCAGATACGGCTTCCGGAGCTGTCAAAGGCAGAATGGCAAAAGAAATTTACCATTCTCGGAATAAAAACCACCCCGGAGCAGTATATCGCGCAGGCGATAGTTTCAGCCGTCGCCGTGTTCCTACTCTTTAACATAATTGCTATTTGGGTGCCGATTGTTATTTTGTTGTCGGCGTTTGTGGCAATTAACTTCTATCGGCAGACGATAGGCTACGTAAATAAGCGGCTCGAACAGCGCCGGCTTGAAATACAAGACGAGCTGCCGCACTTTGCGTCCGTTATAGCGCAGTACCTAAAGCAGACGCGCAACGTGCTGCAAATACTAGAGAGCTATAAAACGGTAGCGAGCGATACGCTCGCGGAAGAGCTGACAATCACGATAGCCGATATGAAAACCGGTCATCACGAGACCGCGCTACACCGTATGGGAAACCGCTTGAACAGCGCGGAGCTGTCGCAGATAGTGCGAGGGCTGCAAGCGGTCGTGCGCGGCGAGGACCAACGGCTATACTTCGAGGTACTGCAAGCGGAGCTGCGTAAGTCCGCAACGGACATACGCAAAAAGAAGGAGCAGCTCCGCGCTATGCGCTTAAATCCGTACCGCATAGCAATAGTAGGCTTGATTATCGTATCAATGTTCTACGGTATGGGTCATTATTTCCTCTCATCATTAGCGACGTTTTTTTAAAAAATAATTATAAAGGAGCAAAAAAATGAAGCAGACAATCAACAAGGTTAAGGAAATCGTAGCAATCGCAAAAATCAAGCTCGCCGAAACGCGCGGGGGAGATTGGTACACCTCAGACGCCGCGCGCGCCGTTATCGCGGTAGCGCTCGCCGTCGTTATCATCGCCGGCGTAACCGGTCTTATAACCGGCGTAGTATTCCCGGCGCTCGGCGAAAGACTTCTCGCAATGTTCGGCGCGTAAGCGGAGCAGACGCAATGATTAAAAAACTGCTACGCTCGAAGCGCGGTGATTGGGGCATAACCACGGTCGCAACGGTGTTTATAGTCCTTTTCGTCCTCGCTGTAATAGTTTCGGTGCTGCCGGTATATATGCAGTACCAAAAGCTTAATTCGCTCTGTGTAGAGTATACCGACTACATAGAGGGCGAGGGCGTGATAAATGCAGCGACCGAAACAGAGCTAGCACGAATGGCAGAGCGGTATAATTTAACGCCGACGCGAGTGACATATACCGCTGACTACATCAGCGGAACAAACCGCATTCAGCTAGAAGGCGAGTTTGTCGTGCGCTTCGAGTTCGATACACAGTTCGGAAACGGCGGCGTGCCGGTGTTTCCGATAACACTAAGCACAGAGTGCTTCGGAAGGAGCGAGCAGTATTGGAAATAATAAAAAAACTGCTACGCTCGAAGCGCGGTGATTGGGGCATTTACTCAATAGCCATAGTTTTCGTCTCCTTTATCCTCTTTGCGGTGATTGCCGAGGTGTTTCGCGTGAATATCATATTAACGAAGGTGCGTGAAAACGTAGAAATCGCGGTCACGACTGCCATTATAGACAATTCAGCAACTGCTTTTGGAGGAGTAAGAGAAGGAGCCGCGAATCTATATGAACGGGCCGGCGGCGCATACGTCGAAAGCGTAGACGATACCGACGTTTATGATAAGCTTGAAGAAACCTTTCTTGTGAGTTATGAGGGCGGCGCTATTGTGTCATATACCGCAGCAGGAAACCTTAATTATCGCATAAGCAATGTCGTTGTCTCGCCGCTAAACCCGGACTACGATGCAGCGCCGGGCGAGGGTGTACAGTTCAGAACAACATACACAGTATCTGTTCTTTTGTTCGGCATAGACGAAACAACGCTGCCGCTAAATATTCCGCAAGAAACCATATCAACATATAAGCCGATATTCTAATGGCGTGTTGAGTAACCGTTAATAATATGTTGACTAAATGTGGTGTCTATGTTATAGTGTAGGTGGGAAAGAAGCAAGAATAAGGAGGGTGTTATGGAAAACAAGAAGGTCATTTATATCCTAATTGCAATAATAGCGATAATCGTAATCGCGTGGGGCGTTATTGCCTTCGTAACCGCAAAAGATGTTTCCGCGGGCGGTAACGCCGCGGGCGGCTCGGAGCCAACAGGCGAGCCGACGGAGGTTGAGTCGATAGCGGTAGAGAAAGAGCCCATAACGCTTACTTTTGAAAAGGATTATGTAGAGATATATGTAGGTTTCCCGCCGACAGAGGTAAGGCTATTTGTGTCGGGGGCGAATGCGGCGGATGTGAAGATTCCGCAGCGCGGCAGCTACGAGAGGGATATAGTCTATGTATCTTCGCGCGTTGTAAGTGATACCGAGATACTTATCGAGGTCGATTCGCTTGAAAACACGGGACAGCGAGTAATAACGGCGGACTGTCACGGAATAAAGGCAACTCTGACGGTTGTGGTTCTTCCCGCAGAAGACGCAGGGCAGGCAGTAACGGGAACAACCACAACAGAACAGCCCTACGATTACACCCAAGACCCGACACTGCCGCCTGTGACGGGAACTATAGATTATGTATCAATACCGTCGGGCGAGCCAAATCCCGGCGCAAACTTCGGTTAATTATGTGACAAGGAAAGGAAAAGTGCTTTGAAAAGGCTTATAGCGGCAATTATAACAATAGCAATAATATTAACGCTTGTTCCGACAGGCGTTTTTGCCGCGTCCGGAAACCTCGGCGGCGGTGGCGGCTCTTTGGGCAACGCCGTTAATAATTTTTATTGGAATCCGGGCTTTTGCGGAGCGAGAATAACGGTAGTAACAGAAAGCGGCACGCAGATAGGCAGCAGCTTCGATTGGCTCAATTCTTCTTGTTACGGGGCGGCTACTTATCATTTCGGGAAGCACAGCAAGCTTTACTATCGCGGCATAACTAATATAAACCAAATGTCGGAGCGCTACGGCGATTACGCTGCTACCGTAAATGCCGAAATGCCAACAATTGTACTTGCAAGCGGCAGCAATATTGATTGGATACGGTCTTATTTTACGGGAAACTCGGCGTTGACTGCTATTGCGGCAAGAGTGGGTGCAAATTATTCCGACTTCGACGGCTGCGGCTATCCTTCTATTTGGACAACAATAGGCGGCGTACAAACAAAGCTGTGCGTAGTTATCGAGCCTATTGTTGCGGTAATGTGCGGCGGTAAGCCGCTCACCTGTACCGCAACAGAGCTTGCGCTATACGCGCAGGCGAACGCCGGCGTTCAGAATTACCTCGCGTCTATATACCGTATGCAGGCGCCGCTTGCTATTTATCTCCAGCATCCGCAGCTCGGCTTCCGTTCTAATCCCGACTTGGGGATATATTGGCGCTCCAGAGAAGATGTCATATCTTATTTAGGTATCGGTATAGTTTCATTCGGCGAGAACGGCGCGAGCTTCGAGCCGCCCGTTGACCCCGAAGACCTGCCCGACCCCGAAGTGGAAACGCCGCCAACAAGTTATGAATATCGCACTTCTACGGAAGTGTATACTTCTGTAAAAGTAACAAACAACACAGGCGCTGACATAAAAGACGGAGCGGATATTAAGTTTCATATTATGGGAAACGGAATAGACGCAGAATATACACATAAAGTGTTGCTGCCGAAAG
Organism: Clostridia bacterium; assembly: GCA_028703495.1. GTDB lineage: Bacteria > Bacillota > Clostridia > Christensenellales > CAG-314 > JAQVMT01. Next base: position 20,745 of record JAQVMT010000018.1, on the reverse strand, counting down.
AGAAATCGCAGCTCGCGTATGTAAAGTGGACAACGCCGGCGACGGTAGGCGTCTGCAATGTAGCCGTAGAAGCAGACGACGGTATAGAGCTGTCGTGTGATAATGTCACTTGTAATATAGCTACCTATGCCATAACGGAGCCGCCCGACACTAAACTTGAAACGGCAGACCCGTATTGGCATAGCACAGCATTTAGCACATCGCATTCGCCTTATGGCGGCACGACAGGCGCTTTAGAGTGGGGACACTGGGAGTGGTCGAATATTGTCGGCGGCGGAACGATAAACGCGAATGTTTATGACTACAACGAGAGCGGCTATACATACTATACGGCGTGGCAGGAAGCGTTTAAAAGCGTAGCGGAATACGCGGAAACCGTATTTCAAAAAGTGCAATCAACAAAGCCGGCAATATACAGTTCCACGGAGTGGAGAACAAAAACAGCAATCGCTGCGGAAGGTGAAACGGTACCGGCACCGACGGAAACGCAAATAATAAATATCGTTGGTTCGGGGCCTGTTTTCCGCACACGAGAGTTTTTGTATTGCAAATATCCAATTAGGAAAGATTATTGGTACTATTCCCGCGCGCACCGCGTTGAAGTATTAACGCCTGTATACGGCACGGCATGGCGTACATATTATAACGCCGCGACAGGTGTTACTGCTCCGTACACTTCAAACGGATATTACACACAAGGCGGCGTTGAGCGCGTGCTTGCCGGAAGTATTGTGTCGTACTATTGGCACCTGCACCGGCAAGAGGAAGTGTTTTTGTTTTATCGAGATGACAGCTATACTTATCACGACGAAGGGACAAGCATTCCGGACGGATACTGGAAAACGGGCGATGTTGGTTGGCGAGAAGGAACCTTAGATAGTTTTATAACGGTACAAGATTGCAATCTTGCCGGAACTATCAGGGGAACGCGCGGCTCTATCGGAACGGAGCAATATTATAGGCTTGTTTATATGCCGGGAACGCCCGTTTATACACAATGGAGCGCGTGGACAAGCGCATTGCCTATCGGATATGTTTACGACCGCGCCGCCGGCAGCGTTGGAAAAAATCAGTATCAGCAGTCTTCTTACACAACCTATGAAATAGGTGAGCGCTCGGTATTGTCGCCTGCTGAATACACATACGCACAGCGCAGTTCTGACTGGAGCGATACGGGCAGTTATTGGTACACTTTCGCGGCGCAAGTAGAAATGCCGCGGTCAACGACAAGTCATCGGTGGGTTTGGGTAAAAGAAAAGGCGGGTATACAATCAAGCACTCCGGTTATAAGCAGCGGTATGGATGAAAGAAACCCGACTGCCAATGCAAATGTTATTAAGTCAGGTTATGCGCTGTCGATAGAAGCGAGTATGTATTCTCGCGCGCTGATACCCGAAAGAGACGGCGACAATATGAACGTCGTGTTGTCTGAAACAACAAACTTTACGAGCGTACAGCACGCAATAACGGTGTTCCCGGAGTTTAATTGGACAACCTACGGGCGCGTGTTGGTCGGCAGCGACGGCAACTACACGCTTGGCGTTAATCAGTATTCGAGATATGGAAACCGCGTACACTTTACACCGATATGGTATCCGGACAATTCGGAATACTACGTTGGCGTCTATGCCTTTGATTGTTGGACGCCTGCCGGACAGCTCTCAACGGCAATGCGCAGCACAGCGCTATATATCCGGGGAGATATGTATGACGATTGGTATGTGACACCGAACCCTTAACGGAGCACAACGATGACAGATATAAAAATCTACAAAAAATTAAGCACGTTGCTTATCGGCGAAAAAATGTATTACCTTTACAGCTTGTCGAAGCAAGGAAACCCGCTGCTGTATCAATACAGCATTATCGACAGCGAGCACGCGCTATCGCCGCTGAAAATATGCGAAGCCGCGATAGACATAAGAGAGATAAAAAACTATAAAGAAGTCTCTGACGTCGAGCTGTACGCGAACCCGCTGAAAACAGTCGCGCCGCTTATCGAAGAAGCTGTGCAGAAGGGATATTTAGCGCCGTTATAGCGCTCTTACACAATGGAGTATGTTGTATTTTACGGCTCTCTTGCTGTCATCGCCGCGGCGCTGCTGCTTGCGAGCGTGCAAGACGCGAGAACCGGCGAGATAAGCAATGCGTATGCAATTATCATTGCCGTTATAGCGTTTGCGCTAATGATTATAAACTATCTGCCGTGGCAGAACATTATAACGGGATTTATATTCGGCGGGGTTATGCTAACGGCAATTATCGTGACGAAAAGCACGGCAGGAGCCGGCGGGGGAGACATTAAACTGATAACCGCCTGCGCCTTACTCACCGGGGGAGCTTATGCGCTCCTTGCCTATGCAATGCTCTTTGTGATTTCTTCTATCTACTACCTCATATCGAAGAAGGAATACATAAGACTAGCGCCGATTATATCGGTGTCGTATTTTCCTTTCATTCTTATCGTTTATTTTACTTACATATAAGGAGGTCTTAAATGATTTCGGAAAAAGCCGTCGAGCTGAGCACAAGCGTAAGCAAAATGACAATGGAAGAGCTTATTAAGATTGTGCGGAGTTTTTTATCGCAGCGTGATAGTGGAGTTAAACACGGAGAGCAGAGCCTTGCGAGGCTCAACGAGCAGAACAGACAGCTTGAAGATGTTGCTATCGACCAAGCAGACCTCAAGGTGTTCCGGCGCGAGTTAAAGCGCTACGGTGTAGATTTTGCACTCAAGCGCAACGTCGATACAAATAACATTCACGTGTTCTTTAAATCGCAAGACGTTGACCGTGTAAATATCGGCTTAAAAAACTACATAAACAAAATAGACACTATCCCGCAGGTTAAGCGCATTCCGCTTGCCGAGCGCATTAAAAATGCGAGAGAACGCGCGGCACAAAAAATGCGAGATATGCTCACAAAGCAAAAGACGAAGGAATTTGTTAAGAAAAAGGCTGAGAGGACGATATAAAATGCAACGTAAAAACTTAAAAACGCTTGCTATATTTAGCGGTGTCCTATCCTTCGCGTTGTTTTACATCGTTAATCGCTTTAGGGCGCTTATGCTCCTATACGACGCCGAAGGTCTTATAAGCTCCTTCAGCAATGCCTACTCAAGGGTGTTTACAGAGATAAGCGAAAAGCCGTTTTACATAAGCTTTGAAAAATCGGCTATTCTTTGCGGTTTAATTGCCGCAGCGATTATATGGCTTATGTTTGCTTACAACGTCTTTTCGGCGGGGAATTATCGACCCGGTGAAGAGCACGGCTCTTCCCGGTGGGGAACGGCAGCAGATATAAAGCACTTTATTGATTTTAAGAACCCGGACAATAATGTGCTGCTTACAGAGACAGAGCGGATAATGTATCAAGGACGCCCTCGCGATATGGAGTACGACAGAAACAAAAACGTGCTTGTTGTCGGCGGCTCCGGCAGCGGCAAGACGCGCTTCTATGTTAAGCCAAACCTTATGCAGCTTCACAGCTCTTACGTAATTACCGACCCGAAGGGAACGTTGTTGCCGGAGTGCGGAAGAATGTTTCTTGACGCCGGCTATGACGTTAAGGTGTTCAATACTATAAACTTTAGCGAATCAATGCATTACAATCCTTTAAAATACATACGCAACGAAACAGATATTTTAAAGGTTGTAAACGTTATTATGGAGAACACAAAAGGCGAGGGAAACCACGCGGCGGAGGATTTTTGGGTAAAAGCTGAGCGTCTTTTGTTTTCGGCGTGTATCGCCTATCTTTATTCCGCCTGCGACGAAGCAGAGCGAAACATACCAAACTTAATAAGCATAATTAACCTTGCTGAAGCTCGCGAGGATAACGAAGATTACGTGTCTCCGTTGGACGAGCTGTTCGCGGAGCTTGAAGAGGAGCAGCCGGGCAGCACAGCCGGGCAATGGTATCACAGCTACAAACAAGCAGCCGGCAAGACAGCAAAGTCTATCCTTATATCGTGCGCGGTACGATTAGCGCCGTTTAATATTGCGGCATTAAAAGAAACGCTGTCGAGCGACGACTTAGACATAGATGAGCTTGGCGAGCGCAAGACGGCGCTGTTCCTCGTCGTGTCCGATACAGACGCGACGTACAGCTTTATAGCTGCTACGTTGATATACCAAATGCACGACCTTCTGTGCGACAAGGCAATAACCGACCACAACGGCAGCTTGCCGGTGCCGGTGCGCTGCATATTCGATGAGTTTGCAAATATCGGCGTTATTCCGAACGCGCAGCGCACTATTGCGGTAATTCGCTCGCGAAATATATCGTGGGATATACTGCTGCAATCATTTGCACAGCTCAACTCGACCTACAAGGATAACGCAGACACCATTATTGACAACTGCGACACCTACTTATTCCTCGGCGGTAAAGGAACGAAAACGACCGAAACAACCTCTAAAATGATTGGCAAGACAACGATAAGCAATCAGAATATATCGGAAACAAGAGGGCAGAGCGGCAGCAACACGACGCAAAATCAAATATTCGGTCGAGACTTACTAGACCCGGCAGAGTTAAGCAGATTAAAGCGCAAAGAATGTATCTGCATAATATCGGGACTATTTCCATTCAGAAGCAGAAAAATAAACCTCACGAAGCACAAACGCTACAAATTATTGTCTGAAGGTAAAAACAAGGACAATCCGTTGAAATTCAGCGAGCTGACAAGCTACGAAGCGAAAAACTTTCTGAAAGATACGACAGTCGAGGAAGTCTACGATATGTCGGAGTTAAACAGTTTAGCAGGCGCGTAAGCGTCAAAAAAATAAAGAAAAAGAGGGTTAAAAAATGAGCGCAACATTGGAATCGGTATTATCTCTATTCGTAAAGTTCGTTACTATCGGCGGAGGACTGTGGCTAATTTGGGGCGTTATTATTCTCGGCGTCGCCCTTAAAAACAAAAACGGTCCGGAGCTTCAGAGCGGCATATGGCAGATAGTCGGCGGCGGAATGATAGTCGCCGCGGCGCAGCTCTTCAACGGACTAGTTATTTAATGCGGCTCACGCCGGCACGGAAAGGAGCGTGAGACTACTTAATGGCAGATATAATGGCAACGTGGCTGCGCGAAATGATAGATAAGCTGTCCGGCGTCGGACAAAACAGCAGCCTTATGTCAACGATAAGCGGGTTCAACCCGCTGCTTTATGGCTACGTAAACACAATCTCAACTTCGATAATTAAACCTATCGCATATTCTATTCTCGGCTGCTTTTTTTTAATGGAGCTATTTCAAGTATCTCAAAAAGCAGAAAGCGCAGGTGGCGGCTCAATGCTCGGCGTAAGGCTTGTGGCAAAGGCTATGATTAAGCTTGTCGTGTGCAAAACGCTTGTTGACAGCACAACAATCATAATGAATACGGTATATCAGCTTTCCGTGGACATAATGACGGGCATATCCGGCGTAGTCGGAACCGGCAGCACTAATATCGCCGGTATAGACGTTAACACCTTAACCGCAGAGATTAACGGGTTTGACTTCGGCCAACAGCTTACTGCACTTATTCCGCTGACCTTGATATATTTCGCGGTAAACATCGCGGTAATAATAGTAGAGGTTATTGTTATCGGGCGCTTTGTCGAGCTGTATATCTATATCGCGCTCGCGCCGATACCGATAGCAACCTTCGCCGGCGAAGAGCTGTCACAAATAGCGAAAGGCTTTTTAAAGAATTTCGCGGCGGTCTGCTTGCAGGGCGCTATCATATATCTTGTTTTGTCCTTCTTCCCGGTGCTAGTAAGCACCGTTGGATTTGCGGCAGATTCAAGCTTGTGGGCGTCACTTTGGGGCTTGCTGTTTTATACCGTGGTACTCGTTATTTCGGTTACTTCCGCGGGTAAAATATCAAAGTCTATCTGCAACGCTATGTAAGGAGAAAATGCTATGCTCGAAACACGAATACCGAAGGAAATTACAGATTATCGCGAAAAGCTGTTACTCGGATTGACAACAAGGCAATTGGTATGCGTAGTAATTGCCGTGGTTATGTTGGCATTGTCGTATGTAATCTTCGTCGTTTGGTTTAAATGGACGGTGGACGACGCCGGCTATCCTATGATGATACTAGCAGCGCCGGCTCTTGCTTGTGGATTTGTCCGGAAAAACGATATGACGATTGACAAGTATCTAGCGCTTTTATTTAAGCACTACACGGGCAATCACAAATACACCTATAAAACAGAGCCGACAATAGACCTACTTAACGACAAAACCGAGACGGAGGGTAAATATGACTGGATTAGAAACACAAGCAAAGAACGAAAAGACGGCAGCGATAGCGGGAAAGCCGAAACTTTCTGCTTTGACCCAGCCGACCAAAAAGCAAGAACGCGCAAGCTCGAAATTGCGCGTCGAAAAGTCGCAGAAGCGGAACAAGCATATAGAGAAGCTCAACGCAGAATATAAAGCAAAGGCGATAAGCGAAGCAGCGCCGCGCTCGACCGCGCAAGTTATTAAATACAGGCGTATGTACGAAGACGGTATCTGCGAAATCACAGAGAACACCTTCAGCAAAACTATTGCCATCGGAGATATTAACTATCAGACCGCAAGACGTTCCGACCAAATCGCGATTTTCGAAAAGTATTGCGAGTTTCTTAATTATTTTGATGAAGGAACGCATTGTCAGCTTTCAATCATTAACCGCAGCGTGGACGGCGACACCTTTCGCGCCCAAATGTTTTTAAAGCAAGTTGGCGACGTCCTCGACGAGTATCGAAAAGAAATGAACGGTATGCTGTCTGAAAAGGCGCTAGAGGGACAGAACAGCATAATGCGCGATAAGTACGTCACCTTCACAATAAAGGCAGAGAGCTACGAGCTAGCGCGCCCTGCGCTGTCACGAATAGAAGCAGACCTTGTTGCTGAGTTTGGCAATTTAGGCTGCACGGCGACGCCGTTATCCGGAGCTGAGCGCGTTGCGCTGTTGTTCGCAATGTTTCGTCCGAACGATAGGTTTAATTTTAAGTATTCTGATTTAATCGCGTCCGGACTAAACACAAAAGCGTGCGTCGCGCCTATGAGCTTCGATTTCACGCCGAAGGACTATTACTCTTTCGGCGACCACTACGCACAGACGCTTGTATTGAGGGACTTGCCGGCAGATTTATCCGACGAGCTAGTCTCTGAGCTGTCGGACATACCTATCAATATGACTATCACGCTGCATATCGACGCCGTCGAGCAGGGCAAGGCGCTTGAGTACGTCCGGACGCAAATAGCCTTAATGGAAATGGAAATCACGGGCATAAGCGACAAGGCGGCGCAGAAAGGGCGCGCTATTGAGTTTTCCATACCCATGGAAACGAAGCGCAGCTACGAAGAAGCAAAGACGCTGCTCGAAGAGCTTACGGTAAACAATCAACGTATGTTTAAAGTAACGGTGCTTGTTTACACCTTCGCCGAGACAGAAGAGGAGCTGCACGACCACATAGAGCAGATAATGTCTACGGCGCGGAAAAAGACTTGCAATTTCGGCAAGTTGGAGTTCCTTCAGCAAGACGCGATGAACAGCATTATTCCGGTAGGGCAGAACCTTATTGACGTAAAAAGAACGCTCACTACTGCGTCCACGGCTATATTTATACCGTTTACGACGCAGGAGTTGTTTCAACCGGGCGGCTCTTATTACGGGCTTAATGCTGTATCGCACAATCTTATATTCTACGACCGCAAGACAAGCGACGTCGGAAGCGGAATGATACTCGGAATGCCCGGCTCCGGCAAGAGCTTCAGCGCAAAGCGTGAAATGATTAGCGTATTGCTGTCAGACCCGCGAAGCGAGGTTATAATTATCGACCCGGAACGCGAATACACAATGCTTTCCGAGGGCTTTAACGGCGAAGTTGTTCATATCAGCGCCGGCAGCCACAATTACATAAATCCGCTTGACATAACTATGGATTACAGCGACCAAGACGACCCGCTGTTGCTCAAGTCGGAGTTTGTATTGTCGCTGTGCGACCTTATTTTAGGCGGTAAGTCGGGACTAGACGCCGCGCAGCAGACGATTATAAGCCGCGCGTGTCAAATTTCGTACAAGAAATACTTCCAAAATCCCGCCGCCGAAAATATGCCTACGCTCAAGACCTTCTACGACATATTGAAAAAGCAGCCGGAGCCGGAAGCGCAGAGCCTAGCGCTCAGCCTAGAAATCTATGTAACCGGCACGCTGCGCGTATTCTCAAACAAAACAAACGTCAACACTAAGAAGCGGCTTGTTGTTTACGACGTAAAAGACCTAGGCAAGCAGCTGCGCACAATGGGTATGCTCATTGTGCTTGACCAAATTTGGAACAGAATTACGCAGAACCGCGCAGGCGGCATAAGAACGTGGGTTTATATCGACGAAATGCAGCTGTTATTTTCAAACGAATACAGCGCAAACTATTTCTTCGAGCTTTGGAGCCGCGCGAGAAAGTGGGGCGCAATACCCACGGGAATAACTCAGAACGTCGAGACGCTGCTGATGAGCGACACGGCGCGAAGAATGCTTTCAAACAGCGGCTTTATTATGATGCTCAACCAAGCAACTAACGACCGGCAGGAGTTGGCGTCTCTGCTTAAAATAAGCGAAAAGCAGCTTAACTACATTACAAACAAGGGTGCAGGGCAAGGGCTGCTGTTCGCCGGCAACGCTATTGTGCCGTTCATCGACAGCTTCCCGAAGGACACGAAGCTGTATAAGATGATGACGACCAAGCCGGACGAGGTTGTTTGCAACCGCGAAGAGCAATAAAGAAGGAGGGGTGTGATTTAATGTCTGAAGGTGTCAACGGCGTTATTAACGCTGAAAGAAGAATAAACGGCGGCGCGGTAATAAGACCGACAATGGAGAATACCGCCGCACAGCTTCTTAATCACACCTCGCCTTACACAAGCCTGCAAGGTTCATTTGCAGAACGAGTAATAGATAATGCCGCGCGTTCTGTTGCTTACGACGATTCTATCGGCTCGCAGGCAAGCGAGATAAGGTTACAAAACGCTGCGGTCGCGCCGTTAATGACAGCTAGCGCTGTCGGCGGCGGCGCGATGGCAGCGACAAAAACAATGATAAAAAACGCGAAAATCAATAAGTCTGTGGCGAAAGGCGTTTTATCTTCTTCCGAAGCAAAGGGTATCATTAAAAGCAATAAGCTCGGCGCGGTAAAGGGCGTAGCGAAAAACGTATTCAGCGCGCCGAAGCAAGCCTTAACCAAACAGTTAGACGCAATAGGTAAGAACAGCGACGACCTCGGAATACAAGCTGCGGCAACCTATAAGGACGCATATTACACTACAAAATCGGCTATTGGTGGCGTAAAGGGAACGTATAAAGCCATTAAAAAGACTGTTACCGTAACCAAAAAGGTGGTAAACAAAACGATAGAGGTCTTTAAAAGCGTCGGCAATTTTTTGGCTAAGCCAAAGAATTGGAAGCTAGTCGGTCTTATCGGCGTGGTATTGTTGTTTATGTCGGTCGCAACCGCAGTCTTTGGAGCCGTTAGCTACACTTCATACAAGGGCAACGAAAAAGAGGTGTCGCTAACTTGGGAGCTGATAACCAAAAAGGACTACGACTTCAAAAAACAAATAGAAAAGTCGGGCGCAGAAGAGATTTACTTAAACGGCAGCAAGGTATCTTCGGCAGATAGTATTACGATATACACAGACGCCGAAGCGTTTATTTGTTACTTCGAAGTGCTTTACGGCGGCGATTATAACTGCAACTATGTTTTGTTCGGGACGAAGCCGTATGTAAGCGACGACGTAGACGAGATATACGACAAGCTCTGCAATATGAGTAAAGAACGGGTGCGAGAAGATATAAAATATGTTGATTCGAGCGGCAATACAAGGACGCAGGCTGCATATACAAACAGATTGTATGTAAATGTAGTTGGCTTTGATTATTGGCTATCGAAAAACTACGGCTCATACCTTACGGAAGAGCAATACGAGCAGTATCAATTGCTTTACGATTCCAAAGGAATGCTTAACCTTAATATCCTTGCGGCGTCGCCGTTTAAAGACAATTGGCGAGCTGACCACTACGTCGGAAGATACGGTTATCGTGAACACCCTATCGACGGCAGCGAAAACAATCATCAAGGAATAGATATAGCATATCCTTCCGGAACGCCGATATATGCTGCGACCGCAGGAACGGCAGTTTGTAAGGATAGCGGCTCTGAAGGATATGGGCTTCACATACTAGTTCAAAAAGACAATAAAAACTACACTCTTTACGGTCATTGTTCCGCGCTTGCCGTCACAGACGGACAAGCAATAAAAATAGGTGATTTAATAGGATACGTCGGAACAACGGGAACCTCAACCGGCAATCACCTACACTTCGAACTCGTTCGCGACGGTCATAAGCTCAACCCTCTGCTTTACACCGCCTGCAACGAATAGGCGGCGCTCAAATAGACGCCGCCGACAAAAAACACCTTCTAGCGGCTTATTTAAGGCGTTAGAATTAAAAAATAGTGATACTTCCCCTTGAAAAGAAAACGCCGTTGTGGTCGATTTTAGGCGTCACAGCGGCGTTACTTATTAAAAAAGAGGTGAAAACGAGAAAATGAAGCTTATTGTTGCCGAAAAACCGTCCGTAGCGGCTCAGATAGCCGCCGTAGTGGGCGCTACGTCAAAAAAGCCCGGCTTTATACAAGGTAATGATTATATCGTTACGTGGTGTTTCGGACACCTTATAGAGCTAGCCACGCCGGAAGAATACGCGCCGGAGCTGAAGGTGTGGTCTCTTACGACGCTGCCTATTATCCCGGACAACTACAAAACGAGCGTAACGGCAGCGACCGCAGCACAATATAAGATAATAAAGTCGCTTGTAAATGATAAGAGCGTAACCGAGTTAATCGAAGCAACGGACGCCGGAAGAGAAGGAGAGCTTATTTTTCGTTTAGTCTACGAAAAACTCGGCTGTAAAAAGCCTTGTAAGCGTTTGTGGATAAACTCGCTAGAGGAAAAAAGCATTGCTGAAGGACTGCAAAATATGCGACCGATGAGCGAGTATGACACGCTTTACAAGTCAGCGTATTGCCGGCAACGCGCAGATTGGCTCGTGGGAATTAACTTTACACGCGCCTACACGAAGATGAACAACGAGAAGCTTCGTGTTGGCCGCGTACAAACACCTACGCTTAAAATGATATTAGACCGCGATATGGAAATCGAGCAATTTAAGGCTGAAACCTATTATAATATAATTGCTGATATGGGCAGCTTTAAGGCGAAAACTACGGCTCGAACCGAAGCTGAAGCGCAGGAAATAAAGACACGCTGCGCCGGCAACGTTGGTTATGTCGTTTCGGTTGATAAAAACGACGTCACAGAGCGAGCGCCGGAGCTGTACGACATTACCTCTATTCAGCGCGACGCAAATAAGCAATTTGGATACACGGCAAAGCAGACGCTTGATTTGGTACAATCTCTTTACGAAAAGAAGCTCGTTACTTATCCACGTACCGATAGCCGCTATATTACTGAAGATATGGCGGCAACGGCAGAGAGCGTTATTAAAACTATGTGTGGGTACTTCGGAATTGAACCTATTAACGCTAACGTAGCGCAGATAGTTAATAACAAGAAGGTCTCCGACCACCACGCGATAATACCCACGTTGAGCTATAACAGCGCCGCCGTAGGCGAGCTGCCGACGTCAGAACGTCAAATATACAACCTTATTGCAAAAAGGCTCATAGTGTCCACCATGGAGCCGCACAGATATGAGCAAACAAAGGTTGTTATCGACATCGAGGGCGAGCTGTTTTCTGCGTCCGGAAGAATAATAAAAGACGCCGGCTATAAAAAATACGACGCTCTGTTCAGCGCGGAGCCGGAACAGAGAGAAAAAGACGAGCCGGAACAGGAAGAAGCCGAAGAAAACAGCAAGGCGCTGCCGCCCATGGCGGAGGGTAATATGTTTACGGCGCTCGATATTACATATAAAGAAGCAAAGACAAAGCCGCCGAAATATTACACGGACGCCACGTTGCTGTCGGCAATGGAACACGCCGGGCGAAACATAGACGACGCCGAGCTGAAGGAAGCTATATCGAGCGGCGGTCTCGGAACGCCGGCAACGAGAGCCGGCATAATCGAAAGCCTTATCGCTTCCGGCTATGTAGTGAGAAATAAGAGAAATCTTATTACAACGCATATCGCAAGGCTTTATGTGCCGAAGTTTTCGGAAGAGCTTACAAGTGCCGAAATGACGGCTAGGTGGGAGCTAGCGCTAGAGGAAATAAGAGCCGGCAAGCGCTCGCCGGAAAGCTTTATGAAAGCTATATCCGACGATGTGCGTCAGAAGGTAGAAAAGTATAAATATATGGTCGAGAGCGGCATAGTCGAAGTGCCGGCAAAGAGACCTTCGGCGTCCTCCGTCATATCCGTCTGTCCTCGTTGCGGTAAAGACGTAGTGGAGCATAATCAAAACTACGCCTGCACCGCGCCGAAAGGAACGTGTGACTTCGTGATATGGAAAAAGATAGCCGGCAAAAACATAACAGCAGCTCAAGCTAAGAAGCTATGCGAAAAAGGGCGCACAGACACCATTAACGGCTTCGAGGGCAAGAAGGGCAAGTATAACGCCCGGCTGAGGTACGACAAAGACGCGCAGAAGATAGTATTTGATTTTTCCTAAGTAAAAGAAAAAGACCTCCGTTTTATGCGGAGGTCTTTGTTTATCGTTCCGGAGCTGTGGTCTGAAGCTCTTTCTCTTCCGTTGCCTTGTTTTTAAGCTCGGCTGAAGCTTTTGCTTTATTGCACAATTCGTTAAATGACTTGTCTTTATTGGGAGCTTCTTTGAGCAGTTTTGTTTCATTATCAAGATAGTTATATATAAGTGTTTTTTTATTTTCAAATACATTAGGGTTGTTGTTTTCGTAAAGCAATATGCGACGCAGTTTCGTCTGAATTAACTTGCGCATTACTTCGTCCTTCATCAGTAAGTGCGCGCCTTTTGAAGTGTACTCACCACTTATATATTTGTCCGTTATAGGAAAAGCGCTACTTATTTTAAACAGCGCCGGACGGTCTGTAAAACCTATGTGATAGTAAGAAGAACGAATATCTCTTTTGTCAAGTAAGCAGTATTCGTTATACTTATCAATTTGCTTGCTGCTGCGATGAGATAGGTCGCTACAAGGTATTGCCCACCAAATATCGGGGTTGTACTTGTCTTTTATGCAACAAAATATTGGGCGCGTCTTTCTATCGTCGTGTTTGCCGCCAAGACTAACTACAAGGTTTATGTATTCATCGGATAACTTATAAAAACCATTTTCTATCAATAAAATCACCCACTTCTTTTAATAATAAAACCTCCCGTGAAATAACGAGAGGCTTTATTATTAGGTGTTCAACTTCAAACCGTCTATTTGTCACGCCGATACGGTAGGCGTATTCTGTCAAACCGTCTATTTGTCACGCCGATACGGTAGGCGTATTCTGTCAAACCGTCTATTTGTCACGCCGATACGGTAGGCGTATTCACCGCAAGATTACTCTTGCAACATTATTATACCCACTAGTTGCAAAATTGTCAATACAAATGTTCGAAAATCCATCGAATTTAGAACAATTTGCAAAAGTGTTCATAATACCCTGTAAAATAGCTAAAAATGTGTTCAAAAAAGTGTGCTAAAATAAAAAGTGCAAAAATAGTGCAATTACAATTATTTCTATGCTATAATACAAGATAACATACTACTAACAGAACAATGGAGTTGTAGCTATGATTATAGGCTATGCTCGTGTGAGCACGAAAGCTCAAAATACTGATATGCAGGTTGACGCGCTTAAAAGATACGGCTGTGATAAGATTTACACGGAGAAGGAACACGGCACGGTTATTAACCGCTCTCAATTTGCGAAAGCCCTTGAACAAGTGTCAGCGGGCGATACTTTTGTTGTTTATGATATTCGCCGGCTCGGACGTACCATAAAGCAGCTTGTTAATATAATTGAGCGGTTCAGAAACGACGGAATAAATCTCATATCGCTCAAAGACGGTATCGACACTTCAAACACGCAAGGACGATTTCTCGTTTACGTAATCTGCGCTATGGCAGAAATGGAACGCGAGGTCATTGTAGAGCGAACAAGAAACGGTCTCGAAGCTGCTCGCGCGCGCGGTCGCCGGGGTGGTCGTCCTCCGGTGCCGAAGGACATACAAAAGCGCGTCGTAGAATTATATAAAACCGGAATGTTTTCCTGCGTCGATGTTGCTAAAACGTGCGGCATCGGTAGAACGACGCTTTACTACTATTTGAGAAAAGAGGGCGTCCTTAAAACGCCAAGCGAAAAAGACGATAAATAAAAAAACAGAAACCCTCTCAAGATATTTGAGAGGGTTCTTTAACTTGTAATGTCTGTATCTTTGCACGCTCAATGAGCATCCTTAAAGTGCGTAATGCTAATGCGTTTTGCATAACTGTTTAGTCCTTTCATTTTGCAATAATTTTTGTGGATATATTATCGTTTTTTTCGAGGAATAATTATTTTGCGGGTTTTACCTATTGCGTCGTTAATGCGTCGTTGGAGAATTGCCTCATTGCTAATGCGTTGTTATTGCGTTGTTATTGCGTCGTTAATGCGTCGTTATTCGCTTATTGCGCTTATTTATAATAGAGTGAAATAATCGTAATAAACGTATGAATATTATTTGATAATTTACTCTTATTTTGCGGCGAAATACTTGCATAAACGGTGTTGTTATTCGAGTATCTCAAACTCGTCAATATCAACGAAAGTATATACGCTATTATCGTCTGTTAGAGACCTAATTATATCGCTGTCGCTACTGCCCTTGTTCTGCATCTGTTTTAACCAAAGTCGATATTATATATGAATAAATAAAGCCCTCTCGTTATGAGAGGGCTTTTTGTTGCTCTTATAGTTCTCTGTCTGCTAATTTTGTCGGTTCGATGTTGTGGCTATCATTTAATGCTGCTGCGGTGTCTATTGCTTTGTCGATTTTATCGTCCAAAGACTTGTGTTCCGCCGCTTCTTCAGCCGGAGCTTCCTCAATTTCTGCCGCGAGAGTGTCCCCTACGTTCTTGTCGAGATTTAGCTCGGCGTTAAGCTCGTTAAGACGCGATATTTTTTCCTTCAGCTCCGCTTCGTAAGTAAACGGTTTGTCGAGTTCTTCTTTTGCGATTGTTAACTGCGATTTTGAGTTCTCGAGCCGTTCTTTACTTCTCGATAAATCGTTTTCGATGAAATTCAGCGTATTATCGAGCCTTGTAATATTGCCACTTGCATCAGAGCCTAGCATCGTAAAATAAGATATAGCACCTTTTGAAGTAAGCGTAAAGGATTTATTTAACGTGTCATAAGAAAGCGAAAGCTTTAATCCTTTATAGCTTCCGATTTCAACCTCGTTGCCGTTTTTCATATTCTTAACGGCAGCGAGTAACGCTTCGCCTGCTTCCTTTCTCGTGTTATAGCTTTTTCCGTTAATTATCATCGGCGAGATACCGTCTGCGACAATAACCGTGCTATCCTTAATCGTTGCAATATCCTTTAACTCGCCTTTAATTCGTTGCTCGATAGCCGATATTTGCATTGGAAGCTCTTTAAGCACTTGGTCTTGTAATGAGTAGTGCTGGGTCTTAAAGCTTGATTTAAGGCTTTGTAGCCGCGCTACGTCCATATCAAGCTCCATCTTTTCCTTTATCCGCGGATTGCCAGACGCAAGAGCCTTAATTTCCGCATAATTAAGTGCTGCGTCATCAACGTCGTTACCTACTCTCGCCGGCGACTTAGAGTTCATAATCTGCGAAATAAACTTTTGTTTTGTTTCGAGCATTTGGAACATATAACTATCGAAAGTGCCCTCGGTAATGTAGGTGAAAATGCCGACCTTCTTGTTGTCGTTGCCTTGCCGGATAACCCTGCCCTCGCGCTGTTCCATATCAGCGGGGCGGTAAGGACAGTCGAGGTGATGAACGGCTATCATCTTTTCCTGCACATTCGTGCCGGTACCGAGCTTCGCCGTAGAACCAACGAGAATGCGAACATCGCCGCGCTTAACCTGCGCAAACAGCTTCTCCTTGTCTTTTTCTTTTGGGTATTCGTGAATAAATGCTACTTCGTTCTTTGGAATACCCATATCAACAAGCTTATTGCGAAGCGCGTCATAAACATTGAAAGAGTCTGAAGGCGTCGATATGTCGCAAAAAGCAAGCTGCGTTAATTTGGCGTCGCTTGTTTCGTTCCATATCTTATACATATTACTTGCGCAGGCGGCTACTTTGCCGTTATCATCTTCCGGCAAATTGCCGTCTATCAGTCTTTGGTCAAGCGCAAGCTTCCGACCATCGGAGGTTATCTTTAGCATATTGTCAATGTGCGGGTCAACCGTGCCGTTTCGTATATTATCCGCTCTTTCGGCAAAGCCTTCTATGTACTTCTTTTGAAACTCCGACGCCTTAACCGTAACAACAGTTCTTTCCACATCCGGCAGCTCAAGACCGCCCTTGCCTGCAATATCGTCGCGAGTTACAACATCAGCGCACTCTTTGAACATTGTCATAAGCTCGGTAAGGTTGTGAAATTTGGAAAAGCGCGTTTTCGCGCGATAACCCGTTCCTTCGGGAGCAAGCTCTATCGTCGTGACAGTTTCTCCGAAAGTTGACGCCCACGCGTCAAAGTTTATTAGACCGTTCTTTTTCAGCGTGTTTCGCTGAAGGTATCTCTGCATAGTGTAAAGCTCGGCGACAGAATTGCTTACCGGCGTTCCCGTTGCGAATACAACGCCTTTACCTCCAGTAATTTCGTCAAGATACTGACACTTAGAATGAAGGTCTGAAGACTTCATAGCAGCCGTTTGAGAAATACCGCCAATATTTCTCATTTTCGAATAAAGGAAAAGGTTCTTATAGTTATGAGCTTCATCAATAAAGAGCTTATCGACACCGAGTTCTTCGAAGGTGACAACATCATCTTTAATTTCTGTATTGTTGAGCTTTTCCAACGTTGCAAGCAGTTTCTTCTTCAGAAGCTCAAGTTGCTTGATAGTGAAGTGGTCGCCATTAAGTCGCCGAAGCTCTCGTATTGCTTCAGATAGTTCTTCGACTTGACTGTTGATGTAATATTTTTGGCGCATATCAGACAGCGGAATACGCTCAAATTGAGAGTGTCCCATAATAATAGCGTCGTAGTCGCCTGTTGCGATTCTTGAACAAAACTTCTTTCTGTTTTTCGCTTCGAAGTCTTTTTTGCGGGTAACTAGGATATTCGCGCCGGGATAAAGCTTCATATAGTCCGAAGCGAATTGCTCTACTATGTGATTAGGAACGGCTATCAAAGACTTGTTGCACAAACCCAGTCTTTTGCTTTCCTGCGCTGCCGCTATCATTTCATATGTCTTGCCGGCTCCGACCACATGAGCAAGCAGCGCGTTGCCGCCATATAAAACACGCGCTATTGCCCGGAGCTGATGTTCCCTAAAGATAATTTCGTTGTTGACGCCGCAAAACTTAATGTGACTGCCGTCATATTCTCGCGGACGAATGGAATTAAACGAATCGTTGTAAATGCGGCTCAACCGTTCCCTACGCTCCGGGTCGTTCCATATCCATTCCTTAAATTCGTCCTTTATAAGTTCCTGCTTATTTCGGACTGCCATAGTTTCTTTTTTATTGAGGACTTGTGTTTTCTTCCCGGTAATCGGGTCTTCGATATAATCATAAACACGCGCGTCCGAAAGATTAAGCGTTCTTTCAATTATGGTATATGCGTTCATTCGAGAAGTGCCATATTTCTGATTAGCCATTATGTTTGAGCCGTCGTGACTTTTACCCTTGATGTTCCACTCGCCGGTATACTCCGAAAAGTTCACATCAATCGACCATTGTGAATATCTTGGGGTTTCGAGCAGCTCAAATATAAACTGTTTAATATCGCCTTTCGGTATCCACGTCGCGCCGAGCCGAACGCCTATATCTGTTACGGGAATGTCTTCGGGAATTACTTTTTCAAGCGCTTCAACATTAACGGCAAAAGAGCTGTCTGCGCTAGCCGCAAGCTTCGCTTCGGCAAGCTTTTCGCGTACATTGCCGGACAGATATTCGTCTGCGGTCAAATATTTAGGAACGGTCGCGTTGTCGGAAATGGAATAGAGGGGATTAACAAAAATAATATTGGTTAAGTCCTTCGCGATTGCTTCTTCTGAAAGACCGCACAATTCACTCATATATTCCATATCGACACGACCTTTGTCGCCGATTGAAACAACAAGAGCTTCCGTCGCGGTGTCAACCCTATCAACTTGAATCGCCGGCTTTATTGTACGCTTAAAGAATATATCTGCCTTGTTCTTAAAGACGCCGTTGTCGTCAAAATTTTCGAGGGCACATAAAAGTGGATAAGACGAGTCCTCGGTAAACGCTTTTTCGTTATCCCTTGAAGAAATGCGACCGAAGGAAGCAAAGAATTTATCATACTTGTCATTAAGCTCTGCTTGCAGGGCAGATATTTCCTTGTCCGGGTAATCTTCTGTCTGATATTCAACGAGCTGACGTAGTGTATCGCGAATACCGATAAGAGCTTTTATTCTGTTCTTCGCCTTGTCGTTTGCAGCGACTTCCTGCATAATACTGTTTTTGCGAAAGAATACTGCGCCGTCTACGATAGTAAACGAGTAGTTGCGCACTTCGAGGTCTGCCGGTATAACATTAAGCGAAGCTCCTTCGTCGCTGCCAATATCGCTTGCTATGTCCGCTTCGATATACTCCCCTGCCGATTCAGCTATTTTATTTATGGCAGCTTTAAGCCTAGACGCGCTGTCCTCTGAATCCTTACAGGCTGTTACTATACCGTGCGCGCTTGTTTCGTTTACAAGCTTTCCGCAAATCATATCGGGATTATTAACGAAATAAGAGTTTATCGTGAAGCCGTTTTCGTTTGTGTCTAACGCTAACCAGTTCGGCTCAAAATCGAGGACTTTATCTCTTTTACGTAAAAAGATTATATCACTCGTTACCTCTGTACCCGCTGCTGCCTTAAAGGTGCTGTCCGGCAAGCGTACCGCGCCGAGCAGCTCCGCGCGCTGCGCTATGTAGCGGCGCACAGAAGAGTTTTTCTTATCAAGCGTACCCTTTGAGGTAATAAACGCAACAATGCCGCCCGGACGAACCTTGTCGAGCGTTTTGGCAAAAAAGTAGTCGTGTATCAAAAAATTGTGCTTATCGTATTTTTTATCGTTAAGTTTAAATTGACCAAAAGGAACATTGCCGATTGCGACGTCAAAAAAGCTGTCGGGAAGCTTTGTATTTTCGTAGCCGGCAACAACTATGTTGTTTTTCTGATATAGCTGCTGCGCTATACGACCGGAAATGTTGTCGATTTCTACGCCGTAGAATTTGGCATCGCTCATCGAAGAAGGAGCAAGCCCCATAAAGTTGCCGGTGCCGCAAGCCGGCTCTAGCACGTTACCCGAAGTAAAGTTCATTTTATTAAGAACGTCGTAAATAGCATTTACGATAGTCGGCGGCGTATAAAATGCCGTGAGCGTCGAGTTGCGAGCAGAAATATATTCTTCCTCTGAGAGAACAGATTTAAGCTCGTTATATTTACTGTTGCGCTCATCGAAGTAATCAGAAAGACCGCCCCACCCGACATAGTTTGAAAGCACCTCTTGCTCTTCCGGCGTAGCATAGCGCTTTTCTTCGGTAAGCGTGTTGAGTAGTTTAATAGCAGCAATATTGTTGCTGTACCGTTCGCTTGCTGTACCGACGCCCAAGTCATTAGATTTAATCTTGTAATTGTTTCGCTCGCCGGCGAGCATAAGCGGTAACGCCGGCTCTTCCTTCGGCGCTTCAATCTCCGGTACGGCAATTTCTTCCTCAGAATGTTGTGTTTCCTTGATAGCTTCGATTATACGCGCAGCCGGTTCTTTTCTGAAAACCGGATAACGCGCTTCGTGAAGTTTTACGTCAAGCAAGTCTACGGTATTGTCGGGATTTATACTATCTATTTTGAATACAGCGTTGTCAAGAATAACTTCATCGCCAATGTGTAATTCACTCGGCTCTTCGCCGGAGACAACGGCTGCCGTTTCCGCTTCTTCCGTAGGCTCTTCCGTTTCGGTGGCGGCGATTGTCTCTTCTTCGCCGTGGCGCTCTTCTGAATATACAACAAGCCGCTCGTTTTCCGTGTTGCTTAAAATCTCTTCTTCAAGAGCTGCCTTGTCAACTTCCTTGCTGAAGAGCGGAAACGTCGGGTCAAACAGAGTAATAGTGTCGTTGTTTATCGAAGCTATTTCAAACGTCTGCGTTCCAAAGAAAACGCTATCCCCTTCTTTGTAGCTGCACTCTCTGATATAGGTTTTATTAACCGCTTCGATTTCTTTATCCGTAGGCTCAAAGCTCTTTCCCATATCGCCGTTTAAAACGTCCAACAAAACAAGGGCACGGCTCTGTAATGCCCCACCTTTACTTACAACAACAGAAAGAAAATCTTTAAGAGCCGGAAGAATAAACTCTCCGTTCGCGGAATGAGAATATACCACCTTGCTGTCGCCTACATAAAACTCACTTATGCAGTTTGACAAGAAATATCGGTTCAGTTGCTGTACTTGTGCTGAGTCGTCAGAAATGCTTTCGGCATATTCATTAAGAACCGCACTAAGCTCCTTTGCAACTTTGCCGCGCTCAACTCGCTTTTCGTTATCAACACGCCACACAAGAAAAGCTTCTTTTTCTTTCGGCGACAAAAAGCG
>JAQVMT010000004.1:106578-123699 GCA_028703495.1 Clostridia bacterium | reverse complement strand
CGAACGATTAACGTACCATACCAAAGTAAAGTTTCCATATGTTGGAGAAATATGAATCGTTATTCGGACAAACAATTTGAATTTCTAATCCGCCCTCAGGTACGTTTGCTAAATCGGTTACGAAGTTTGCGTAAGGATATCTTGCGCCTTCTACGTAGTAGCCCTGAAGCAAAGGAGCCTTGTCGCCCTTAAACTCAAGCTTGGTAATTCCCGTGCAACCATAAAACGCCTTGTCGCCGATTGCTTCGAGAGTGGACGGGAAGACAACTTCCTTCACCGAAGTGTTATTCATAAACGCCTCGTGAGAAATCTTAAGTAAGCCTTCGGGTAAAACAACCTTTTCAGCCGTTCCGAAGTATTTGTACATAACAGTCATATCTCTGCTGTACAAGCCATCGTCAAGCATCACCATGTAAACGTTGTTTGCATCGAGTACAACCTCGGTAACTCCGCTCTGATAGAACACACTCGAGAAGTCAAACTCTCCTACGCCAGCCATAACGGTGACCTTGGTTAGATTTGCACATCCTCTGAATGCTTCGGTTCCCAAATAAGCGATACCGTTGCCGAGAACAACCTCTGTCAATGCGGCATTAACGAAAGCGTTTTGGTCAATGACTTGGGCTTCCGGAATATCGTATTTTGCAAGGTTAGAACACGATGCGAAGGCTGCGTATCCTATGTAAGCCGCTTTAGGTGCGCTTACATATTCTATAGAAGAATTAGCGCAAGCAAAATCGCCTATTTCAAGCACTTCGGGCAGGTACAAATTCTTCAGGAACAGTACGCCTTCCATAACGTTAGCTCCCAAATAGGTCAACGTGTCGGGCGTTGTAAACTCGGTCGCGGGATTTGCCAACGGGTAAATAACGATTGTCGTCTTATTTACGTCGAACAAAACACCATCGACAGAAGCGTAGGTCGGGTGACCCTCGGCAACGTTAATTGCCTTGATTCCCGTACATCCGGGGAAAGCAGCGATGAAGTCGATACCTGTCAAGCAGGCAGGAATGTTAACCTCTTCGAGGTTAATACAATTCTCAAACGCGCTTGGCGAAATAGACCTTAACTTGCCTTCCTGCAGTCCGATGTGCTTAATCGCTGAATAAGCAAAAGCATAACTCGGAATCGAGCGAACACCCGTAGGAACGATATATGTTTCGATTCCCGAACCATAGAAAGCACTACTTCCGATAGAGGTTATGTTGTCCAATCCGATAATTTCCTTTAAGGAAGTGGTATTTCTGAACATACCGTTTGTAATCATCGCGTACTGCGTATTAAGGAATTCCACGCGCTCAAGAGAAGTGCAATCGAAGAACATACTTGAATACATATCCATATTAACGATTTCCGGTACGACAACCTCTTTTATTGCCGTACATCCGCGGAAAGAATAACCTGTGATGGTTTCCAAGTTCTTCGGCAGGGTTACCGACACAAGCTTCTCGCAATACTCCCATGCTGCGTAACCGATATATGTCGTCGCATCGGGGAATATCAAGTCAACGATGCCCGTCGCCGCTACAGAATAATTTCCGAATGATGTGATTTGCGCGCCGTTATAGTTGATCTCGGAGAGATTTGCACAGTCATAGAAACAGTAATCGGGAATTTCGGTTATGCCTTCGTGAAGCACAACACCCTTTATTTCCTTAACCTCTCTATAATCCATTATACCTATTCCGCAGAAGAAGTTGTAGCCGTTGTCATCTACCATAAATAATCCGTCAACGCCTTCTGCCGAATAATCGCCGTGAGAGAATTGAGCCTCTCTTAGGGTTGTAACGGTTTCCGGAACAGTGAATACTCCGTCATACTGCCAACTGCTGGGCATAAGCATCTTGGTCTTGCCCTTGTCGTAAACAACGCCGGTTTCCTCATCCTTTACCATGTACGCATTTTCTTCGCTTAAGGTAAACGATGTGAGCTTAGGCGAATTGCTGAAAGCACTTATTCCGATCTGACCTACATTTTTGTAGAAGGTAACTTTTTCCAGATTAGGACAGTTGCTGAAGCTACATCCGCCGATACTATCGACATTGCCGTAGAAATTAACCTCCCTAAGCTTAGGCATAGCCGATACGCCGAAGGAGTTGTGTATCATAATGTCGCCCCATCTCTCATATCTATGTTTGAATCCGATATTTCCTACATCACCGTAGAAATTGATAACCTCGATTGAATCCAAACCGGCAAAGTCGTTTCCACCGTTATTATTTTGATCATAACGCGATATCATATCCAATCTGCCGTTTATCGTCAAAGTTGTCAGTTTTGGATATATATAGAAGGAGTTGCATATTTCCAAGTCGGCGTTGATCTCCAATTTCTCTAGCCCCAGCAATCCGCCGAAGGACATAGCGTTTACCTTTAATCCCTCAATATCGGGAATAACCAATTCCTTTATGCTTGTGCAAAGCACGAATGCACTGTCACCAATGGTTTTAAGAGCTGTCGCCTTTGAAAAATCAATTTCCTTAAGGTTTCTACATCCTGCAAACGCAGCCATTTTGATGTCTACCAATGTGGACGGGAAGTTAATGTTTTCCAAATAGGAACACAATCTGAACGAGTATGCACCCAAAGATACAACACCCTCGGGAAGTATAACGTTGGTTATCATTTTGTTCTTGTCGAAAGCACGATTTCCGATTGCCGTAACTCCGTCGGGTACGACGACCTCGCCGCCCTCACCGTTGTACGCCGTCAAAACGCCGTTTTCAATTACGAATTCTGGAGCTTCCTCATCGCCACCTTCGGCATTTGCTTCGGCAGTTGCGCTATAGCTGTTAGATATAAAGTCATTCAAAGCAATCCTTTCGTTACCCATAATTGCGTATGTAACGCCGTCTATCACAACGGTATTAACGCCCATGGTTTTAAGCTCGTTTTCAATATCCGCATCGTCGGTAACGATTCCCGTACCGCTTTCGTTAGAGTAAATCTCGTAAATTGCCGAATTTAAGGCATAGTCTTGCAATTTCAAATAGAAGTTACC
The DNA here is from genome assembly GCA_028703495.1 of Clostridia bacterium. Classification (GTDB taxonomy): domain Bacteria; phylum Bacillota; class Clostridia; order Christensenellales; family CAG-314; genus JAQVMT01. Next base: position 120,698 of record JAQVMT010000004.1, on the reverse strand, counting down.
CTCGCCGATTGCATCCATATATTTCGTAATATCTAACGACAAAGTATTATTGCTGTTCTTGTTGAAATCATAAACGGGTAAATATTCGGGCGTAAGTGCCTCGAGTCCGTCTGCGCCTTCAACGTACAAGCAATAGTTCATCATATAATGGTTGTCATATACGTCCATCGTTAACGTGGTCTTGCCTTCCTCGGTCGCAATCTCCACATCGTTAAGCGTGGGGGCTTCCAAGTCGATGAATATCGGGAATCTTAGGGTTTGATAATTATCGCTGTCCTTATCGAAGTAAGCGTTAATGTCGAAGAAAACCGTTTGATTGTTCGCCCAAGTCATATCGAATACCGAAAGTCCGCTAAACGTAATTTGTAAAACCTGCAAAGCATATCCGTTGTAGCAATATGCCTTGTTAAGTCTGAATAAGTCGTCATCGGCAAAAAATGTCTTTCCGTACTCATCTACAAAGTTAAACTCGATTTTTTCGCAGTTTCTCAAGGTGGAAAGAACAAATTGTGACAACGATGATCTCGTGCCTAACGCGATCTTATCATAGCTTGCCTCGGGTGTTTTATATCCACCGGGTAAAGCGAATAGACTGTTGTACATACCGATAGGAACTCCTACGACAATACCATTTGAATTCTCAAGCTCAAACTGATGATAAAGCATAGTGGGATAAAGCTGTCTGTCGTAATTGCCCGAAATGGCTTCGTCAATAATTGTAGGCTCGAATATAGGCAAATTGTCCCAATCGCCATAGAAGGAAATAAAGGGAATGGAAAGATCCACGGATCCTTCGTCAATTGCCGTCAAGGTAGCAAAGCCTTCGACGTACATACCGTTTGCAAAGGTATCGTTTAAATACGCCTTGTTTTCGTCGGTAAGTACTATTACAACCTGCAGATTAGCTGTTTGTCCGGCTTCCACCGTTACAACGTTTCCGTCAACCGTTCCGTTCTTCGCGCTTACCGTGATGGCGGCATCGTTAAACATATACGCCTTTTCCAAAACGCCGATTCTGGCTACTTCCATAGGAGATAGAGTTTCGCCCACGGATTCGGAGAATACTAATGCGCCCACGTCATAGCTTAAAGCGTTCTCGCCGATATTTACAAGGTTGAATTTAAGTGTATAAATACCGTCTTTATTCTTATCGCTACCGAGGTTTAACTTCGTTCTGTCGCTTCCCGTTACAGTAATATACGCGTCGGTTGCCACAGCTGCGTCGATGTCGATCATGCCCGCGCCCTGATTTCTGGGAGAAACGGGATTGCCCTCTGCATTCGTCAGTATTCTAGCCGTGCTCATAAGCAACCGGAATGTCAAATCCTGCATTTGAGATGTGCTTAACTCGGGGTACACAGTCTTTAAGTATTGCTTGATAACAAGCGTTGACGAGGTTTGGTTGGGGCTGGACATACTCGTTCCGCTCATATACACATAACTGTCCGTATCGTTAATCATCGAATACCAGTCAGGTATCGCGGAGTACACATTTCCTCCGGGCGATGTTAAATCGATTCCGATATCCAAATCGCCCGTAGGTCCCCAAGACGAAAACTCGGAAATTGAGTAATAAATGTTATCGGCATTAATCGTAATAACCTTGTTCTCCGCCGCAACCAAAATTGCGCCGACGGTAGCGGTTACGCTTGCCGTAGGTATAGCGTCGTCGCCTACTACCGCAATAATTATGCTGTCGTCAGTATTAATAACGATACATCCGATCGCACCCGCAGCCGCTGCGTTTGCCATTTTCTCGGCAAAGGAAATTTCGCCTCTTTTAACAACCGCGATTTTTCCGCTTACGTCAAGTCCCGTATAGTCTTCCGCTGCGCCTAAATTGGGCACCACGACATACGCAAATTCCGCGCTAGCTTTGTCGCCTAATATGTCGTAGAAATTATACCACCTTGAATTGCTGTTGGCAGTACTGCCGATTCTGTAATCCGTTCCGTCAAGTGTGATGTATTGGAACGCGCTCGACTCCATAGAAGCAGAGGTTAAAACCGTACTGTACGATCCCGGTGCTCCGATAACGCCTGTGTCGGGGTTTTCGGGAAGGTTTCCGCCTGCGGGATAACCTGCTGAATAATCGTTGCCCGCAGATGCGTTCACGATGATTCCTACTCTTTCGGCAAGGCCGTAAGCCACGTTAATGTATTCGGTATCGCTCGTATACTCGCTTACGGGTCCGCAACCGCTACCGATACTGATGTTAACGGCATCAACACCCAAAAGTATGGCATCGCCCAGTGCCGCAACCAATGTAGATATGTAAATGGATCCGTCCTCGTCCGAAGCAACCTTCATCGCAGCAATCTGCGCGTCGTAAGCCGCTCCCTTAATAATGTCGCTGTTGCCTGCAACAATACCCGCAACGTGCGTTCCGTGCTCCATTCCCAGCTCCATAAAATAGGTAAATAAGTCGGGGTTGACATCGTTGTCGCCGTCCGCATAGTCGAAGGTATAGGGGAATTTCACCGACGTGTAAACGTCTTCGGCGGCAAAATCAAACTCCGAGCTTGCATATGTAGCCGACATAACGCTTGCGATAAACTCACTGTCTACCGAAGGTGCAACAGGATCTGTCGCAAAGGCATCGTGGTACACGTCGAAGCCGCTGTCGATGATCGCCACAAACATTCCTTCGCCGTTGTAACCCGTGTTGTTGAGAAGCTGTCCCATTCCGTTAACGAAGGTCGCATCCGTAGACGTCGTCGTTTCGGGAATTTCATACTGCAAGGATACCTGGAAATCCTTGATTCCGTCAATCTTTGCAAGCTTTTCAATATCGCCGTATCTCATTTCAACGGCGAAGCCGTTCATAGTTACCTTGTAGCTGTGTTGATACTTGTACTCGATTCCGTAACCTGTCATCGACTCCAATACTCTCTCTTGAGCAGCAGTCATTTCCGCGGACAGTCTTTTGCCTGCACGGGAAATCGCGTAGTCGCTAACACTTTCGTATCCGTTCGACGAAAGAAAGCTTTCAGCCAAACTTCCTTCTCCCACGACAATCATTACGCTGACGGTATCGTCATCTTCGTAATATTCGATTGAAGATAGGATATCTTTCAATGCGGAATCCGTACCGGATATCTCGGCTTCATCGGAAATGTTCTTGTCCGAAAGTCGGAAATTCCATATGGTATCCGCCTGCTCCGCGGGCGATTTCGCGCCGCACGCAACGCATATCAATGCAAATGTCATTAACATCACAATGAGTATGGTCGCAGTCAACCTATTGACTTTTTTCATAAGATCCTCCAAAAATAGTATTTATTATAACGGCACTAATCCGTCGTAATCATTTTTTAACCCTTATTACACCCGAGTCGTCAATTTTCTTTTGCTCAGATGCCACCTTTTCCAATAAATCAAAAGCTTCGGACAAAATATCGTACAACCTTTGCTGTTCTTGAGCGGTTAAAGCCAAATCAAACATTTTTTCGGCTTCCAAAAAGGACTTTCTGTCAAATTCATCTAATACCTGTTTGCCTTTTGGCAGTAACCTCACCACGACATTGCGACTGTTGGGAAGATGAACCTTTTCCACATAGCCCAAAGCCTCCATAGGATACAAAAAGCCCGAAATATTGGAATATGAAACCTCTGCTTTTATCGCAAGCTCGGACAGTAATCCATCGCTGGTATAATCCAAAAGCGACAAGAATCGCCTTTGCTTTTCGGTAAGCGCGGTAAATTCGTCTCCTCGCTCTGCAATTATCTCGTGTATGTGCGAGTTGATATTGTAAACCATGTGCAATGCAACCTTATCGATCATAATGCTCATCTTGGTATTTAACTCTTTATCCATAACCCTTTCCCTTCGCTTCGTGGATTAATCCTGTCGTCTGCGCATTTTTTTCAATCCGCATTAATTTAAACCACAACTTCGCCCTTTTGAAAAACATAATCCAAAATGCTCGAATGTGTTTAAACCTCAAATACTAACCCCTAAACGCAATCAAATTCGTTCCGATGCGTTTTATCTTTTTAATAAGTAAAATCGTTCCTTTGCTTATTATATTAAAACTAGCTAATCTTTGTCAAGCAAAAATCCAAGTTTTTTGAAAAACTATTTTTTAACAAAATAACTAAAAATTGCATCGTGTGAAATTAAATTTCGACAAAATTCGACTGTTTATGTCTCGCGCGTGCTCGCTCCAAATTCTTCGAATTTGACGGTGCTGCCCCAAAACGTTTGACTAATCTATATGGCAAATGCTATAATAAATAAGTTGTATGTAAAATTGGAAGGTTTTTTATTCGAAAAGCAGTTGCTTTCGGCATTATTAATATACGTAAGTGGTGTCGCAATAGCTTCAAATCGGGTAATATTCCTGAACAATTGCTTACGGCAGCTGCGGAGATATTTCTTCGATATCATGCAAATGAAAATGCTCGATTGTCGGCGGATTGGCTTAACAACCATTAAGAAGTCGATGAAATTATAGGATTGAAGCGGTTTGGTTTCACTTTGTAATAGTTATGAAAATTGCGATTATCGGATATTCGGGAAGCGGGAAATCCACTCTTGCCGCAATTATCGGCAAGGCATACGGTTTGCCTGTGCTACACATAGACAAAATCAATTTTTGCGGCTATTGGGAGGAACGCGACAGAGCCGAGGTTTTGAAGGATATGCGCGACTTTATCGATAAACAAGACTGGGTTATCGATGGCAATTACAGCAATTTGCTGTATGAGGAGCGAATGTCTTACGCGGATCGAATTGTTTTTATGAGCTTCAACCGATTCTCCTGCTTAAAAAGAGCGACTGCCCGATATAGAAAATTTAAGAATACGACACGCGAAAGTGCGGCTTGCCCCGAGAAAATGGATTGGGAATTTGTTTGGTGGATTATCGCTAAGGGAAGAAGAAAGCCTATAAGAAAACGATATGCCTCGGTTGTCGGGCGATATCGGAATAAGACCGACATTATTCGCAATCAAAAGCAACTCGATGATTACATTAAGACTCTTAAAAAAACAATGCCGTAAGCCTGCGTTTATTGCAAATTAACGGCTAGTTATTAACAATAATCGAATCCGAATACACACGCAACAAATTTGCGGACGGTACTCGGAATCAAAAGATTTGGAGGTATGCATATGAAAATAATGGTGTGCGGTGGCACAGGATTCTTGGGCTATTACACGGTTTTGGACGCACTTAAAAAGGGACACGAATGTGCCTCGATGTCGATTGACGACGTAAGCCTGGAGGGCTGGTATCCAAAAGAGGTAAAGACCAACATCATCAATACTTTTACCGCATCGGAAGACGAGCTGGTTCCTCTTATGGAGGGATACGACGCTTTCATTTACTCCGTAGGTCCCGATGACAGAGTGACTCCGAAGGCTCCGTCCTACGACTTCTTCCATCAACACTTGGTTACGGACGCGTCAAAGGTCTTTCGCGCCGCCGAGCGCGCGGGCATCAAGCGCAGCGTGGTGTACAACTCGTACTTTGCTTATTTCGACAGGGCGCATCCCGAAAAGAAGCTTGCGGCGTATCATCCTTATATAAGAGCACGCGTAGAGCAAGCCGAAGCACTTATCGGTCAAGCCAAGAATATGGACGTTATGGTATTGGAATTGCCCTACATTTTCGGTTGTATGCCCAACAGAACGCCTATTTGGAGAGATGTCTTTATCGAAAGGTTCTTTAAGGGCAAAATGGTCTTCTTCCCTAAAGGCGGAACGACAATGATACACGTCAAGCATATCGGCGAAGCAGGCGTGGGCGCGTTGGAATACGGTAAGCACGGCGAACGTTATCCTATCGGCGATGAAAACCACAACTACAAGTATATGTTGGAGTGTATGCAGGAAGGATTGAACGTCAAAAAGAAGATCGTACAGGTCAACAGACGTCTTTGCGCAATCGGCGCAAATATGATTGAGAAAAAGGATGCCAAACAGGGCTTGCAACCGGGCTTGAATATGAAGCACCTTATGCTTGACATCATGGGAGACGAGCTTTATATTCCCGATGAGGTCAACGACGAGATGAGCAAAACCTTACACTTCGGCAGAGGCGGCGTTAAAGAGGGCATCATAGAAGCTATGAAAGCTTGCTATCCTAACGGCTTCGGAAAATAACCGCATACAAAAGCATATACTGCCAATCGCCTTAACCATACTTTATGAAAGCATGCTGCGTATGCTGCTCTTTTTTAAGTAGTATTTAGGTTGGTATGGCAAACTAAATAGGTGTACAATGAAAAAGGCATTGATTTACGTGTTTTCGGGAACAGGAAACACTGTGCTTGCCGCGAATATGATCGCGGCGGATTTGGAAAAGGTCGGCTACTGCTGCAAGCTTGTACGCATAACGCGCGACTATGACGATTCGATTGACATTAACGAATACGATTTGATTGCGGTAGGATATCCTATCCACGCCTTCAATGCTCCGCAAATTGTCAAGAAATACATTAGAAAGCTACCCGTTGCAAGGGAAAAGAAACGCGCTTTCATATTCAAAACCTCGGGAGAGCCGTTTTCACCCAATAACGCGTCCAGCGCAACAATTGTCCGTATGCTAAGGCGCAGAAATATCGAAGTTTTGACGGATACGCATATGCTGATGCCGTATAACATAATGTTTAGGTATAAGGACGGACTTGCCAAACAGATGTATTTGCACACCGAGGGAATGTGCGAGCTTATCGTCAAGCGCATAACCTCGAACGAGCAGTTCAAGCCCTTGCGATATAATGTATTTACTAAGCTTTTCGCGTACATTCTGCGTATTCAGTGGTTCGGCGCTTGGATAAACGGCCCTTTGTTTTTCAGCAAGAAAAAGCTCTGCAACGGCTGCGGAAAGTGCGTGGAGCTATGTCCTGCAAAAAACATTTCCTTAAAGGATGGTAGAGCAAAGTTTCATATGCACTGCACAATGTGTATGGGCTGTTCTATGGGATGTCCGCAGGATGCCATTCGCCCCGGTTTTCTGACTCCGTGGAAGGTCAACGGTAACTATCCTTTTGAAAAGCTGCTCGCAGACAATGAGTTGCCCGAGGTCTTTGTTACGAAAAATACCAAAGGGTATTTTAAACTCTTCAACGACTACTACGACCGCACGAATAAGCTTATGGAAGAATACGGCATAAAAGTATACAAACCGCAAGCCGAGGACATACCCGAAAATAAAGTCAACGATTGAGCGTTTATCGACTAAATATCGGCGACGTTTTTTGGACAAATTTACCCAAAAATTCAATCGAAAATAAAAGAAATTTGAAGCTGCTAAATAATAATAGGAGATTTTTATGAATACTTGGGATTATGGCATTTGGGAATCGCTTATTCAATTGGGAATATTGGTTGCTGGTTTGCTTATCGCAAACACGCTTTGTCGAAAGCTTCCCTTTATGAAAAAGTCGCTTATACCCAGCTCTGTTATCGGAGGAATAATCATTTTATTATTGAAATTTATTCCCGCATTCGAGAATATAATCAATAACGGCTTTATGGAGGCGACTGCTTACCACTGTTTGGCTCTAGGATTCATTTCCTTGACCTTGCGGAACACAATCAAAAACAAAGAAGGCAAAATGATTTACGTAAAAACCGCGGCTACAACCGTGGGAACGTACCTTATTCAAGCCATTTCGGGTTTGGTAATTACCATTTTATTCTCCTTGGTATTGACCGATATAATTCCCGCCGCAGGAATACTGCTGGCTTTGGGCTACGGACAGGGTCCCGGACAGGCACTTAACTTCGGAAACGTTTACGCGCAAGCCGGACTTGCCGGAGGTGCGAGCTTTGGACTAACTATTGCAACAACCGGCTTTTTGGTTGCCTGCATAGGTGGCGTTATCTATCTTAATATTCTTAGAAGAAAAGGCATTATCAGCAAGGAAGCTATCAGCCACAGCAAAAAGGTCGAGGAGGACGATGGCCCCAACGATATACCTCTTTCGGAGAGCGTGGATCGACTGACCATACAGGTGGCTTTGGTGCTTTTGGTATACTTTGTGACTTGGGGGCTGATGCAGGCGGTAACGCTTTTAATCGACAGCGGCGCACTGGGCAACTTTGGGTTCAACACTCTTAAGCCGCTTATTTGGGGATTTAACTTCCTTTTCGCCATTCTTATTGCCGTTTTGTTCAAGAGTATTATCGCGCTTCTAAAGAAAAAGGGTATTATGACAAGAAACTATCCGAATACTTTTTTACTCAACAGAATGGGCGGATTATTTTTTGATATAATGATTTTGGCGGGTGCTGCCGCTATCGACTTCGCATCGATTAAAACTTTGATACTTCCGCTTATCGTGCTTTGCGCCGTAGGTGTTGTTGTTACCTTCGTTTACCTCAATTTCATATGTAAACGGCTTTATCCGACCTATCGCCTGCCCGCATTTATGTCTATGTACGGAATGCTGACGGGAACTGCAAGCACCGGCGTTATCCTGCTTCGGGAGGTGGATCCCAACTTTGAAACACCTGCAGCCAATAACCTGATTTTCCAAAATATTCCCGCTATAATTATGGGCTTTCCCATACTGCTACTTGCGGGCTTTGCACCGCAGGGTATGACCGAATCAATCATCACTCTCGGCGTTTGTATCGTGCTTTTCTTCGTAATGAATTTCATTATTCTTTTCAAACGCAAGAAAAAATGACCTATCCACAAAGGCTTGCTTCGTTGTGCATATACAATCTGCATATAGATAGGGACAAGTTTTTTTGATTAGTTAGGTCGGCTATCGAATATTTGGCTTAGTAGAGCCAAAATTAACAGGGATACGAACCGAAAAGCCGATAATACCGTTTGAATGAAGACCAAAATTCGTTTGTCGGCTGTTGACTTGCGATATGTCGTAAAAACAAGAAAAATACAAATAAATGAAACGGAGAAAAGCAATTAAGGCATTTCTCCGTTTTTCTGCCATTTTTTTGTGCCATTCGGTCAATGGCTTTTTTATAACTATCTGACTTTCGCTTTTTCCTTCGGTGCAACGAAGCTCAAAGCTTTGGTAAGATTGATAAATACCGCCTTGTCTGTAATAATATGTGCTTATGCTTGCTACGCCTTGGGTACGACGAAGCTCAAAGCTTTGGTAAGATTGATAAATACCACATTGTCGGTAATTATGTGCGATTTGCTTTTCTACGCCTTGGGTACGACGAAGTTCAAGGCTTTGGGTAGAATTGTTACATCAAACCTCGTTCCTGCGTACATTTCGCCGTCCAAGCAAAGCTCTATGGGTTTTTCGGAGGAAACCTCCACGGTTTTTGCTCTTGTATACACAAGCTTGTCCGCGAACTTGGGATTGTCAAGATGTTCGCCGTTGGTGTATGGCGTAAGCACCTTCAAAAATCCCAACAAGCTCATCGCGTGGAAAAGGCAAACGTCGATATATCCGTCGTCGTTAACGGCTTTGGGCGCGCAAAAGAACTTGCCGCCGACATAGTGACAGTTAGCCAAAGTGCAAAGCAGCATCTTGTGCTTGCTTATCTCCTTCCCATCGGCAACGACCTTGATTTTGTTGAATCTACCCTTAAAGATGCCGGCTCTGACGCCCGCGCCGTAGGGATCCTTGCCGCCCTTTTCCTTAACTTTATTGGCGGTGCTTCCCACAACCGAATCGAATCCGAAATTGCACACATTGACGGCGTATCGGTCGTTGATTTTCAAAACATCGATAGGTGTGACCTTTCCGTCGACGAGCTTATTCAAATCGTCGAACTGCAATCCCTTGTAATACTTGATGAAATCGTTTCCGCTTCCGTAGGACAATACTGCAACCTTCTTGTTTGAACCGACCGCACCGCTTGCCACCTCGTTAAGCGTTCCGTCACCGCCGAAAGCCACAAAGCACACGTCCGCGTTTTTGTTTTCCTTGACGTATTGCGCAACATAACGCGTTGCATCCCTGCTTGCGACAGTTTCGTAAATATCGTAATCGATTTTGGTTTTCAGTCTTTTTATCTGCTCCTCCAGCTTCTCTTTTGCCGTACTGGAGCCTGCTTTTCCGTTTACTATAAAAAGATACTTCATTTTCTTTTGTTACCTGCCTTTATTTTCTGTGCCGCCGAAGCGTTTACCTTCGGCATTCGATAATTTACATTAGCTTTACCCCTTAAATTGCAATACTTTTTGTATTATGCCGCCGAAGCGTTTACCTTCGGCATTCGATAATTTACATAAGCTTTACCCCTTAAATTGCAATACTTTTTGTATTATGCCGTCAAAGCGTTTTTGCTTCGACATTCGATAATTTACATTAGCTTTACCCCTTTAATTGCAATGCTATTTGTATTATGCCACCGAGGGTATATGCGCGGCTACTTCTTCAACTCCTTTGTCAGTGTTAAAATATTCCTTCCCTCGGTGTATTCATAGCTTACATCGCTCATTGTCTTCTTTACCATAAATATTCCCAAACCGCCGATTTGGCGTTCCTCCGCTCCCAGAGTCACGTCGGGATCGTCTTTGTCTAAGGGATTGTAAGGTACTCCGTCATCCGTGAATTTGATGATTATTTTATCTTGTGACGCGCCTATGCCCACAGTCGACCTTGTCGCATTGCTGTAACGCGCAATATTCGAGAAAATCTCGTCAACCGCAATATTAATTTGTGCAATGTGCTTCATAGGAATATCCTTGCTCTCCAAGTATTCCTCCACAAAATCCGTAACCGTCGGCATTTGTTCGAGCTTTGGTTCGACCTCCAGCTCCTTTAGGTTTCCCTTGGACAGGTGCAGTTCCAAAGCCATCATGGTAATATCGTCGAACTGCGGTGCATCTCCCACGAATAGGTCAATGTCCTCTCTAACCTTTTTGAGCGTTTCGTGAACCGTAAGCTGCTTATTATCATTTAGAACCTTCAATAGCCTTTCGACACCGTAAAGCTCGTTATTCTTGTCGGTCGCCTCGACAACACCGTCCGTATAGAGGAATATTTTGTCCCCGGGGTTGACCTTGAGCGAATATTCACGGTACCTTGCACCGCTCATCCCCGCAAGCACAAAGCCGTGTTTGTCGATGAGCAACTCGAAATCGCCACTTTCGCGCATAATCACGGGATATTCGTGTCCGGCGTTGGCGCAATTCATCTCGCCGGTAGTCACGTCCAAAATGCCAATCCACGCGGTAACGAACATCTCGGCTTCATTGCCGTCGCAAAGCTCGTTATTTGCGCTTTCCAAAATCTTGGCTGCGGACATCTTGCCAGTTTCAGCCAAGCTCTTTATAAGAGTTTTGCTTTTCATCATAAATAAAGCCGCAGGTATTCCCTTGCCCGAAACATCGGCAATTACCATGACTAGCTTGTTCGCGTCCATAAAGAAGTAGTCGTAGAAATCTCCTCCGACCTCCTTCGCCGCGTCCATAGAGGCGCAAATATCGAACTCCTTCCTCTCGGGGAAGGGCGGATAGACCGTGGGCAACGCCGAATATTGTATTTCCTTGGCAAACTCAAGCTCCTTATCGATTCGGGACTCGGCATCAGCAATGTACCTTTTCAGCGTTTTGACCGTGGAGTTAATATCATCGGATAGCGAGGTAAACTCGGCATTTGTACGGACATTGACAACCTCGGAAAGGTTGCCGCGTGTTATTCTGGCAAGCGATTGGTTTATTTTATGCAGATTGCGCACGATTACCGTCCTGACAAGCTGGAATATCAGCACGAAAATAATTGCAAACAGCAAAATGCCGTTAAACGCCGTTTCGATTGCGAATATATCTCTGTCCTTGTACATCTCCTCATCGGAAATAACCAGAAGCGCGTTGTATTTCTCATTGCGTTCCATATAACAATAGGACTTTTCACCCATAATATAGAACTCGCCGAAGCCCTCTTGCCAAGTGCCTATTCCCAAAGAGCGCAAGCCCATTCCGACGTAGATCGCAGAACCGCTCACAACCTTATAATCCTCGTCCAAAACCAGGATAAACCCCGCCTCTCCGATTCTGCTTTCGGCAGTTATTGACGAAAAATCCAAAAGCTCGCTATACGCGCTCAAATTCGAGCTATCGTAACCGACCTGTATAAAGCCCTTTCCGTCGGGCAGTGCAACGCCCGCATACATTACATAAGAACCATCGTAACCTATTTGCTGTATATCCTGAACGTAGTACTCGGTCACACCGTCTAGAAGCACCAAGAACTCTTTGGATTGATCGCTGTTCGCCATATCGTATCCGATGTGGTCGGCAACGCTGGAATAGTCGATTACTCCGTCCGCGCCGATTACCTCGATTACGTAGATTCTGTATGCTTTGCATAGCTCTGTTAACAGCTCGTTGGACAAGCTTCCGTTACTCATCGCGTAAACCATGTCGTTTTTGACCGAATAGCCCGCCATAATGGATTGTTCCTTCATAAGCTTTTCTGCGTCGCTTATGCCTTGTTCAACCTCGTCGATCTTTGTCCAAACGTCCTCTGCATAAAGCTTCATCACGCTCTGCATATTGTCGACGGTTACTCGAGTTTGCGCAACATAGGTAAAAGTGAAGGTCATCGCAAATCCGATTACCACGAACACCAACAGCCAAAGCTGAAAGGTTCGGGTTATCGGCATACTTTCCCGATCCTTTGCCGAATGCCTTAAATTCGCATTTTTTCGATTTCTGCCCGACACGACCGAAATTAAAAAGGAGGCGATCATCACTCCCAAAGCGGTAAACAAAACCATCGGAAGTGTAACGGTCCTGACAATTTCGAAAGCGTAATTGATATCATTGATTTTGGATATCAAAAGCGCAAGCATATGGAACACCTCCATTACTGCGCCGATTGCAAAACCGTATAGAGGAGTCGGCTTTTTATTCTCGAAAACGAACCTACGCAGCAATGCGGCGATTACACCCGCAAGTATCGTGCTTACACTGCACGCGACCGTTGTATACACCCCGATGCCGAAGTATTTTCCGACAATGTACCGTTCTACGCCGCCGATAACTCCCGCAATTATGCCAGACCACGGTCCAAATAGCAAGCCTGCAATCAAAGGAGCCGTATCCCTTACGTTTACAACCATAGCCTCGTACTTTACACCGAAATGCGTGGATAAAATTGCCATAACACCAAAAATAACGCCTACGGCAACTCTGTATAGCCACGGGCGTTTTTCAATGTTGTATTTTTTATTCAGCCACCAAACGAGTACGGCAACTCCACACATAATCATAACCGCTGCAAACATTTGCAACATCATATATAAAGTTTCCATATCCGATCCTCCTCACCCCGAAAATATCGGGCTAGACTAAATTTCGTATAAACAGCTTAATTAGAGGTAATGTTTACTAGGTCGATTTGCTCGGCTTTTGAGTTTAACCGTACTTATACTACGAGAAAACGAACCGCAAAGTCTAAAAAGCTCTATCCTCGGTATGTAGCAAAGATAAAACCCGATATTAGACGTTACTGCAAAAAAACACGACCTTTTGCGTATAAATTAACCATGTCAATCGGGCGCACATAAAAGCGCACGACCTTTTGGCTTTTACAAAGGGCTATGTCTGTCGGGCTCACATAAAAGTGTATGACAAACGGGCGCAAGCAAAAGCAAGCACCCATTTGACTTCTATCCGACAAACAAAGCTTTTTGCGGCAGACAAAGCCAACCTGCTTTATTGAATATGCAGAATATCCGAAAAACCGGTTATTTCGAATACCTCCATAACCGTACTGTTGGCATTCGTGATAACCATATCGCCCTGTTTGCTCATCACCTTGTGCGCGCTAAGCAATACGCGAAGTCCTGCAGAGGATATGTACTCCAAATCCTTTAGGTCCAAAATCAATTTGGTTGCGCCCTCATAAGACTTCTTCAATTGCTCGTCTAGTTGGGGGGCGGTCATCGTGTCCAACCTGCCCTGTATAGCGACCGTCAGCTCGCTTCCGTTCTTTTCTACGTTTATTGTCATTTTATTTCACCTCTGTATTAATTGAATTCACATATTTTTGCCATAAATCGATAACGCGCATTTTTCGCAAGCCCTTTTCCTTCGCACGCTTATTCAACGCAAACCGCCGTTAGTACTCAATACATATTGCCGCCCGCTGACTTATGCTTTCGCGCTTGGCTGTCGGCATTAACTAATCCATTGTATACTTTCCGACAATACAATATTTATGTGCTTTGTC
>JAQVMT010000004.1:0-106478 GCA_028703495.1 Clostridia bacterium | reverse complement strand
CTTATATCCGTCTGCTCCACACGCGTAACCATAATACCACATTAATATCCCTAAGTCAAGCACTTAAAAAACTTCCCTATAACAAAGAGAAGTTTTTTTCGATCTGTTATTTGCAAAAGGAAGCTCCACAGTATGGAGCGTGGTAGAAGATATTGTGGCAAATCGGTGAAACTTACTTTGTCAATTAACGGCTTCTTCGGTTTTGTTTCGCTCATTATCTATTATGTTTTAGTTCGCCTTTATCTAACGGAAAGCCGCTCAATCGGCAAAGACAAAATTAAAAAACCGCTCACGAAGCTTAATTCGCAAAGCTTAATTTTTAAAGAGTAATAATTATTCGATCAAACAGAATCGCACAAAAAAACACATCAAAACGAGCTTATAACATATTTTCCTGCAACCCGTATTCATGCCACGCAATGAAAAAGTTGTCTTTAACGGACTGACTCAAGCAACGATCAAAGCATTTTGGGGAAAAACAGACCAAAAAGCACAGTCTCAAGCAACGTAATTTGCATGTATTTTTATGTATCGAAACAAACGAGCGTAGCTTTATTGTAGCGATATGTGCAAGCATTTTTGAAACCCTACAACAAAAAGACCTCAATGAAATATACATTCTAAGAGGCAAATTAGCATTAATCTAAGGTCAAGGGGAAAAACAAACTCCGCTTCACTCCGACAGTTTTTTGTACTCGCTGATAATAACGCTTTGGAGTTTGGCTCGGAACGCCGCATCTATCGGGTGAACGATATCCATATGCTCGCCGTCCTTGTTTGTCCTCGACGGCATCGAAACGAACAATCCCCGCTTCCCTTAGATGATTTTGATGTCGTGCACAACCAAACAGCCGCAAAACACAGCCGAAGCCACCGCCTTGAGCTTTCCTGTCGGGTCGTGTACAATTTTTACCTTAACTTCCGTGATCATTTACCAGCCCCCGCTTATAACCTATCGGTTATACCTTGTTATTTTATCAAATTTCGTCAAATAAAGCAACTAATTTAAGGTAGTAATATTATAACCTATCAGAATATGTTTTCTGCGCTAACGCTTGAAACCATAATAAACTGCGTTTATTCCACGGTTTTATACTAAAACCGTGCTTCCGAGCTTGAAATGGTCGTCTCAAATGCCTGTGAGCAAGCTCCCGCATTTTGTTCCTACATTTTAGTGCATTAAATTTTTTTGCCAAATAGTGATTTTTTTCGCATTACTGCAATATTTTTTCGATATGAGAGCAATTCTTGCGCGCATGCATTATCGCCCCTTCACTTGCTCGGTCTTTTGAAACGTCGACTTCGCAAATTGACAAAAAGCGTTTCGGTACAAAAAGAATTGAAATATCGTTTACACAAAACAGCCAAAGTAGAGCATAAATCCGTTTTTGCATATAATAATTGGGCAAAACCGAATATAAATCTTGCTGAAGCAAAAAGAGCATCGTTGTTCAAATGCTCGGGAGGGACACTTGAAATAATTCATCGTGTGATGCGGGCTACGTGTAGCTCTTAGCAGTGGTCGTGTATATCTATATACGCTCCCTTCGGTCAAAGGGCTACCTGTTGCCCAGCAGACGCGCGACTTTTTCCCAAGAAGTTTTTGTGACGGAGGTCATGTATATAATTATGAGAATACACTTTATCGGAATTTTGGGTGTTGGAATGAGTGCGCTTGCTCTGCACTCGGCAGAGTTGGGCAACGACGTCAGCGGCTCCGACCGATCATGCAGTCGTAACCCTTCGAGCACTCCCTCGGACGTACGTGAGATAAGGCATTTGCTCGAACAAAGTGGCGTTAAACTAAACTGCGGACACAGGAGAAAGCACGTTTGCGGAGCCGATCTCGTCGTAGTCTCCGCCGCTATTCCCGCATGCAACTGCGAGCTTGCCGAAGCCAAAAGGTCGGGTATTCCGATTTTGAGCCGAGAGGAGCTTCTCGGACGATACTTCAATGCTTTCGACTGTCCGATCGCGATCTCCGGAACACACGGAAAAACCACCACGACAGCAATGGTGTATCACATTCTCAAGAGCTTGGGGTATTCGCCCGCCTGTTTTGTGGGAGGACTGCTTAACGGCCGCAATTACGTTGGCGGTACAAACGTTGCGGTCGCAGAAGCGTGCGAGTACAAGAGCGCGTTTTTGCGCCTTTTTCCGAAAATCGGCGTTATTCTTAACGTTGAATACGACCATGTCGATTTCTATAAGACACGACAAAGCATGCTTGATGCCTACGGGCGATTCATTTCGAATATCGATGGCGAAGGAGTTGCGGTGTACTGCAACCAAGCTCCCGAGCTTTGTGAATTGGTAAAGGCAAATGCCGCATGCAAAACAGCAAGCTTCGCCGTTTTGGGGAACGAAGTAGGTCCCAATGACAAAGAAAACAACCTTTCTCCGACGAACGAGGACAATAAAGACAAATCAGTAAAAGATGATGCATTCCGAATGACAGTACGAGTGCGCTCGGTTGCTCCTTTGGTTTTCGACGTCGAGGCTGACGGGCAGTGCGAACGGGTGAATATGCGCGTATTCGGGCGGCACAATGCATACAACGCAGCGGCGGCACTTTGCGCTGCATGCTGTATAGGTGCCGACCTTGCCGCATCGGCACGGACATTGGAAAGCTTTGAAAGCGTTTACCGCCGATTTAGCCGTATCGAGAAAAACGGATTGAACGTAGTTTTGGATTATGCGCACCACCCGACCGAGCTTTCGGCGGCAATCTCGACCGCAAGGGCAATGACCTCGGGCAAGTTGCTTGCGGTTTTTCAGCCGCACACATATACACGCACAAAAGCATTCCTAACCGAATTTGCGGCGAGCTTGAATTTAGCGGATTCAGTAATCCTGCTTCCCGTATATGCCGCCAGAGAAAAGCCTGTTTTAGGTGGTATGTCATCGGACTTGCTTGCCGAACTTCAAAAGCTTTCGACTTCGCCCTATGCCGACACTGATTGTACGCGGTATTTCCTCGCGGAAAGCTTTGATGAATGCATAAAGCAGATAAAGCAAACGGCACGCAACGGCGACACTGTTATCGTTTTGGGCGCAGGTGATATAGAAAAACTTGTGAATTTGCTTTAATGAGTTAATCACAAGCAAGAGAACGGTTCTCGTTTTAGGCGCAGGTGACATCGAAAAGCTTGTGAATTTGCTTAAATGCATTTTAATAATGGTCGAGCGAAAAGCCAAGAAAACAAGCATAAATACTTGTCAGGCGTGAAAAAACCCGCAAAGCACGATTTGCGCCCCGAATTGTCGAGGAGCAACCGCGTTTACGGGTGTTTATTCTTTTCTTCGTACCGATGCAAATAGGCTTAGCACGCATCGATTTTTTATTTGTGCCTATGCAACTAAGCTTCAGCGTTCATCGGCTTTTTCTTTGTTCCGATGTTTATTCGGCTTCGGGCTGCTCGGCTTTTTCCTTACCCAAATACTCGGGTAATTTCATTCCTGCCATATCGAACAGCTCGTTTAACGGCGGAACGGATTTGTACAAGCCGCTTATGAAGTTGGAGGTCGCAGTCTTGCCGTCCTTGTTGTTGGCACCATCCCAAACGGTTACCTTGTCTATCTTGATATTCTTGATCGCTTCCACCTGTGTCTTTACCAAATTCTCCAGCTTATCGGAGATCATGAGCTTTACGGCGTCGTTGGCATTTCCGCCCGCGGCAGCAACAACCTGTTTAAAGCCCTCGGCTTGCTTGGTAAGTACTTCCTCGATACCCTTGGCTTCTGCTTGCATTTTTGCGAAGATAGCGTCCGCTTCGCCTCGCGCCTGACGGCGCATTTGCTCGGCTTTGGCTTCGGCTTGAATTTCCATCTCTCGCTTTTCAATTTCTGCCTTTACGATAACGTTAGCTTCCAAGGTCGCCTGTTCTCTGCTGGCTCTGGCTTTTTCGGCGTTCATCTCTGCGGAATACGCATCCTCCAATGCCTTGGCTTGTGCAATCTTTTCGGCGGCGGTAGCTCTCCTCATTGACTCGGCTTCTACCTCGCGCCTGCTGGCGTTGGATTGTGAGATCTTAGCAAGAGCTCCGTTTTCGCCGTTAACCGCCATTTGGTTGGCGTCCGCAACCTCGATTCTCTGCTCCCTCAAGGCGTTGGCTTCACCGATGCTACCGTCTCTGTTCTTTTCGGCGACGGTCTTTTTTGCGTCGTTGATTGCCTTTGCGGCAGCTTCCTTACCCAAAGCCTCGATATATCCCGAAGCATCGTTGATATCGGTGATATTAACGTTTATCAAGCGAAGTCCGATTTTCTTCAACTCTGTTTCGACGTTTCTGCTGACCTGCTCCAAAAACTTATCTCTGTCTGTGTTGATTTCTTCGATCTCCATAGTAGCAATAATCAAACGCATTTGTCCGAAGATGATGTCCTTTGCAAGGTCCTGAATCTCAACGAATTTCAATCCAAGCAGTCTTTCAGCGGCGTTTTGCATAATACCCGTTTCCGTGCTGATACCGATTGTAAAGGTGCTGGGCACGTCGATACGAATGTTTTGGCGGCTCAACGCGTTCTTCAAATCCACCATAATGGAAATGGGCGTTAGGTCCATATACTGATACCCTTGGAAGAACGGCCAAACGAAAGCAGCACCGCCGTGGATACATTTCGCACTTCTTGCACTTCCGTCCTTGTTACTGCCGACCTTACCGTAAACGACCATAATTTTATCCGAAGGACATTTACGATACCTACTGGCAATCAATAATATAAAAGTAAACACAACAACCACGATTGCAACGATAATTCCTATTACCGCGCCTCCGGTTGCTTCAAGCATTAATCCGAACATTGTTATTACCTCCTGTAATTCTATCTGTTTGCATTTTTACAAACTCTATTCCATCAATAACGTCGAAATGCTTCAAATATTGTTCGACTTCTTACGCCAACTCAATATTTTTAAGTTTAAATCACATTCGACGTTTGGGCTTACAAATCCAATCATACCAAATCCGTATTAACGAGATTTCGATATTACGTTTGCAACGAGGTCCTCGGGCGGTCCCCGACAGTCGTTAGAAAACGGATAATTATCAGTCCAAGGAATGCACAATCAATACGCCGTTGTCAGTTACGCCCACGATTTCGACCTGTTGATTGACGGGGATTTTAGTATCCTCCTCGCATATCGCATCCTTTTCCAAAAACCTCTCCTGAAAGACAAAGGTTACCTTGCCCCCGATTTCCATATTTGGCTGAATAGGTACATACACGGTTGCGGTTTTGCCGACCGCCTGTTCGATTTTGATGTTTCCTTCCTGCTGCAGCTTCATAGCAGATCGGAAAGCCCACGCATAAAGTACCAATACCACAAAGAAAACCACCACCGTTATCAATAAGGAGAGCCATATTTCAAGCCCCAAGCTCAACATCAAAAAGCCTGCCCAACAGCCAATCGCAAGTCCCGCGATTATGCCCCTGAACGTAAATAGCTTCATTCCGCCGAGACCCGTAATACTGTCCTCCGCACCATCGTAAGGCTCCGCATCGTTGTCGCCCATATCCAATGAATCCGTGTCGATATCGTCACCCTCGAAGCTGTCGCCGCTGTTGCCGAAACCGAACAACAACAATATCGTTTGCAATATCATAAAAATAGTAGTTCCGCTTGCCGTGCAAAACAGAATCTTACTTAGTAAGCTCAGTTCCTGCCACCACATAATTTCCTCCTTTGTCCGACGGCTGACCGCCGAACGACTCGCGTTGCGCATACAATCGCGCGTGCCCGTGATACCGACACATTTTGCGATAAACGGAAAGAGTAACTCCGTCTCTCGCCATCTGTATATGTATTTAGGGCTTGCACTCGGCTTGCATTACGCAAATCGCACTATTATACTAATTCCGCAACTAATTCTACATAAATTAATGCAGCTTAGTATATAAACATATATATGCTTCTATCCAAAACGTCTTTCGCTTCGGTGGATACCTTTTTTATTCGCGAATACAGTGTAACAGTTCTAGTTTATATCACGTAGATACCGCGTTCGCCGCCCGAAACGTCTTTCGCTTCGGTGGATACTTAAATAAACGGATATAAGACCGATTTAGCGCAAACACGCTTAAATCAAAGTCTTTAGTCTGCGTTCGTTGCGCCGTCCTTGTCGGGAACGTAGCCCCAAACCACCGGCCGCATAAACAGATTCCAGTCGGGATGCCAGCCGAACGGCTCCTTTTCCACACCGCAATATATCGTAAGCTTGTCGCAAAAGGAAAATGCGTTAAAATCGATGCTCACCACGTCTTTGGGAATATACACCGAGGTAAGCGACTTACACGCAGAAAACGCCATCGCTCCTATTGACATCAACGAATCGGGCAATACGACCGATTTGATAAGCTCGCACTCGTAAAACGCCTGCTTCCCGATCCTCGCTAGTCCTGTCGGGAATCCTACTTCTTGAATTTCCTTGTGCCCGAAAAATACATAGTCGTCGATTTCGGTAACCTCTTCGGGAATTACTACTCTCTTGCTCTCTCCGTAGTATGCGGTCAACACTCCCTCGACAATCTCGAATCTCGGTTCGCCGACCTCGTCCTCGTCCTCAAATTCAATTGCAACATCCTGCGCCTTAGTAGGAGCGCCGTACTCAACGGCATCGGTTTCCTTATATATATCGCTCTCTGTTTCGGTTTCTGTTTCTTTTTCGGTAATCACTCTTTCTTCATCTGTTCCGGTTCCCGTTTCTTTTTCGGTAATCACTTTTTCTTCATCGGCATCGGTTTGAAAAACCTTTGCTTCGTCTGATTCTTCGGCTGGAGATTCTTCACCCTTTTTATCACCGTCATGCTCCGTATCGGCACAAGTATCGTTTATATCTTGTCCCACACATGTTAAGCCATCGTTAACGGCTTCACCTTCGTCAACTGCCGCGCAGCTTTCGGCATCGGCAGTATCCGATTCCTTTGTGCATTCTCCTTCGCATTCGTTTGTATCGGCATCGCCTGTGCTTTCGCATTCGGGTTGAGCTTGGCTCTCGGGTTCCGCACAGTCCGTTTCGCATGCTGTTTCGCATTCCGGATGAGCTTGGCTCTCGGGTTGGTCACACTCGATATCCTCGGCGACCTCGGTTTGAACGACGGGTTCGGCAGAGTCCTCGCAGGATTTGCCGCACGCGTCACAGTTGCCACAAAGGTTTTCGCGGCTCAAATTATCGTCGATATAGACAATCGTGCAACCGCCGAAGTCCCACTCCTCGTCCCAATCCTCGTTGGGCTCAAGTCCTATCACCGACACGACCAAATCGTCGTCCCTTAAAAAGACGTTGGAGCCGATATACTCGGTTTCGGCACAGATGGTTATATCCAGCAGATTAACGCAGGCATAAAATGCCGAATCGCCTATACTCTTTATACAAAGGGGCAAATCAACATTAACCAAGCTCGTACAGTTGGCAAAGGCGTTGTTTCCGATGCTGTCAAGCTCCGCACAGAAAAGAATATCCTTAAGGCTTTCACAGTTCATAAACGACCTATCGGGAATATACTTCACAGTGGATAAGTCGATTGACTCCAAGCTCTCGCAACCATAAAACGAGCCGGAGCTTAGCTTCTCTAAGGTCGAGGGTATTCCGACCTCCGTCAACATCTTGCAGTTTTTAAAGGCGTTTCTGCCTATTTTTACCACTCCCTCCGGCAAAACGATGGAGGTAATCTCCGAATCGGAGAATGCGCCTTCGCCTATCTCGACAATTTCCTCGCTTACAACGCATTCACCGCCGCCCTCGTACTTGACCAGAACACCGTTTTCGATTAAAAGACCAACGCTACTCATATCTGACCTCCTTTTATTACGCATACGGATTAGTATACGTATTATGCCACGCATAATACGTAAAATCTATCCCACCCCAAAATAATTATTACATATTTTACGCCGAATTGCAAGCGTTTTTGCATATATTCCCGACTATTTACTTCGAAGGGCGGGTTCAAGCTCGATTCCCGACTCCTCGGCATTAGTGGTACGTATATTACATATTTGAGTAGTCGCGTAAATACCGCCACGACAAAAGGGCAACTTCGGTATATACGCGGTATGCGCATGTTACATATTCGGTGATTCGCAACGATACCAATGCAACAAAAGAGTAGCATCGATATATTAGCGGCACATTGTTGTTTATGCATCGTCTTAATGAATATATGCAAAAAATTATGAGTTTTGCAGAGGATTTTCGGCGATATTCCGCAAAACACTTGCAAAAGAGAGTGATATGTTATATAATGTTGCCAAGTATTATAGGTCGCAGTGTGAACTTTTCGTTGTTTAGGCTGCGCCATCGGCTTGCATTATTATGCACGGGCGTACGGAGTTACGCAAAAAACGGAGGAAATTATGAAATTATTGAAGGTCAACTACAACGACTTGGTCGAACAACAGACTTTGAAGTTCGAGATGGACGACAAAGCCGAAAACTACGATTGGACGCACGCAACGAACCTAATCGACTGCATCAATCAGGTCTTTCGTAGCGATATCTACGCCAAAAACGCCAATATCGAGATTTTTTTCGAGTTGAAGGACAAAAGATATTGTGCCGGACTCAAGAGTGTGAAGAACAAGCTTAACAGCTATTTGGCGGGCGAGGTCAACGGAAGACTCGTGCTTTTGGGCTTTAACTATAAATCGGTGATCGACTATTTGGATGCAGAAATTGGGGGAAGCTTTTTGGATGCATTGGAAAAGTGCTTGTTAAATCAGGAGCTTTTCAATAAGTTTACGGGAAGCCGCAACGCCGAATTTTTCGGCATGGTCAAGCAGGCGTATTACGAGAGCAAGCAGGTTTTCGACTCAAGAGAAGTCGACAGGTTGAGAAAGCTCGCCGAACGTCCCGAAAACAAGGAATTGATAAAGGAACGTCAAGCCGATGTGGATAAGCTAAGCGGTGAATTGGTTGCTATCGATGAAAAAATAAAGGAAATCGAAAACGAGAAGGAAAGCTTCAGCGTGGATTCCTCCAACGTGGATAATGCCAAGAAGGAGCTTGAGGAGCTGAACAAAGCGCGCGAAAAGAACGATGCAAAGCTGCTTGTGGCAATCAACAGCGACAAGGCAAGAAAGATTCTGCAAAAGGATAACTCCGAGGAATTGAAGCATCAGTTGGCACAGCTCAAGGAAGAAGAAGCCGCGTTACATAAAAGTAAGGAACAAGCGCAAAAAGCTCTTGAGGAGCTTGAAAGGAAAAATAACGCAACCGAGGACGGAAATAAGAAACGCGCCGTAATTATCGCCGCAATCGCTTCGATAGATAACGACCTCAAAAACTATGACAAGCAGATTGCCGAGAAGCAAGCCGAAGCGGATAAGCTGAATAAGCAGAAAGAAGAGGCTTTGAGAGCGCAGGTTGCCGCCAAGGAAGCCGAAAAGAAGCAAGCCGAAGACAAAAAAGAAGCGGATAAACGGCAAAAAGAGTTGGAGGAGCTGCAAAAGAAGCAAGCCGATCTAAACCAAAAAATACAGGATTTAAACAAGCAGATAAGCGACGAGCAGGAAAAGCAAAAGCAGATCAAGCAGAACTCGGACGAAATCCGCTCCTTGGGCTTTACACAGGCGCAGTACAATGAGGAACAGCTCAATAACCGCAGAAACGTGGAAAAGAGCAACGAAAACCTCGAAGCCGCAAAGATGTTCGACGAGAAGAAAGCCGCCGTTTCACGCGAAAAGGACGAGGCTCTTAACGAACTGGACGGGCTGGAAAAACGCTTGGCGGAGTTGGAGCTTCAAATTGCCGAAGCCGAGGAGGATCTCGACCCCAAGCGCAAGCTCAAGACAACGCAAAAGTACTTTGGCAGGGGCTATACACCCGTTGACGTAAAGCACTTCTTCGAAACCCTCGCGCAAAAGCTAAAGAGCTTGAAGCTAGAACGCGACGAAACCAATAAGCGTATCGCAAAGGCAAAGGAAGTTTTGGAAAAGCTGGATAAGAGCGAGAAGGAGTTGGATCAAGCCAAAGCCAACGTGCTTCGCGCACAAAGCGAGCCCGTAAAGCAAAAGGACTTCTTTGCCGGCAAGAAGCTTACGCCTACGCAGGAGGAATATAAGGAAGCTCTTAAGCAGGGCAAGGGCGATGTCGTTTTTGCCGAGCTAGATAAGCTCCAAAAGGAAAACGACGACAAGCAAAACGAGCTAAAGAAGGAACAAAACGCCGCCAAAAAGGATTTGGAGAAGAACCAAGCCAGACAAAAAGCCCTCCTTACCGAGGTCAATAAGGAGAAAACCGACATTAAGGTCGTGGAATCCACCGAGGAAAAGCCGTTCGACGGACAGGATAAAATCGATGCTTTGGCAAAGGAAATTGCCGAGCTTAAGACAAAGAAAGAGCAATCCGACAAGGAAAAGTACGACAAACAGGTTGTCCTCGCCGCTATTCCCACCGCTGAAAAAGCCAACGGCGATAAGCTGAAGAAGGAGCTCGACAAAGCCGATGCCGAGTTGGAGAAGAACAAAGCCTCGCAAAAGGATGCGGAGGATAAGCTCAACGCCTGCCAAAACGATTCCGACATAAAGTGGGCAAGGGAAATAATCCTCGTCCCCGTTGCCGATAAGAAGAACACCGAAAAGGAGTTGGAGGAAAATGCCAAAGCCATTAAGGATAAAGAGGAGGAAATATCCAAATTTGAAAAAGCCAATAAGCGCGAGCTTAGCAAGCACGGCAAAGAGTGCGATGAAAAGCTTCAGGAGCTTAACGACGAAAGAACGCACAAAAGCGGCGAATTGGATAATGCAAACAACATCCTCACGGATGCCAAGGAAAAGTACGGCAATAAGACCCAGGCAAAGAAATTGTTGGAAGCCCAACAGGCACAGCTTGCCGCCGTCGTCAACCGTCAGTTTAACTCAAATAAACAGGCTCAAGAGTATTTGGATAAGTTCATTCGTCAGGCAAACCGCACCTTGCGCGACATAAGCGACAAGAAGTTAGGATTGGAATTCGGCGACAATATCGAATTGGAAGTGCTTGATACCAAGAAAAACCGCTTGGATTGGCAATCGCTTGACGATACACAGGTGCTTTTGGTGTATTTGGCTTGCTTGGACGTTGCTCCGTTTACCAACCATGACGATAATAAATGGATTCTCATCGACGAGGACCTTAACGTAGATAAGAAAACCGCCGAGAATGCACTCGACAAGCTTGACAGTATTCAGTGTAAATTCGCTTTCAACTGCCTTGACGAGCTTCCCGAAACCAGAGCCGACTTTGCAGAGGAGCCAACCGACTTGACCGCGCAAAAAGCCGAGGACAAATCCGAGGACGTGACCGCAACCGTCGAACCCGAAACCGATTTGAAGCTTGAGAATAACATCGAAAAGCCCGATAAAACCGACTTGAAGGTCGAACCCGAAGCCGAAACGACCGCGGTTGAAGCTCACGATAAGGTCGCCGCCACCGAAAGCGACAACATAAGCGCGCAACGCGAAGCCGATGCCGCGCACGAAAAGGACGACAGTCCCGAAGACGGCACGGCAAAGACCAAAACCGATCTTAAATTAAACGACTAATACTAAGTAACGCCTAATTTCAGCATTTTGGCGAGTGGATTAGTATCAGATACATCGGAATTGAATATTAACCGCACAATTGCTCAAAAAGGTAACTGTGCGGTTTTGCTATATTCTTTATGCACACTGTGCTTATACAAAAAATCTTGAAAAATATTTATTTTCGATGTCCCAAAATGCCGAAAACTTGAGTATTACACAAAGACAAAAGTGTTTTCGGAAAAACTAATAATATTATTGAATTCGATGTCCCAAAATGCCGAATAATTGGATGCCCGATTCAGTAATCAAAAATAACAGCGGAAACCCGATTCGTATATCAAATTAAAGAGTAAGGGGAAAGGCAATTTTGTAATTGGAAATAATAGTGGGAAAGGCGATTCTTTTCGGCCTTCCCACTACCACTTTAAAAACAAAAGTCAATCTTTGTTGCTCTAAACATATGGGCACCGCTTTTTCTTTGTGTTTGTTCGGGCTTTATATCAAACCTATCGCGTTTCACGGTAATTGGCAATTACGTCAAATTGACGATAGGTAGGGCGGCGCGAACCTTTGCAATTTGTGGCAATTCCAACTCCGCAATAAGCAGCTGCGGACGGGAACCGGCGCGGACGATAACCCTGCCCCACGGATCGACCGCAATCGAATTACCGTAAGCCACATAGGACGCCCTTCTGTTTCTCGACGGCGAAACCCCGATGGTGAAAAGCTGATTGTCAACGGCGCGTTGTCTGAAAAGCAATTCCCAATGCGCGGGGCCTGTCGTCATATTGAAGGCGGCGGGAGCAACAATAACCTCTGCACCCGAAAGCATCATTTCGTGGCAAAGCTCCTCAAAGCGCATATCGAAGCAAATACATACACCTATTTTGCCGTACGGTGTGTCGAAAACCGTAGCTTGACTTCCGGCGGAAAAAGTATCCGATTCACGGAAAAACTGCCCCTCGGCATTTATGTCGAACAAATGGATTTTTCTGTGCCGCGCGATCGTTTCGCCGCTGTCGTTGAAGATAAAACAGCTGTTGAATAGCTTCCCGTCCTCTTTTTCGGGAATGGAACCGCCGATAACATAGATTTTTTGCGCGGCGGCGGCTTCTTTCAGCGCGGTTTGAGCTTCGCCGTCCCTTTCCTCGGCGTTGGCTATAAACTCGGCGTTGGCGTACGGGCAACAAAACATCTCAGGCAATACCGCAACTTCTGCGCCCGCCGTCTTGGCTTGACCGATGAGATCGACGGCGGCGGCAATATTCTTGCTTTTACTCCTTCCCACAGCCATTTGTATCAATGCAATTTTCATTCTTATTTACATAACCTCCGTCACAAAAAACACTTGGGAAAACGACTACACAGCGCATACCTCTTTCGGGCTTACTTTTTTTAAACGCGCACAACCTTAAGTAAGCTCCTATTGCCGAAATGCGTTGCACTTGGTTGAGGCAAGTAATCTTTAGCAAATAATTCTTAATACATTATTAATCTGTAATGGAATCATCACGGAAAGTCGGGCTGTCGAAAAAGTCTGCAAGCGTTATTCCGAATCCTTGCGATAACTCGTAAATTAGGAACAAATTCGGCGTCTGGTTTTTCGCCGCGCGCATATCGCTTATTGACGACTGCGCAACACCGCTCCTCATCGAAAGCCTATACTGTGTCATATCGTGTTCTGTCAATAACTGCTCTATTCTCTCTGCAACTGCCATAGATAACGTCATACTACAACCCCACCACAACTACTCTTCACTATATAAGTATATTTTTTATGGTAAAAATATACTTCGTATGCACGAAGTACTTGCGCAAACTGATTATTTGTTGTATAATACATAAAATATTTGATTCTTAGACAAGGAGTTTGATTATGGAAAAAGATAAAGATATTTCTGTTGACAACCAGGGCGCGACCACTCTGCGCGAGATGACGAATACTACTTGGCGTTTGGACGAAAGAGACATCTTATTAGATAAGAAATTTATTATGAAAGAATACTATGCGGCAACCTTTGTTGAGGACGGAACCGCCTTGAAGATATCGTTTAATAACGGCCAATCCTTTTTGATTTCGGTAAGGCAGGTAAAAGATAATTCGTTGTCGAAGCTGTAAAGCTTAGAAATAAGCATTGCCGTATCGTGATTGAGGCTTTTGCGTGCTCGCTTCTTATTGATGGCTTTTTCGTAATGCGGGCGAACACATAGGTTCGCCCCTACAATTATTCAAACCGGATAAGGTGCATATCACGAAAAGTCAGATTTGCCATCACGTAAACGCAACCTCAATCAAGTTGTACTGCCTTGCCGTATCGTGATTGAGGCTTTTGCGTGCTCGATTCTTTTTGAAGGCTTTTTCGTAATGCGGGCGAACACATAGGTTCGCCCCTACAATTATTCAAACCGGATAAGGTGCATATCACGAAAAGTCAGGTTTGCCGTCACGTAAACGCAACCTCAATCAAGTTGTACTGCCTTGCCGTGTAGTTTATTCTCCCTTGCAGTGCCGTTAAATCAGCCTTGTTGCGTGTTAATTATGCTTTTTTTGCCGTTAATTTTTCCTAACCGTACCGCAGTGGTGATAAACTCTACACCTGTATGATTTTGACGCAATTGGGATCGATTCCGGTTTCTTCTGCTATTATCGAATATATTATCGCGGTGTCTTGACGCGTAAGCTCGTCGCACTTAATCATTACGTTTACGTTCTCCGAGTATATGCCCATATTTACTACCGCATCGTCGTAGCCCTTCGCCTTTATCAAGCTTTCCAAAATCAGCTCGGTTTCCATAAGCTCGACTATTTTAAGCATACTGTTGGCGGCTTCCTTGCGGCTTTCTTCGTACTCGCTTCCCGTCAACGCCAATACCGCTTCCAAGCTCGAGATTTCCTCATTGCGCGAGGTTTGCCTGTTTGCGCGGTACGTCATAAAGATGTCACCGCTCACTTCGTCACCCGATACGGCTTGCGCTCCGCCGTCTAGCAGCACTATGTTCAGATATGCAGCCAGAGCCAACACCAAAACCATTGCGGTTGCAATTATAATCTTTTTGCTTCTGCTCATGCCGTCCTTGACGGTTGCACCCTCTTTTTGATTCTTACGCGTGAAAATTGATTTCAGTTTCATTGTCCTCCTCCTTGCTCCGATCCTTTCAATGTTTTATATACTAATTTGCTTCGGATTCTATTTCTACGGCAGCTTTTCGATAATCCTTCAAAAACACCCGAACGCAGTAGCCTACGCCCTAGTATTTTTCAAACCCTCCCGAAAAGCCGCCCTCTGAAATTACATAAAATGAAGCTGCTTAGTATCCTTTATGTCAAACGCCGCGAGGTATCCCGATAAACTCGATCAACCTCCGTACGCAAAGACCTCTATATTCGCCACAGGCACGTCGATAAGCGCGATCACTGCTTTAATAATAGTCAGCTTTACCAATGCGTTCTCCGCGCCCTCTGCCACCACTATTATGCCGCTCACCACCGGTGCAAGCTCGTATAGCACGACAGGCTTGCCCGATACATATACCATCTCTTTTGTAGTCTTTGTAACTCCGTTTTTGGTTTCGGTTACCTCCTCATATGCGTAAACCTGCTCGCTTCCGCAGGAATAAGTAATCAAAACGCTTACCCTTCCCACGCCGTCTATCTTATGTATAACCTCCTCCAGGCTCTTTTGCTGGTTGAGAACGTAGCTTTGAAAATCCGTAGTGACGGTTTCCTCTTTGTTTCCCAAAAACAGCAGTGCAACCACCGCAACTACCACGATAAGAAAAATAAGCTCGATATTTTTCACACCTTTCAGCTTCTTAAAAAAACCCGACTTTTCCATCGTTAACCCTTTGTCCTCAAGCTTTTTGCACTGCATTTACCCCTTGACAAAGCCTTTTTAAGCTTATTGATATCGTCGACCTCGTTTCGACTGCGTATATCGTTTATAGATACTTAAACGAAAATCACGCTGATAATGTTCTTATCGATATAGACTTTAGTCGCAAGGCAATTTTCTATTTTTTCACTAACTACTATATGTGAGGATTGGTTGTTTATTACTCCGCTTACATATATTTCCAAAAGAATAAGCTCGATGTTTCCGCCCGTTAATTCGCCGTAGGCGGTAACGCTTGCTTCGATTCCGTTTTGCGTTAATATATACTCCGCTTCGGATTGGACAACCTCGAGCTTGGACTGCGTTAAGTAGTCGATAAAGCCCTCTTGAATTTCTACCTCTGCAACCTCAAAGCTTATTGAGGTTTCTCCGCGCAAAATGGACGGAATAGGCAATGTCAATATAAGCACGGTCAAGAGCGAAAACACCGCTTTTATGTACTTTGCGGTATCGCCCGACGGCAACAAGACGTCTACCATCAGCGTAAGCACCGCCACTCCCGTAATACAAAATACCCAAGCCGATAACGCCATTTTTCTCCTTCGCCATGTCCAAACACCGCGCCTCTTTAAAATATTGCCTGTTCGAACCTGCCTTTACTACTCCGCCCGATATAAGCTTGCCTATAGTTTCTGTGCCGCTCAATATAGTTTACTAAAATTACGGTGCCACCCGATTATGTTTGATCGCCGTTACAACTCCGCCCGATTGAGTTTACTTGAACTAACTGTGCCGCTCAATATAGTTTACTTAAAACTACGTTGCTTTGCACTTTTGATTGCTTGCCTTTACGTGCCTTTGCACTTTTGATTGCTTGTGGTTCCGGTGTCTAATTATTATAACTGCTTGCCGAGCAACACCATTCCCTATATTTATGTAAACACGTTGCCGGTCATAATAATCAGCATTACCGTAATCAGAAACATAAACGCCACCGCAAGCACAACCACAAAAAGTATATTCATATTCTTTGCCGTGTCGAATAGCAACGAGGTTATGCGCTTGTCGGCTATCGGTTCGGTAATAGCGGAGATGAGCTTCAAACCCATGATATACGCCAATATTTTAACTATCGGCGCAAGCACGACTACAATCAAAAGCACCAAGCCTGCTACTCCGAAAGCATTTTTTATAAGCATTGTACTCGACATAATCAGGTCGAAGCCGTCGCTTAGGTAGCCGCCCAAAATCGGTATGTAATTTTTTGTGGCAAACTTTGCCGCTCGAATACTTACTCCGTCGATTGTCGAAGCCGTCAAGCCCTGCATAGTCAGAAAAGAAGTGAAAATCGTAAAGGTGATTCCAATTATCCAGGTCGTCGCCGATCGAAAAAAGGAAGCGAATTTGTCCAGCCGAACGTTTTTTGAAAGGTTGGACAGTATGGTAAATATCACCGATACTATAAACAACGGCATCACCGCTTTAAAAATTATCGTTGCTACGCCGTTACTCAAAAGCGCGATTGCGGGCTGGTAAACCTTCGCGCTTACGTTACCGCCCAATGCAACCATAAAGGTAAGCAACACGGGCATCAACCCCTCCATAAGCCTTTGCATCTTCCCGACCGTGTCGGACGTGAGTTTATACAGACTCCAAACGCCGCTCAACGTCAGGATGATTATTAAGCCGTAACAGGCATAAAAAACCGTATCGTTCGTAGACTCCATAGCGTTACTCTTGAACTTTACGATAACACTACTCAAAACACAGATAGCCAAAATGCCGCCTAACGTCGGAATGAGCTCCAAAAAATCCTTAAAAATCAAGTTCAGCAAGGCTTCCAAAAAGGAAGCGGAATTAAGCTTGAAATCTCCGTTTATAATCGATTTGACCTTTTGGGCGAAGCCTCCTTCCATTAACCCCGTGTCTTCCTCCTCGGTCAAAGCCTCTAACTCCTCGATTATGAGCTGTTCAAGCTGCTTTTCGACCTCCTCGTCCAATTGCTCCTCTACTGACTTCTCTGTGCCGTCCGCATATATGGAGAGCAACCCGACCTTAGAGCCTTGCCAAGCCTTTGATGTCGCTGCGAAAGAGTTGCTTGCGGCATACGCAGAGCAATAAGTCGGAAGCGATTTCGATAAAGCCGCATCGGCACCCGTTTCGTTCGACTTTTCGTCGCTCTTGTACTTGCCTGCACAATAACCGGCAAAATACATAATCGCAAGCAAAATTGCAATAATTATGGTTTTTACCGCAAACCCGAGTAATTTTTTAACAATTCTCATTTACGCAACCGCACGCTTATACGCGATTTTCGATGTTTTTCCGTCCCGAAAGCCCGAGGCTTGTGCCACGCCGCGACATATGACCGATGAATTTAGAGTTACGTCATTTGCAGCAAAGAAGCAATTACGTCCACCAGCGATTGAAGTATCGGCAAAGCCGAAATCATTATGATAACCTTCGCGGCAAAAAGAATCTTTTCGCCCACGCTCTTACTGCCTGCGTCAAGACAAATATTTGCGGAAAACTCTGCGAGGTAGCCTATGCCGATTATCTTCAGCACGCTTTTGAAAATGCCGTCGCTTAGTCCTGTTTGCTCTGCAAGCTCGTAGAATGCGTAGACTACCGTGAACAACTCGTCCATCACGAGAATGATTATTGCGACTCCGCCGGCTATTCCGATAAGCACAGCCAGCTCGGGGCGACTTTGCTTGAGCAGCACTATCGCCATCGTCACAATCAAGCCCAATCCCAGAATTTGAACAAACCCCATTTTTCACCATGTAAAATCCCGTATACGCCAAGCAACAACTCAAAAATTGAACAAGTCCTGAAGTGTGGAAAAGAGTTGTATCAGCATATCCACCACTATCAGCAATACAATAACCAGCGCGGCGATTGTCGTGAGCGTAGCAAGCTCGTCCTTGTCTGCTTTTTTCAGCAAAATATTGACAACCGCCGTTATCAACCCTATCGCAGCAATCTTGAATATAACTTCGATTCCCATGCTCATATGATAATCAGGCATATAAACAAAGCCAGCATTATTCCCAGCTTCGCGTAAAGCCTGCCCTCCGATTGCAATTTTTGTTTTGCCGTGCACAATCTTTCCTCGAATCTGATAGCATAAAAATCCAAATGCGAGGTTTGCGCAACCGCATCGCTCTTTCCCAAATACGAGAAAAACTCCTCTATTTCTGCATTTTCCTCGTCGCCAAATATCTTCAACACGATAGCCGCTCCGCAAGGCTCTGCTTTGTTCGACGCAAAAAGCTCCAAAATTTCGGTTAGCTCCGACGAGCAAGCAAAGCTCCCCGCAAAGTCTGCAATTAAGCTTTGCTTATAGTTGATGTCGATTTTCAATGCCGCGATAAACGCAAGCAATTCCTCGTAAAATCTAACCTTTCTCCTGTACATCCTTCCGATAGCAAAGGAAACATATCCCATGGAAAAAACTATTGTCGCACAAAGAATCGCTTTTACCACACTGTCCTTTCCTCCGACGCGTTCGCCGTCTTGCATATACTTATGCCTGTGCGCTTTTCCCGTTGATTATTGCTGCAAGCCCTCCTAAGTAGGTGCCTGGCTCCTCCTCAACGCCTTATGTCGTCCGATTGCTTTGCATATAAGGCTAATTCGCATCCAAGCGTTTACCGTTGCGGTCGAATACCCCTTCGAAGGTGCCCGCGCCCTTGCGTTTGCTCAAGAACACATACAGCTCGAAAATCTTGTTCAACGCTTCGGTAGAGATGCGCCTGTCGAGCTCCTCGAAGCTTGCCGCGTGAATACTGGCAAATACCTTGACACCGCCGTTGGCGCATACGTTGATGTTATCCATGTCGTGCAAAAACAGCTCGTCTGTTACTAATATATCGGGGTTCATCGTCCGCAAGGCGTTTTCGATTGCGGTTTTTTTATCGCAATTTGTCAAAACGTCGGCTTTGGGTATATGAAAAAGGCTTTCGCCCTCGGTTACTCCCGCAAGCTCTCCCCTTTCGTCGATTATCATTATGTTGTCTACGCGCGAAGAGCTTCCCAATTCCATAGCTAAATCCCTTAAGAATGTCGTTTTGCCACATCCGCAGGGCGATACAATCAGCACGCTTTTGAGCGGCTCGAGGTATCTAAGAAGCGGCTTGCAACAACCTTTCACCGCGTGAGGAATTCGGATGTTAAGAGCGACGGGATTTTTTACCGAAATAACCCGTCCGTTCTCCATAACCGTTTCGCCGCAAAGACCTATCCTTACGCCCTGCCCGACGTTAATGTATCCCCTCTTTATCTGCTCGGAATAGGCATAAACCGATCGATTGCAAGCATTCAGAACGACACTCTCCAACGTGCTTTTAGTAACGGTAATGGCGTCCTTTCTCTGCGCTATGCCGTTAACGCCTACGCACACGTACTTGTTTTTGACATTTAGCGTCAATGGCTCGTTCACCCTCATTCTGATTTCGTAAATGCCGTCAAAGCTCTTGACTGCCTCGTAAATCAACAGCGACAGTATCTTCTTTAATATCTCCACTTCGCTCCTGAGTAAAGGGAAAAGCCCTTTAACCTTCGGGCGAACACATGGGTTCGCCCCTACCGTTTATATGCAATCGTAAGGAAATGTCTTACCTTTCGCGCGAATACACGAGTTCGCGCTTACAGTTCTTTTATATGAATACCTTGTGTTTGCTTTATTGCAAGGAGCAAAAGGCATATTGCCTTTATCTCTCTTGAACTTTGATAGTAAGCATACAAAATACAGCAGCTTTTTTGCTGATGCCTCAATTGCGTTTTCTGTTTATTGTCTCTCTTTCTATTGTACTTTGCTTTCTCTCCGATTATGCCGCACGAAATGTCATAATATGTAAGCGAAAATAAGCTTGAAGAGAAAGAGAAAATCACACAATTTGATTATACAGTCGAAAATCGAGATTGAGAGTGCAGATGGAATTATGCTGTAATATTAATAACACTTGAAATCATTGCCGATGAAGAACACGTTTTTTTACCGATACTTTACCTTAAGGATAAACAACATTATGTGGCGTGAGGTTCGGAGTCTAAGTTTGCTTCAACCCTCAAAGGTTTTTGTACGCTGTTCCGTTCAAAGGCTTAGTTTTTTTCCACGAACGGAGGTTTGAATGTTTTTCAACGTTTGAGAGGGCTAATCCACTCCAACAACCGGGAATATGCCTACCGTAATGTTTGAAGGAATACATAAGTGACTAACGGTTGGCAAGTCTGAAGCTTTTGGGCGTAGTATTACATTGAAGCCTGAAATTACGGTTGAAGCAACGAATACTATTGAAACCGCATTTGTAGATAATTTCGGTCACGTTCATATCCGTTTCATTCAAGAGCTTTTTGGCATAATTTAAACGATATCCGTTTAGTAATTCCACAAAAGAGGTTCCCATCGAATTCTTTATCGCCGCCGAAAGGTAGGTGTAAGAATACCCCAACTCCTTTCCCAAGGTTTTAAGCGATATATTCTCTGTAAAATGCTCTCCGATGAACTCGATTATTTGGTGACTTAAGGACAATTGCTTAACTTTGTACGCGCAAAATTCATTTTGGGAATATGCGAAAAGTATCTTATAAAAACAACTTTTTTGCAGATACTCGTTCTCCGTGCCGTTAAGAGTCTCTATCAAAAGCTCATAGTCGGACACCTTGAACAATAACTGTTTTGGTTGTAAATTCTTATACTTTTCATGAAAGTCCTCAATGAATGATTGGGAGAACACGCATAGATAGGTCTTGGAATAATCGTGAGTGTTGTATCCGTGTATGCGCATAGGCTGAATAAGTACACAGTCACCCTTTTCCATTAAGTATGATTTGTTTTCCAAGAGAATTTCTATCTTGCCGTCCAAGCAACAAATAAACTCGTAGCTGTTGTGCATATGCTGCGCAAAACTTAAATTCCGATCTAATTGATGATAAACATATTTAGACAATGCAGAGCGGTTGTATTCATAAATAAGCATACTATCCTCTAAAAAGCATAATTTTTGTCTAGTATTGTATCAAATGTGACTTGAAAAAGCAAGTATAATGTGCTATTTTTAATGAGAGTTTTTTATGCAGGGCTGAAATGACGCACATTAACCTTAAATACGGCGTTTTAGGGTAAATATCAGAGAGCTTTGGATTAAATTCTTTTCGTATTCCATGAGAAGGTTCGAGAGTGACAGCAGTCGGGATTCTGCGATATTTTAATCGACATAACGGAAAAAATGTCTTTTTGACGGGACAAATATTTTCAGTCGCTTGGAACAGAGCGTAGTGTCCCGGTTCTTCTCGAACCGCAGACTAACTTTACGAATACAGTCCGAATTTTCACTCAAAGGGATGAATTATATGCGTCCGTTCTTATAGGAGTCGAGAAAATAAAAAACAGATTCGCAAAAGCTCATTCAATAGGCAGGTTCGGAGGGTTATATGAAAAAACAAATTGGAGGTAACGTATGAAAAACAGAAAGATGTCAATGATAGTCTACTTGTTGGCGGCTATGGCGTTGATTCTGGCGGGTTGCGGTCTTGCCAACGGCAGAGTCACCGTAACGCCCGTCGAGGTAGAGTCTGGGAATGCGGGCTTTTCCGTCTTCGATGGCACGGTGGACATAAGCACGGCGTTAAGCGCCGACGTGACCAGGGCAACCGATTTGCACAGTGCGGACGAAATGGTCGGTGTGATTGTGGAAATCAAAGGAAACTCTTTGGTTGAAATTTACTCCGAACAGGATATGTCTTGTTCCTTTACCGAGTTCGTGAGTTCATCGGAGGGCGACTTGGCTACCGCAAAAATCGATGTGACGCAGAAACGCGTGATCGATGCACTTGTAGCAGGCGGCTACGTAACCGAAGCCGACTTCAGCATCAAGGCTCTGCTCAATGCCTTTACAACGGAGGTCAGATACGGAGATATTTCGACCATATGCAAAATTGAGGGAGTTAAAAACGTGATCGTATCTACGGATATGGTAATAAACAGCGTGGACACCGAAGCTGTTTATTCCTCGGTTATGAGCACTAACGGAATCGCCACAAACGGCACCGAATACCAAGGTGACGGAATGGTCGTTGCGGTAATCGATACCGGCATTATGCGAGCCAATACCGCCTTTGCACAGGCTCCGTCATCCATATCACTTACCAAAGCCGAATTGAACACTATTATTCCCAAGCTTTCGTGTGCGAGTAGAACAAATGCCACGAAGGCATATTATTCGGATAAAATTGCGTTTCAATTCAACTATGTATCGAAAAACGCGAGCGGGGAGGACGACAACGGACACGGCACTCACGTTTCGGGTATTTTGACAGGTAACGACAACGTTATAACGGGTGTTGTCCCCGATGCGCAAATTGTGGCTATGAAGGTAGGAAACGCACAGGGTAGCGCAACCATAGTCAACATCATTAGCGCTCTGAACGACTGCATTTTGCTAGGGGTGGATGTTGTAAATATTTCGATGGGCTTTCCTATGGGATTTCCTACCTACCAAAGCGAGAGCATGGACTTTTGTTGTAACGCGCTCGACCTTGCCAAACAGGTCGGCGTTACGATCGTATGTTCGGCGGGTAATTCATACAGCAAAACTTACCTTATCGAAAATACGTCGGGCGGGGATTCGGCGGATATTCCCGATACCGGCACAATAAGCGGTCCCGCCTCGTACAACGCGGCTAACGCTACCGCTTCGGTCGAAAGCACGGTAAATTTCTATTTTATTATCGGGGAAAGCAAGTACACAATAAGGAACTGTCAAACCGCAAGTCAAATCCTTTTGGACTTTACCGGGAAAATGCTCGGCGAAAACGATTCGGGAGAATTTGAAATTGTTTTCATCGCGGGAACTGGTGTCGACGAGGACTATGAGGGCATCGACGTTACGAACAAAATTGTGTTCGTAAAGCGCGGCGAGTTGTCCTTTGAGCAAAAGGCTCTCAATGCACAGGCTCAAGGCGCTATTGGCTGTATTGTCGGAAACACGATCGAAACGAATGTTGTGCCTTCGGTGTCCGATGAATTCGACTTCGCTCTTTGCGTCGTGGATCTTGAAGATGCGTTGAGTATTGAACGGCTTTGCTCGCAGAGTAATATCACCGTAAGGTTGGATAAAGAGGATTTCTATTACACCATAAACGACTATTCGGCTTGGGGACCATTGTGCAACCTCGAGTTGGGAATCGATTTTGCATCCTTCGGTGGTAACGTATACTCCAGTTATTTGAAAAACGCATACGGCTATATGAGCGGCACGAGTATGGCTTCGCCTAACGCCGCAGGTATTTTGACTGCGGTTAAGCAATATTTGAAGCAATCTATGCCGGAACTAAGCGAGGCTCGGCAACAAACTGTTGCAAAGCAACTGGTGATGAGCACGGCAACTGCGCTTCGCGACATAAACGGCGTGGTTTACTCGCCCAGACATCAGGGAAGCGGACTTGCCGACGTTCAAGCCGCCGTCTTGAGCAACGCGTACCTTTCGGTGACGGGAAAGGATTCGACAAGCCTAAGCATCGGTCACGACAAAAATAAAGAGGGAATTTACACTCTTAAATTCAACTTGGTAAACTTCGGAACCGAGAGTTTAAGCTATGCGATAAATCCCGACGTAATTACCGAAACCTTCAATTACGGCGATTTAGGACTTGTTCCGTATGAGTTAAATCCCGATTGGACGCTTGCAGTAAGCAACGGCACCATAGAAGGCACGGCAGTAACGGTAGAAGGCGGACAAACCGCTATAATTACGGTGGTCTTGTATCTTACGAATAAAGACATAGCCTATTTGGATCAGTTTGAGAATGGAATATACGTCGAAGGCTTCGTATCCTTAAACTCTAAAGATAATGTAGATTTGTCTATACCTTTCCTAAGCTTTTACGGCGATTGGACGAAAGCTCTCGTGTTCGACTCCACGGCATACGACAATAAGGATCCGTACATTACGAACACTTTTTTGATGGGGCTGTACAACTTGTTTGGGTGGGATTACTATATCCCGTTCGGCGGATATATAACTTGGAATTTGCCCGAAGGAATGGATTATGAAAGGCCCGAAACCGATGAGAGTTATATCGCATTATCTCAACAAGTCTACGGAAATCGCGCGCTGTTCCGCGTAAATCTGTCTTTGTTGCGCAACATCACCAAGCTTACATACATTTTAAGAGACGTTGCCTCGGGTACGGAATATTACGGAGCATATGCAGTGGACGTTACAAGCACTTATTTAGACAACGGATCGGCGAGTATGCCTTCACATATCTTAAACATTTTAATTGAAGACTTTGCTTTTTCCAACAATCAGCAGTTGGAATTAGAGCTTATAGCAGAAGTCGATGGGGAAGGCGAATATTCGACTCAAAGCATGACCTTCCCGATACTTATCGACTCGGAAAATCCTATGGTTTTGGATGCGGGATTGGTTTACGAGAACGACAAGGTTTACGTCAATATGGAGGTTTATGACAATCACTATCTTTCAAACTTCTTTATCTGTAAGAGCGTTGACGGCGGAGAAACGGTGAGTACAGCGTATCCCTACGCGATACCCGCATATAAGTGGAAGCGAGGTGAAGCCAACGAATACAGATTGGATGTAACCGACTTTATGCAATACGTGGACGGCGACTTTTACTTGATGTTAATGGACTACGCTCTCAACCAAACAATAATCAATTTAGGTGAAATTAATCTTCCAGTCGAGGAAGTGAACAACATTACGGCAAATAATGTGATAACGGGGAGCTACGACTTCGACGGCGATGTCTTAAATGTAACAAGCGACAGGTTCGATGGTATTGTCGATACAGTCGAAGCACAAGCAGAAAACGATCAGGTAGAGGAGTTTATCGTTGTAGACGGAGTATTAAAAAAGTACAACGGCAAGGGAGGTGATGTGGCTATTCCCAACGATATGGGAATAACCGAAATCGGTAGAAATGCATTCAGCAGATGTTATACCCTTACGTCGGTTTGGATTCCCAAAGAAATTACGGCATTGATGCAAAGTGTGTTCATCTACTGTTTCTATCTGGAAAAGGTAACCTTCGAGGAAGGCTCGCAACTAACTCGAATTGATCATTTGTGCTTTTATGAATGTTTGGGATTGAAGTCAATCAACTTACAGGACACTCAATTAACGTATGTGGGCGAAAGCTGCTTTTATTTCTGTTGGGAATTAGAGGAACTTACATTACCAGCGGGAACCCTTACTGTAGGAGCGCGAGCATTTAACGGCTTACGTGATCTGAAGAAATTCACCTGCTACGCCGATGCAACCTTCGAGCAGTGTTTCTCTGCAGAAAGCTTGGAGGAAGTATACTTCTATGGCAACCTCACAACAAAGGGAGATTTTATGGCATCAATTCCGAACTGCAGAATTTTGGAATTCCACGGCGACATCGATCTGGGTACAGGTCCGAGTATGCAAAGGTTCTCATTCTGCTTCATGACTAATCTCGAAATATTGCACTTCTACGGAAGTGTCAATATTAAGGGACTTGCGTTTGGATCCGAAAGTATAAAGAGAGTTATCTTCCACGATAACGTTATCGCCATCTCGCAAGAAGCTTTCTGCAACAACTCATTTCTAAAGAGCTTTTCTGTTTCGGACGACAATGAGTATATGTTCGTGGACGAAGCAACAGGAATTATGTACAACAACGATAAAACTATGATGTACACCACATCGGTATGGGACTTCTCAGGAGAATTTACAATTCCCGATACCGTAACAGGCGGCAATATGCTTGGAACAGCTTCTAGTAGCTTGGCTTTCTTCTCAAATACATATCAAATAATCGATATGGAAGTAGGAACTTTAGCATATTCCAGAATGATAGGTTCAAATATCAATGAAACCGAAAAGCCTTTGCTTACAAAGGTTATATTGGGTGAGGGCTTGACCGTCTTAGGCTCGGACGCATTCAAGGGCTTTACCTCACTTACCGAAGTCGTAGGCTTGGAAAATGTCGAGGAACTAAACGGTGGACAGACCTTCTTCAACTGCAGGTCCATTGAAAACATAACGTTACCCGAAAATACAACTAATATGAATTGGATGTTCGCAAACTGCACAAGTCTGAAATCCATTTTTGTTCCTGCTTCGGTCGAGGAAATATATTGCGCGTTTAATGGCTGTACTAGTTTAGAGTACATTATGGGAATGGAAGGCGTATATTATATCGAGGGAGCCTTCATCAACTGTCATTCATTAAAGGAAATCACCATCCCGGAAAGCATCGAATGCTTGGCGGGTTTCGAGAATTGCTACTCCTTAGAGAGTGTCGAAGTATTGGGTTGCATCTACGAGATATACGGCTGTGCTTTTAAAAATTGCAGATCTCTTAAATCATTAAGCTTTCCCGACTGTTACTATGTCGAGGATGAAGCCTTTATGAATTGTGAAAGCCTTACGAGCATCGAATTGGGCTGCGATTTGTGCGAGCTATACTCTCGAGTCTTCTACGGTTGTACAAGTTTGACCGCCTTCGACTTCTCCTGTATAAGCTATTTGGGATACGAGTGCTTCGCGTATTCGGGACTAGAGGAAATATATCTGGGCGAAGGTTTGACAGATATCGAAAGCGAAATAGTCTTCTTTGAGTGCAAAAACGTAAAATTCATCGAGGTTTCGGAAGACA
The DNA here is from genome assembly GCA_028703495.1 of Clostridia bacterium. Lineage (GTDB taxonomy): Bacteria > Bacillota > Clostridia > Christensenellales > CAG-314 > JAQVMT01. The sequence continues at coordinate 79,484 of JAQVMT010000004.1, read as the reverse complement.
ACGAGGCTTATGCCTCACAAGGCGGCGTTCTATTTGATAAAAAACTTACTTCGTTAATATGGTATCCCGCTCAAATGGAAGGCACCGAGTATGCCGTTCCCGATACGGTAATATCCATTGCCGACAGAGCATTCATTTACGCCGGCTTCGTTAACTCAATCGATTTGGCAAACGTTGTGTCAATCGGCAGATCTTCGTTCGAATGTTCTGGACTAAACTCGGTTTCTTTGGGCGACTTGGAATTTGTCGGAAGCTTTGCCTTCCGCAGCTGCTCAAAGCTGACTGACGTGTTCATCAGTGAAAGCACTTGCTTCTTCGATATTCCGTTTGCCTTTATTAACTCCCCCGTCGATAGCATCGAGGTAGACGAGAAGAATCGTAATTACGTTTCGGAAAACGGTATCCTTTATAACGGATCCAAAACCATGATAATCATGATTTCCGACTTCACCGATGAAACCTTGGTTATAACCGAGGGCGTCGTGAAAATATCGGCATTCGCTATGCAAAACAACACTTACGTAAAGAGAATCGTATTGCCGTCAACCCTGAAGGTTGTGGGCGCGAACGCCTTCCGCGGTTGCGACAATCTCGAGTTCTTGGAGTTTAACAGCGAAAAAGCTCCCACTCTCGAGGGCTTAATCGAATACGACAAAAGCCTATATTACGCCAACTTCGACTCCCATATCGAGGACGTGAACGACGAAAACAGAATTACGATTGTATGCGGCAACGATGCAAGCTACTATTCGTATATTTGGATTCATTATTTTGCTTACGCAGATAAATAAAACCGTGAATTGCTTGGTCCGCATATAAAAATGACGGCGACCAACTTACAACGTTAGGATAAATGCGCTTGAAATATCTTTTCAGGCGCATTTTACTTCGGAAAAACCATTTGAATAAGCTTTTTAATCATGAACTTTAGAATAATATAGGCTTTTATCACAGTTAGGTAAATTAATTTATTTTTCACGTATCAAAGCGAATTTTTACAGAAAACAAAATGAGTTCAATTACCACCGCACTTATCGGATTAGAATTAAAAAAAGTCCGATTACCACCGAACCCATCGAATAAGAATAAAAAATGAGCTCAATTACCACCGAACTCATTCGCAAATAAAATATAACTTTGGGGATTATGACACTGCCGAGATGTATATTTTATCCTTCTACCCCTTACAAACCGTCTTTTGTCAAGCGTTCAAGCTTGCGTTTATACCACTGCTACACACGTACGGCTTCGCAAACCATCTTTAGTCAAACGTTCAAGCTTGCGTTTATACCATTGCTCCACGCGTCCGCCTTCGCAAACCGTCTTTAGTCAAGCGTTCGAGCTTGCGTTTATACCATTGCTCCACGCGTACGGCTTTGCAACAGCAAAACAAGTACATCTATTTCTTGCGCTTCTTGATATAGATAATGATAAAGATAATTGCAAGTATGCCGAAAATAACTCCTGCAATGATAAGTCCCGAAGGCGTTCCGAATACCGAAGCTATGTCGATAAGCATATAGCCCACACGGTCGCGTGTAGCCAAAGAATAATTGATGCACATAGCAATAATTAAACACACAAACAACGATGCGCACAGCTCGATTGCCAAAACAAGCTTCAGCTTGCGCTCCCTTTTTGCCTTGGAAGTCCCAAAGGTCATCACCGACTCCTCCGACATCGATTCGGATACCGAGTTGTTTTTTTTATCGCAATTTTCCAAATTCATTTCTCCTTTTTTATACCTTACACTCAATCCGCGCAACTCCTTTCAATCCAAAGCGTATGGATTCGGGGACACTAACAAGCCCGATTGCAGCTATGTTTGCAGCATACAAATATGCAAATCACGCGCCAAGCTAAAGCGTTTGGAATCGGGGAGGTAATAAGTCAAATAAAGCACTATTCGCTTTTTGTCTTTTTGCGACGTTTAATCAATGCAATTACAATCGGAATATACGTAAGCAAGGGTAGCAGAAAGCCTGCGTATTTGAAGTTCGACTGCACAAGGCAATTGTATGTCGCGTGGTATATGATCGCGGCAGACAAAAGCGCGAAAGTACCCGTGTAGAACAGCTTTTTCCTCTTTCTTACAAAGGAAATGCCGTAACCCACCGCCGCGGTGCATATTCCGTGCATAAGTCCCGCACCGAAACCACGTATCAGCGACCAGCCGATCGATATCGTATCGATATTGCTCACCAATATGTAAGAGTTTTCTAGTATCGCAAACCCGATTCCCACAGCCATAGAGATGGAAAGCAAGGTTTCGCGTTTGTCCGAAAAGACGAAAGCGAAGAATAACACGGGTAACGCCTTGACAATTTCCTCCGTAATGGGAGTGACCGTCGTTGTGATGTAGAATATGTTTTTCCCGAGTATGCCAAGCAATAATCCGTTGATCTCGGCAACGAATATGCACATACATATTCCTATTATCATAAACCCGACGACAAGCCGTGACTTCTTCTCCAACAGAAATAACATCAGTGTCAAAGGCGCAACAATGCAAAAGAATAATATGTAAATCAAATTGTCCATTTCTTTGCCCCCCTATCCAGTGTCGGAACAAGCACAAGACAAACCGCCGCCATAATTACGGCGTTTATAAGCAAGCCGATTTGACATTCGAAAGCACTTAAGGTCAAATCGATCGCACACACCAAGGACAGTATAAGCGCAACAAAGTTGTATTTGCGTATGGAATCCAGAATTCCCATATCCACATCGGGCATAATCAAATGCTTGAGATTGTAGTAAGCCGCTTCCAAAATCGGAAATACGATCACCGCCGTTACAATTTTTATCTCCAAACCGCAATCGGCAAACAGCACGGGCAAATATATCGCCAAAATACACGCAGGCGCAAGTAACGACAGCAATCTATACTTGCGATACTCCTTTTCACGGCCGTCAACCAATCCGTCCATCTGTCCGAAATTTGCCGAAAACAAGAACAAAAAGCACCCGAATGTTCCCAACAACCCTACTTGAAATCCTCGAGGTATCGAGCCTATAGCAACGAGATTTACCAAGGCAAACAACCGTCCGAGCATCAAACAACCGAGTGCGCATACGATAAGCTGCATATATAGTGCGATCTTCTTCTTGAAAAGCTTCTTTGCACCATAAATAAACCCGATTCCCGCCCCCAAGAATGGCAGTAATTGCGAGAAAAACGTCAGCCAGTCCATATATGCATATCCTCCTTTGCTCCATCAACCCTTTCCCGGATTGCGGAAACACGTTAAGCCGTACGGTAACTTATATCCATTTATAACTGTAACCGCCATGCAACCACAAAACTGCGCGACAGCATCGTTTTCTATATCCAACCCTAAATAGGAACATCCGCAAAGCCGAACTGACTTTATAGTACCGTTCGATACCGACAAAAACAATCCGCTTAAATCGGACCTAGAAATTCGACTGCGGTTTCTACTATCGGATATTTTATCAAAAACTTGACAGAAAATCAAGTGATTAGACAAAAAATGTTGAAAATAGGTGTTTGCTAGTATAATTTCTGAATAAAGACAAACGTATTCTTGAAGTCATATTTCCAAAATGCACAAAGCATTGCTTTACACGCTCAACCTTTGAGCGCCCGATACTTATTTTACCTGCTTTTTCTTGTCGGAAAAGGTCCTTTGCCCGCGCAAGAGAACCTCGGTAGGGTAAACTTAATTATGCTTACCCTTTCTTGTCGGAAAAGGTCCTTTGCTCGTCTGTAACAACTGCGAGATGTATGCCTTATTATGCCTACACTTTCTTATCGGAAATGGACTTTTCTCCGTTCAAGACAACTGCGACAGGTATAACTAATTGAGTTTACTCTTTCTTATCGGAAAATGATGTCGATTTGTCCAACACCTCTTTGAGCAAGTCTAAATCAAAGTCGGGGACGTAATCCTCGGTCGCGCTCGAAAGCTCCTGGGTGAAGCCGTTCGACAGACCGCACGAATCGAAGAAATAACAAATATTGTCGTATTCGGCTTGTGTCAAGCGACGGTTGAGAGGCGACGGAAGCTCCTTTCGCGGCGGAAAATACTGGCACATCAGGCTTACGTAAAGCGATTTATCCAAGTCTGCAATGCACTTTAGTACCTTTTTGCTGTTGACAAGCATTCCCGGCAATACCAAATGGCGAACAAGCATACCCCTTTGCATAATTCCGTCGGAGTCGAAAACGCAGTCGGGTTGCTGGCGGCGCATCTCCGCCAATGCCGCGCAAGCCACGTCGAAATAGTCGGATATTCCCGAATACTTCCGCCCCAAAGCGTTGTTTCCATACTTGAAATCGGGCAAATAAATGTCAACAAGCCCGTCCAGCCGCTTCAACCCCTCGAGGTTCTCATAGCCTCCGCAATTGTACAGAATCGGAATGGAAATCCGCTTCTTCGCATTCTCCAGCAGCTTCGGCATAAGCTTAATGTAATGCGAGGGCGTCACTAAATTGATGTTATGCGCACCGCAATCCTGCAAATAGCAGATAATATCCGTCAATTGCTCACCCGTCAAAGCCATTCCGTAGGGCTTACGGCTGATTTTGTAGTTTTGGCAATACACACATTTAAGCAAACAGCCCCCGAAAAACACCGTTCCGCTTCCTTTCGTACCGGAAATGGGCGGCTCCTCCCAAAAATGCAAACCCGCTCTCGCCACTAAAAACTTCCCTTCCATAACGTTTACCCTTATTCGATAATCTTCCCCTTGTAGGTGTCAAAGCATATACCTAGCGAATTCAACCACTAATCCGCTTGATAACACACATTTTGATGCGGTTTTCTTCGGAGTAATCTATTGTTTTGCATTACGTTAAAATGTAAATATTCTTTGACGCGATGTTGCCAAAGTGCAAAAAGAAACGCGCAAACCGATTAAAACAGTAGCGCGTGCCTTTATTGTCGATAGAATGAAGAAAACAACATTAAATCGACTTAATCGTCAAGCGAATTAATCAAATATCTTTCGGTCGGATTAATCGTTTCCTTGAATTTGAGATCCTGTAGGCTTGCAAAACTTAATAACAAGTATAATCCAACCCGCAATAGGAAGAAAAATCCAGAAAATGTTCTGCCACGCATATCCTGCATCGCGCAAACGTCTGATACAGATAGCAATCGAGGGAATCAGTACCGCAAGCGAATAAAGGTAAGATATGTAGGAAATAAAGCCTACAAACTGTCCAAGCGATCCTAAAACACAAGCAATGATAAAATCTGCCAACACAGCCCACCAAAAATCTGCCACACCTGTTACACCGCCAAAGTCGACGTAACGTTTCCACAATTGCACATAACTGCCAATAAGACCAGGTGTTTTCATAAAAAGCTACTCCTTTAGATACGGTAATTTTGTTCTCCGCCGCATCAAACTCAATTATAACACAGCACACCGAAATGTCAAGCATTTAAACCGCTTATATTAAATACCATAATATCGGACGGTATGCTGCCAAAGTCTCTGTAATTTATGCAATAATTTCTCATTCGTTTACCATCAGAACAACTTTCACAAAATACCTCCACTGTAATTCTATGCAATAAATACAATAATTTAACCGTCAAAGCAACTTCCACGACATATCTACCCTAAAACACTATGGCAAAATTACTTATATTTTACTATCAAAGTAGCTTCCACTATAAAACTTAGTTTGTAAATCTGCAATAATAACAACTTAGGTTGGTTATTTTTCATTCGACTGCCAAAACGATTGACACAAACGGCACTTTTGCATTATTATAAAGAGCAATGCTTTTTGATTGCGTTTATGCCGTAAGTTGCTTACTCAAAGAGCAATAGCGCAACACGAGCTTATTAGGCGGTCAAGAAGTATAACAAACCGAGAGCCAATATTATAAAAAACGACAACCGTTTATCGAGTGGTCAAGATGTACCCGAGTACTAGTCAATAATCCGCAAGAAGCGTGTATTGGTAATCAAAAGAAAGCAAACCGAGAGCCTGTTAAAAAACAAATATGCGACACGAATTGCCACAGTATTTAGCATATATTCGCCCGTCTCTTACCTGTTAAGGAAAATCGAGGACGTTTTGCTCCAATAATTGAAAAAAATATGAAAATTAACGACGAATGGAAGGATTACCGAGTCATCGCCACGGGCGACGGCGAAAAATTGGAAAGGTGGGGAGAATATACTCTTTTGCGCCCGGATCCGCAGGTAATTTGGAAAGCCGACAAGCCTCTTGCCGATTACAAGGGCATTGACGCACGATATATCAGAAGCAGCTCGGGCGGCGGAAGGTGGGAGTATTATTCCCAAATCCCCGACGAATGGACAATCGGGTGGCGCAATCTTCGTTTTTTGATAAAACCGATGGGCTTCAAGCATACGGGACTTTTCCCCGAGCAAGCCGCAAATTGGGCTTTGATGACCGACATTATCCAAAAAGCCAAGGTCACGAGAAGCTCTCCGATAAGGGTTTTGAACCTCTTCGCCTATACGGGTGCAGCCACTGTCGCGTGCGCCGCAGCAGGCGCGTCCGTCTGCCACGTTGACAGCGCGAAGGCTATGGTTACGAGGGCAGGACAAAACGCTCAACTAAGCGGGCTTTCGAACGCCCCTATCCGTTACATCGTGGACGACTGCAAGAAATTCATAAGACGTGAGCTTAACCGTCAAAGCTGCTACGATGCCATAATAATGGATCCGCCCAGCTTCGGCAGAGGCCCCAACGGAGAATTGTGGAAGATTGAGGACGACATCTTCGACTTCGTAGACCTCGCCGTCAAAATTTTGAGCGACAACCCCTTGTTCGTGCTGATTAACAGCTACACAACGGGGCTTCAACCATCGGTTATGCGCAACATCTTGAGCTTCCACGCAAATCGCTTTAAAAAGCCGAATTTGGAGGCATATGAGGTATGCCTGCCCGTAGAGCAAGGAGAACTCGTATTGCCCTGCGGAGCCTCGGCTTTGCTATCGAATTTAAGTTGAGTTAAAGCGACAGCGTAGCCTCGCCTACGTACCGATGTCACCTATCCGTAAAATCGCTTATAAGGGCGAACACATGGGTTCGCCCTTACAAAAGATGAGAATAAATACAATCGCGTTCAACAAGAGAAAGCACATAAAGCTTCACTGTGTTGCTTGTCCAACTTGAGCTATTCTGTCGAACACACAGGTTCGCCCTTACAAAAGATGAGAATAAATACAATCGCGTTCAACAAGAGAAAGCACATAAAGCTTCACTGTGTTGCTTGTCCGACTTGAGCTATTCTGTCGAACACACAGGTTCGCCCTTACAAAAGATGAGAATAAATACAATCGCGTTCAACAAGAGAAAGCACATAAAGCTTCACTGTGATGCAGTTTTGCACACGAAGTGCTTGCCGAAAAGTCGCACAATCACGCAGAAATGGAATTAAAGGAAAACCGTATGAGAGAATTCACTATGGAAGATATCCCGATTTTGTTCGAGGATAATCACATCATCGTAGTTGCCAAACCGCAGTATTTGCCCTCGCAGGCGGACAGTAGCGAGGACGCGGATTTGCTCACCATTTTGAAAGCCTTCATTAAGGAGAGGGACGGCAAAGCCAACGACGTATATTTGGGCTTGGTCCATCGGCTGGACAGAGTTACGGGCGGCGTAATGGTTTTGGCAAAAACAAGCAAAGCCGCTTCGCGACTCTCCGAAGCCATTCGCAACAGAGAGGTCGAGAAAAAATACCTTGCCGTCATTTTGGGAAGTATGCGTGAAAAACAGGGGGTTCTGTCGCACTACCTTAAGAAGCATAGCGCGAATAACATTGTCTACGTTGCCACACAGGGAACCGAGGGAGCAAAGCTCGCCGAATTGAATTACAAGGAGCTTGAAACCGTAAACGAAATTATCTCCTTGGAGGAAATACAGCTGCAAACGGGCAGAAGCCACCAAATAAGAGTGCAGTTTTCGGCTATCGGACATCCCCTTTTCGGCGATCATAAGTACGGAGGCGATAAGCTTGCCGAAGGCTTCCCAATCGCCCTTTGGGCAGTCAAATTGAGCTTCGTCCACCCCGTAACCAAGACAAATATGGTTTTTGTGTGCTACCCGCCCGAGGACAGAGAGCCTTGGAAAAAGTTCGACCTTTCGGGATACTTCTCGGTATTCAAGGGTAGCATCGAATAAACGCTAAGCTTTAACCTCTCGGGTATCGGTTATGCGGCGGCTGTGCTTCGGCATAGCTTGCATACAGGTTCTGTTGCGGCTTTTGAACACGTGGATGTTATTGGATTCGGCGCGGAATCTCAAGGCATATTCATACGGAATCACTTTTGATCACGTGTATGTTTATAGATATGGCGCATGTACGGAATGCCTTTTGCGCACTTGTACGGCTTGCCGAATTATAATACGCCTGCAACTTTGCTTTGGCTCGGTTTTGGGCGCGTGTACGGCTCGGCTTCGTTTTTGCCGTTCGGTGTAGCCTAATTGCGTAGCTAAGGGCAAAAAACATCAAAATTAACACAAAATTAATTGACTTATCTTAAACTTTTTAGTAAGATATTTAGGTTAGTTTATTTAACGGAGGAAAATTTTTGTGAAGAACAAGGTTTTTATTGGATTAGTGGCGGTTGCCCTTTTGGTTTTCACCCTCTTTGCGGGTGTTAACGCTCCCGGAGTTAGTGCTTCGGAAATTACGGGAAGTTATATTTTCGCCAAGACATCGGGCATCGTAACGGTAGGAAGTCCGTCTGCAAACGGATTGGCCGTTACGCTTGGAGCAAGCACGACAGCGGACGCGACTACTTCAAACAGTTTTTATTATAAACAAACCGTTTTGACAGGCAAGTTCGGATTTTCGTCGATTTTCGGCGTTAATTTCGAAACACTTAAAATGGTTATTACGGATACCGACGATTCGGCTAATTACGTTACGATTGAATTGGATCTCGTATCGGTCGATGACGGATATGTCTTAAACGGATCGACCACCATTAAGGGCAAGGACACCGAATATATCAGCGACAACATCCCTGTGACAGTATCCGACGACGGCGTTCAAATCGACTTTGCTATTCAGAACGGAGAAGGCGGATATGAGCTTACCGTAAACGGACAAAGCTTGAATATCACCGAAGCTATTTCGTTTAAAAAGAGTACGGCTTCGCTTGCCTTCACTGTAAGCGGAACGAACAGCAGCTCTACAGAGGTAGTTGTCTTCAAATCTCTTACAAACGCTAACGGCACGCAGGAATTGACCGATGAAGCCGCCCTCATTTCTCCTATCGTGAGATTGGATTCGGGTTTGGAGGCAATTGCGCAAGAGGATGAAATTACCACGGACGAGAACGAAGTCACCACCACCACAAAGGTATTCAAGGTTCAGAGAGTGCAATACGATGCGGGAGACAATAAGGTCTATTCAAATGCCATTGCCGCCGTTGACAAATACTACACCTTCCCCATTTTGGCAAACAGCCTGATAGGCGACTATTTCAAGAGCCTTGTGAGCGAGACAAAATTCAGACTTAATCTTTCGATTTATTCGGGCGAAGCCGACGAGAACGGCAACCTGGTTACAGATGATGAAGGCAACCCCGTTTGGACGGCGGTTTCCAGCTCTGTTTCGGGTTCCTTCCTTATGGAAAAGGATTTCTATAAGTTTGAGTTTTTGGTAAATGCAAGTCAGTATTCGGATATTACCGACAACATAAAATATGTTTTGTATGTAAACGTTATCAAGGACGAATTTGCGCCTTTGTTTAACGATGACAAGGTATTCGATTACTTCTACTCAAATATTGGCAACCTTGAAAGAAAAACCGAGGACGATGATGTGGGCTTGTTCCCGTCGATGGAAGAAGATGACGAGTACATGTCCGACCTCTTTAAGTTCGGTGCCGCATATGTTTACTCATCGACAGAAAAGGATGACGAGTGGGACGGAATAGACGATATCGATACAATAACCGTTTACTTGGGTTATATGTCGCCTACTTCAAGCACGTGGACATATGTAAAAAGCTCGAACACTGTATCCGTTAAGACCGAGGGTAGCTGGCGTTTCACCTATAAGGTTGTCGACGCTTCTGGCAACGAAACCGTATATAAGGACGGAAAGGAGTATTTCACCGTTTACGTTGTGGACAATACTGCTCCGAGTATTTCCGTTACGGAGAATATCGACATTACCGTCAATAAGGATTACACAATAAGCACTCCAACCGTTTCGGACGACGGAGTTGGCGTTAACAGCGCGAGAACGACCATTAAGCTCTTTAAGGGCATTAAGGGCAGCGAGGATGTAGTGGAAATTCCCTTAACTGTCAGCTATATGATACCTACAGAGTATATCCCTACCGAAATTACTCCCAATGGTACCGCTTATACATTCTATGTGGAATACACTGCTTACGACTTTAACGGAAACAAGACAACCGAATACAGCTATTTGTCCGTTATCGCCGCTAAGGAGGAGGACCCCACCACGGATGACAACAAGATCGATTGGTTGTTTATATCTTTGATTGCCGTTGCCGCCGTTTTGGTTGTCGTAATCATTCTTATGCTTTTCTCCAAGCCCAAAGAGGAAGTTGCCGACAATAAAAAATACAAGGCTAAGAAATAAGCCGAACACGGAAAGTGAATACCATTGCGTGTTTAAGGCATCTATTAGTATAAAAAGTAATAATAAGGGGTGCGTATAACTCCCCTTTATTCAATTATCGGGTTTTTTGTGTTGAAGCGGAACCGCATTATATGAAATAAACCTTGCGAATAACAGTAAGGAAAGGAGGATTGCGTGAAAAAGGTAGTATTTTCGGGCGTACAGCCCACAGGCAAGTTGACATTGGGTAATTATTTGGGGGCTATACGCAACTGGGGACAGTTTCAAGACGATTACGAGTGCATTTATTGCGTTGTGGATTTACATTCCATAACCGTCAAGCGCGTGCCTGCAGAGCTGCGCCGTCAAACCTACGAGACCTTGGCATTATACATTGCCTGCGGCATCGATCCGCAAAAGAGCATTCTTTTCGTGCAATCGCACGTGCCCGCGCATGCCGAGTTAACCTGGGTGCTAAATACAATCACCTATGTCGGCGAAATGAACCGAATGACGCAGTTTAAGGATAAGTCCTCCAAGCATGCGGATAATATTAATATGGGACTTATGGATTATCCCGTATTAATGGCATCGGATATACTGCTTTATAAAACCGACCTCGTACCTATTGGTGCCGATCAGAAGCAGCATTTGGAGATTGCGCGTGATATTGCAATTCGTTTCAATGCGCAGTATTCGGACACCTTTACCGTTCCCGATGGCTACATTCCCAAGGTAGGCGCAAAGATTATGAGCTTGCAACAGCCTACGCAGAAAATGAGTAAGTCCGACGAGAACGAAAAGGCAAGCATCTACCTATTAGACGATGCCGATGCCATCGTGCGAAAATTCAGATCCGCAGTCACCGATTCCGATGGCGAAGTGCGCTTCGACGAGGTCAACAAACCCGGTATAAGCAACCTCCTCGGCATTTATTCCTTGCTTTCTGATAAAACCATCGACGAGGCGGAGATAGAATTTGCAAATTGCGGCTATTCCGTGTTCAAAGATGCCGTTGCCGATGCCGTTATTCAAAAGCTCGCCCCTATTCAAGCCGAACAAAAGCGGTTGCTCGACGATAAGGATTATTTAACGGAAATTATGCGACAGGGTGCGGAAAAAGCAAACTGTTTGGCAAGAAAGACTCTTTCCAAGGTGTACAGGAAGGTAGGATTTATCCAGCTTTAAACTGCAAGCGAGTTTTTTTGGAAATTACACACCAAATAACCGCCGATGTAATTTGTGCAAATGTAAGCGGATTGGTATAAGGCAAAATATGTACGGATATTTGAAAATCGAAAAGGAATCGTTGAGCGAGGGACAAAGGGGACTTTATCAAGCCTTTATGTGCCAGCTATGTATGTCAACCAAAAACAGCTTCCGCCACCCTATAAGGCTGTGCGTAAACAACGATATAAACCTTTTCAACGTGCTGTTCCACGCAATTCTCGATTTTTCACCCGAGGTCATCAAAAGCCGCTGTTTGCTGTCCGTCAAGAGAATGGATATGCTTTCACCCGATACCGTTTCCGAAAGGCTTAGCGCGTGCAACATCGTTTTAATGTACTTTAATCTGCTTGACGACGTCATCGATGACGGCGGAATCAAAAAAAGATTGGCTTTGAGTGCGCTCAAGGGCAGCTTCAAGCGCGCAAAAAACCTTTGCACAAGCTTCTATTCGCAAATCGACGGTATTTATAACGAGCTTTTGGATATGGAAAAGCATAGAGAAAGCTCCATTGACAAGGTTTGCGATCCCTTCGCGCGAATGTCGGACAGACTGGCTCACTTTATACTCGGCGACAAATACAATCCTCTTGCGGGTGTTTTGTGCTACAATATAGGCAAGTGGGTGTATCTTATCGATGCTCTCGACGATTTGCAAAAGGACGCAGACGGTAAGAAATATAATCCGCTGATATCCTGCTTGGGAGGCTTCACAACGGCTGGCGAGTTCGTAAGCAACAACAGAGAGGAGCTGGAGTTTATGATGTATTCCACCCTCAATTCCATCGCAGGTGCGTACAACGATATGCGCCTTTCAAAGTTTACCTGCCTGTTGAATAACGTCTTTCACCGCTCGGTAAGAAGTATAACGGAAAACATTTTCAAAAAATACACCCCTCTTCCACGTTGATTCGGCTCTTTTGATACTCGCCGAATACGAGGAAGCATAGCTAGCACGCGCTTACGAAAAGCAATAACTCTACAATTCGGCTCTTTTGATACTCGCCGAAGGAAGATAATTAACGCAAAGGCATTTGCGCCTTGCAACGGAGAACCTATATGAACGATTATGATATTTTAGGCGTTATGCCCAACGCATCTCCTCAGGAGATCGACGAGGCTTACAGAATTAAGAAGGAGCAATACAGCAACGACAGCTTTTCGGTCGGCATAAAGGGCGAACAGGCAATTAAGAAGCTTGAGGAACTGGAAAAGGCATACGCAAACGTAAAACGCCATCCTTACAGCTTCAACGGAAAGACCTCCTATGACGAAATACGGGATCTGTTGACCGAAAACAGGATTAACGAGGCTCAAAAAATTTTGGACGACATCGATGACAGAAACGCCGAATGGCATTACCTTCAGTCGGTTTTATACTATAAAAAGAGTTGGTACGTCGAGGCGCGTAAGCAGCTGGAATTTGCCTTGAAGCTGGATCCCGATAACGCCAAGTATAAACAACAGCTCAACGACCTAAACAAAATTATCTCTAAAAAAGAGGTGAAAGCCGATCAGTACAGCTACTCGGATTCGGGCAAGCAGAACTCGCGCGATTCCTATACCCAAGAGGGCGGCGGGCTAAATAACGGCACTTGCACAGGAAGCTGCTGCGGCGATGCCTGCCTTGCAAACTGCTGCTGCAACTGTTGCGCTAACGGCTGTTGCAGATAATCCACAGAAATATCATAAGTTACATGAAGGCGAAGTCCGATGCCCCTGTTTCTCTAACGGCTGTTGCAGATAGTTCCCACTTTAAAAATATGTATGCAAAAATGCGAAGAACGTAATTGTCCTTCGCATTTTCTTTATCGCACAACGCACTAAGCTTAAAAAATCTTTCAGCTTACTCTCGCCTTGTATATGCAATGCATAAGCACATCGGCGGATACAAAGCATATAACGCGAGAAAAAGCGGCGACCGCCGTCGTCAATTCCCCCTGCTATATCAGGTCAGTCGGTTAGGGGCATAATTTACACCATCAACCGCAGTAAAACTGACAGCGGAAGCGCACACGCCAAATACGCGCATAACCATTAGACTCCTCATCGATCGCAATAAAGATTTACCCTTAACTTTTCATAATCCGTTGTTATACCTTTGTATAGATATCGACCGCAATCAAGGTTAACCCTTAACTCTTTCCATATACTCGCCTGTACGGGTGTCGATTCTGATAACGTCACCTTCGTTGACGAACATCGGTACGTAAAGCTCATAACCCGTTTCCACGGTTGCAGGCTTGGTAACGTTGGTCGCAGTGTTGCCCACCGCGCCCGGCTCGCACACGGTAATCGCAAGCTCGACAAAGTTAGGCGGCTCCACCGAAAAAGCCTCACCCTTGAAAAATTTGATGGTCGCGCTCATATTTTCTTTCATATACATTAAAGCGTCTTCCACCTGGGATTTATTCAAAGGCAATTGCTCATAACTCTCGGGATCCATAAAGTAAAATATTTCGCCATCGCTGTACAAATACTCCATCGTCTTGGTTTCGATGTGAGCCTTCTCGAATTTATCCGAAGGGTTGAACGTTCTTTCCAACACTGCTCCCGTCATAACGTTTTTTATCTTGGTTTTGACGAAGGGCGAGCCCTTGCCCGGCTTAACGTGCTGAAAGTCCACTATTACAAAGACCATGCCTTTTTCGTCGACAAAGGTCATTCCTTTTCTAAAATCACCTGCTAAAATCATATTGCCTCCTACATACGCGCAATTGTAGCGCATTTATCTATTACTATTACAAACGGCGCCGTCATGCACGCAGTTTTAACGCGCCTCGATCACCGAAAACAAACCTGTTAAATTAAGAACAAAGCTTTCCCCGTCAATGCTTATCGTGTCAAAAAAGCTGCGGAGCAACCTCCAACCAATTGCTTAAATTAAAGCCCGCGACAAAATCGACAACGTAAATATTAACACAGTCGCAATATCATTGTCAATCGCTTTTACATCGAATGTGAAATATTTGCGTTAATTAGCGCAAAATCAACTCGATTTCTGCCTTTTCGCTCCGATAAAGCTGCAAAAAAACAATTTCCTCATCGCAAATTTATCGACAACGACCGCAATGATTATCAGTCGTTTGTCGTCAATCGCAATTACCCACATATGCAATTATGCATAAGCTCGAAGCATTTTCGCGGACTTTCAACTAGTTTACAGCACAATCAAGGACTTATCGGACTTGGTAAAGTTATGGATACCATCCTCTGTAAACACAACCATGTCCTCGATTCTTACACCGCCGACTCCGCTGACATAAATACCCGGCTCCACCGTTACGAGCATATTTTTATAGAACTTATCGCAACACAGATGGTTTGCGTTTGGTGTTTCGTGAATATCCAAGCCCACACTGTGTCCGAGTCCGTGTTGGAAGTACTCACCAAAGCCGTTCTTTTCAATAACTCCGCGTGCGATAGCGTCGATTTCACGACCCTCCATGCCGGGCTTCATCGTATTTAGGGTAAGCATTTGCGCTTCATAAACAATGTTATATATGCGCCTCATCTCTGCATTCGGTTCGCCCATAAATACCGTTCTCGTCATATCCGAGCAGTATCCCTCGTATCTTGCACCGAAGTCCATCGTTACGGGATCGCCGTTTTCCAACTTTTTGTCGGTAGGATGCGCATGCGGCTTACTGCTGTTAAGTCCGGATGCGATAATCGTATCGAACGCAAGCCCAGAGCCGCCCAGCTTCCTTATGGCGCACTCCAACTCAACCGCAACATCAATTTCGGTCATTCCCACCTTCAAGGTCTTTAGCATATGCGAAAACACCTTGTCGGTAACATCCTGCGCCTTTTCGATACAAGCAAGCTCCTCTGCGGTTTTGACCTGCTTTACCTTTGCTAAGGCAGCACCGCACGGCACAAGCTCGAATCCGTCGAATTTCTCTTTGAAATAATTGTACTCACTAACGGTAATTTCGCTATCCTCGAACCCGACAGTCCTTGCGCCGACAGCCTTTAAAATAGCAGCGACCTTTTCAAAGGATTCCTTGTACGTCAAAATATACAGCTCGATTCCCTTTTCCTTGACACATTGAGCCATTTCACCGTACCTGAAGTCGGTAATAAAGCTTGCGCCGTTCTTTGTCAATACGAGGTATCCCGCCGTGCTGTTGAACCCGGTAAAATAATACCTGTTTTTTTGCGACGTAATCAAAAAAGCGTCGGCATTGCAGTTATTGAAAAGCTTTTCGATTTTGTTCATATGTTACCTCCCAACCGACTCTCGGTTGATTTATTATACATTTTATCGCCATAATGGCACAAATTAAGCGTTTATTTATATGGCGTTTACATACACACCGCTTGCACGTGTCCTTTATTGCCTACAGCCGCTCAAGCGCGTTTATGTAAGCGATTTTTAACGAGTGTCTATATTCGGCACGTTTTCACGTTAGGTAAAACCTTACTGCCGCTCAAGCGCGTTTATGTAAGCGTTTTTCATATACAGAGCATCCTTTGCCTGCGTTCCGTCGGATTCGCAAAGAATAGTGGGCAACAGTCCGTGTTTGACGAGTTGCTCCGCCAGAGGCTCGAAGCACGGTCCGTATTCCTCATCGGCAAAGGTTAAATGCTTGATTTCGCCCTTTGCACCGAACATTATCTTTGAAAAATGAACGTGCATATATTTTACCTTTTCTAATGCCATGTTGTCAAGCAAATACTCGATAATGTACCCGTAACCCTCTCTGTTAATAACTCCGCAGTCTCTCGCGTTCAGATGTCCGAAGTCGATTGTCGGCACGAATACTTTGTCTATTGCGCAAAACTCGGCAATCTCCTCCAATGTACCGATCTGTCCGCGCTTGCCCATGGTTTCGGGACAAAACAACACGTCGTCCAACCCTTTCTCGTAAATGAATTCGGTTAAACGCTTCATTCTGTCTAGGGAGAGGGCAAAAGCCGCCTCTCTGCCTGCCTTTCCCTCCGTGGCAACGTGAAATACCACCCTGTTGCCGCCCAAAAGACGGACTTTAGTTGCGCTCGACTCTAAATACCCAAGGCTTTTTTCAATCATTTCCTCCGAAGGGTTTGCTAAATTGATGTAGTAGGGCGCGTGTACCGAAACCTTAACGCCGCAAGCCGCCGCCTGCGCGCCGATTTGAGCGGCTTTTGCATCCGAAATGCTTACACCCTTGCCAAATGAGTACTCATAAGCATTCAAGCCCTTTTCCGCGACCCAAGCTATCGCCTGTTCGGTGTGCTTGTACCCTTCTTCGAAAAACTCGTTTGAGTTTCCGCTCGGCCCGAATCTAATAATATCTTCAATATTTCCCTTCATTTTCCTCTTTCTGCCATTTTTGGTCTGCAACGCACCGCATACCGCATTATATCATTATTTAGTTGATTCGGGGCTTAGTCGTTGCAAATTCCGCGCACCGCTTGCCACCGCATTATATCATTATTTAAGTTCGGCTTTGGTTAACATCGGACATTGCGCGCCACCTTGCCGACTGCGCTGCTATGTAAGCGGTGTCGCGTGCAAGCTGCGCTTTGAGAAGCTCAAAATCGTCGAATTTAACGACGTCGCGTATGCGTTCCGCCAAGCCGAGCGTGACCGACTGCCCGTACAGCTCACCCGAATAGCCCAATATATATCCCTCGACGCTCTCGCTTAAATCGCCGAAGGTGGGCTTTGCGCCGATGTTCACCGCCACCGCATAAACAGTACCGTCAATTTCCACAAGTCCGCCGTATACGCCTGCTTTGGGTAACTGCTTATCACTGCCGACCAGATTAACCGTGGGAAATCCGAGCTTGCGCCCAACTCTTCTTCCGCCGCAAACCTCTCCCTTTATTCGGTAAAACTCGCCCAAAAGTCGATAGCTCTGTGTCATATCGCCATCTGCAAGGCAACGTCTTATACGACTGCTGCTTACGCGCTCGCCGTCTTGCGCCACTTCCCCGACAACGCGCAAAAGAATGCCTTTGCGCCTGCAAAAAGCCGCCAAATCCTCAACGCTTCCCCTGTCGCAGCCATAAGAAAAATCATATCCGCATACAATAGCTTCAGGCGACCATTTTTCAAGAAGCATCTCGAATTCGCTCTTATTTAAGCTCATAAACGCCCGATCGAAGTCGATTGCAATCACGCTTTCAATGCCGAGCTCGACAAGCTTGTCGCACCTTTCGGCAAAGGTATATATAGGCTTGTCATTTTTTCTAAGCACCGCAAAAGGGTTGTTTTTAAACGTCATCAAAGCACAACCCGTTTGCGCCCTTGCGGCAATTTCCTTCGCCTCGCCGATAAGCTTTAGATGTCCCTTGTGCAGACAGTCGAAAAATCCGAGAATGACGACCTGACCCCGCTCGACATCATTTTGGTTAAAAATCCTTATATCCATATTCTTTGATGTGTCGATGTCCCTTCAACCACGTTACTTATAGGTATACCGAAGGCACACAAGTAATAGCCTCGTTATTGAAAGTAAGCCTCCGTCAATCCTCTTTGAGAAATACCGTCAATTTAAATCCGTCGGCGGTTGCCTCGCCCAGACCGACGAATTCGTTTTCGATGTAAACCCGACGCGGACGGTTGTCCATGCGCATACCGCTTATTGCGATACCATTGAGCAGTTTGAAGCCGTCGCGTGCGTTAAATTCCGCCTTTTCCAATGCCATAAGCGGATAATCGGCGGGAAGCAGTGTACCCGTAGGATCCTTTTCAATCTCCTCCAACGTGTAACTGTCGCAAAGCTTAAACATTCCCGACGAGGTGCGAATGAGCATACTCATATAACCGATGGTATCGAGGCTGTACGCCAAATCACGTGCAAGGCTTCTTATATAAGTGCCTCTGCCGCAGGAAATGTCGAAAATAAAGCCATTCTCGGTCTTTTGCACGAGGGAAAAGTCGAATACCTCCACCTGTCTGGGTTGAAGCTCGACCGCCTCGCCCTTTCTAGCCAAATCATAGGCTCGCACGCCGTTGACAGAAAGCGCGGAATACGCGGGCGGCAACTGTTTGATTTTGCCGATAAACTGCCTTAGACAAGCCTTTACCTCGTTTTCGTCGCCCGAAAAAGGTTTTATAGCGGTAATTTTACCATAGGCATCCAAAGTGTCGGTTTCCACTCCAAACACAAACTCCGCCCTGTAGCTCTTTTGTTTTTCGGTCAAAAAGTCGAACAGCCTTGCGCATTTGGACACGGCAATAGGCAAAACGCCTGCCGCGCCGGGATCCAGCGTACCCAGATGTCCGACGCGCTTTACTCCCGTAATGCGCCTTATTCTGCCGACGACGTCGCTGCTTGTAAGTCCCGTCGGCTTGTTGATATTGTAAAATCCGTTCATATCAGCTTCTAAACGGCACGTTCAGCTCGTCCCCTATTGCTTTGAGCAGCTTATCTAAAACGTCGTAATAATCGCCCTTTATCGTACAGCCTGCGGCAACTCTGTGTCCGCCGCCCCCGAAAACCCGACAAACATCACAAACATTTGCGTTTCGCCTTCCGCGCATACTGATTTTATACACGTTTGCCTCGCTTTGAGAAATCGAAACCGCCATTTCCGCACCCTCAACATTCAAGGTCCTGTCCGCCAATCCCTCGGAATCCGCCGATGTGGCTCCGTATTTGTCGTAATCGCTCAAAAAAACGTAGGTTAGAGCCACTCTGCCGCCAAAATAAAGCTTTATCCTTTCCATAGCCACTCCGATTAAGCGGATTCTCGGATAGGAAAGCTCTCGAATAATCTTGAAGCTTAATTCGTTTATGTCGACGCCATACTGCATAAGCTCGCCCGCCGCAAGGAAGCTCCTCGAGGTGGTGTTGGAATTGCCGAATCGGTTGGTGTCGGTGATAATTCCTGCCATAAGGTCGGTTGCAATATCCACATCGGGTTGAATGTTCATATACTTGATAATCTCAAAAGCCATCTCGCTCGCGCTGGAAAAATCCTCGACATAGTTAATCCTCGCGTATCTGTCATTAGTTATGACATGGTGGTCCACACAAACAGTATTTTTATGCGCGGAAAACCTATCCCAAAACTTACCCAATCTGTAAACATCGCCGCAATCTATAGCAATCCAAAGCTCGTAATCGTCAACAAGCTCGTTGCCTATCAGCCTGCCGCCCTCCAAAAATAGCAGCCTTTCGGGTATGTTTTCCTCGTCGCAAAAGACGTCGGCTCGCTTGCCGTACTTTTTCAACGCACTACAAAGTCCCAACGATGCGCCTATTGCATCGGCATCGGGACGTGTGTGGCAAATAATCGCAATCGACATCGCTTTATCGATGGCGTTCTTAATTTCTTCCAAAATCATTCTTAATAATCTGCGGTGCATATTGCCGCATTTTCATTGTTTATTGCACCGAATCGGCTTGAATAAGCTTAAATATTACAATCCGACGACGGGCAATTAATTCACGCAACAAAAGTTTACTCTTGGTTAGAAGGCTCTGTCTTTTTCTCGTCCTGCTCATGAATTTGCTTGATAATATCATCGATGCGTTGATCTTTGTCCACGCCCTTGTCCAAAAAGAAAGCCAATTCGGGCACGCACCTTATACGCATACTCTTAAACAGTTGTTGGCGCACAAAGCCTGCGCTGCTCTTGATTGCCTCGAAGGTGGTGGCTTTTTTAGCCTCGTCGGTCGAGTAAATGCTGAAAAGAACCTTTGCGTAGGTCAATTCCTTATCAACGACAACCGAAGTCACCGTGAACATTTCGGTGAGCCTCGGATCCTTTACCTTGTTTTTCAAAATATCGTAGATGTTCCGTTGAAACTCCGCATTGAGCTTCTCCGTCCTTAAATTCGCCATAATTTTCTCCCCCAAACGGTTACTGTCGGTCGATATCCACCGCATTGCACCGCATATGATTTTTTATCGCCAAAAACCGAAAAAGCCAACCCTTTACGAAGTCGGCTTTTGCAGTCAAATAATTACGCTTCGACCTCTTCGGTTTGGTAAACCTCGTAGATGTCGTCCACCTTGATATCGTTGTAGTTGACAAGCCCTATGCCGCACTCGTTGCCCTTGGCAACCTCCTTGACGTCATCTTTGAAGCGTCTGAGCGACAATATCTCGCAATTTGCCACAAGGACGTCGTTTCGATAAACTCTGACCTTGGCGGTTTTGGTAACCTTGCCCTGCGTGACGTAGCAACCTGCGATTGTTCCGATGTTGGAAATTTTGAACACCTCTCTGACCTGAATCTGTCCGATGATTTCGTCCTTGAATTTGGGTGCAAGCATACCCTTCATCGCCTTTGTGATATCGTCTACGGCATCGTAAATAATGCTGTAAATTCTTATATCCACGCCCTCGCGCTCGGCGGCATTTCTCGCGTTGCTATCCGCTCTCACATTAAAGCCGATAATTATCGCATTACTTGCCTTTGCAAGCATAACGTCGTTTTCGGTTATCGCTCCTACACCGCCGTGAATGGGAACGATACGTACTTCCTCGTTGCTTATCTTAACCAAACTGGATTTCAACGCTTCCATAGTGCCTTGAACATCGCACTTTATTATTATGTTCAAAACCTTCATGTTTTCTTCATTAATTCTGTTGAAAACATCGTCTAGGCTTACCACGGTTTGGTTTTGCGCCCTAAGCACCTTTTCCTTGTCCTTTCTCTCGCTTACAACCTGCTTTGCAAGCTTTTCATCCACCGAATAAATGAAGTCGCCCGCATTGGGAACGTCGGAAAAGCCCAAGACCTCGACCGGTGTTCCCGGCAGAGCCACCTTGATATATTTGCCCTTGTCGTCGGACATAGCCTTGACCTTGCCTGCAGCCATACCCGCAACAACATAATCGCCGACATGAAGCGTACCGTTTTGAATAAGTAAAGTCGCAAGAGGTCCTCTGTTTTTGTCGAGCTTGGCTTCGATAACAGTACCTTTGGCTTTCTTATTCGAATTTGCCTTCAATTCCTTGACTTCGGCAACGACCAAGATTGACTCCAACAGCTCCTTAATGCCGGTTTTGGCTTTCGCGCTGACGGGAACCATAATCGTATCGCCACCCCACTCCTCGCTGACAAGTCCGTATTCGGTCAACTGCGTCATAACGTTGTTCGGATTCGCCTGCGGCTTATCCATCTTATTGATTGCCACGATGATAGGTACATTCGCAGCCTTCGCGTGGTTGATTGCCTCGATTGTTTGAGGCATTACGCCGTCGTCGGCAGCTACTACTATAACGGCAATATCCGTTACCTGTGCGCCTCTTGCTCTCATTGCGGTAAACGCTTCGTGACCGGGCGTGTCGATAAAGGTTATCGGCTCGTCATTTATGGTTACCTGATAGGCACCGATGTGCTGTGTAATTCCGCCCGCTTCGCCCTGTGTGACGTTGGTTTGTCTGATAGCATCCAATAAAGAGGTTTTGCCGTGGTCGACGTGTCCCATAATGGTAACGATTGGCGGTCTCTTTTGATCGTCAACCAACCCGTCGTCCTCGTAAAGTCCTCCCTCGACAACCTCTTCCGCAGTCTTTTCCAGCTTCTGCGTGAGAGTTACTCCGAAAATGCCCGCGATGTACTCGGCAAGAGTAAAATCGATTCGGTCGTTTATGCCCTTAAGCACGTTTTCCTTGAACAGCTCCTTAATGAGACTGCCGACGGCAACTCCCGTCTTTTCGCTCAAATCCTTGATGCTTATATCCGTTCCCGTAACAACCGCACTCTCGATCTTTTTGATCGGCTGCTCAACCGCTTTGTTGTCCTTTTTCTTGTTGAGCTTACGGTTTACGATTCTGTCCTCGTCCTCGAAATCATCGAAGGCTCTTACCTTTATACGCTTGGATGCGCCCTTTTCGTCCTTGTTTCTTTCGGGCGTCTTGTTCTTGTTTCCGAAGGTCTTTCCCGTGTCCTTAACGGGAATATCGTTAAACTTCTTGACAACGGTAGGCTTTTTGGGATCTCTCTTTACCGCATCGTCATCTTTTCCGTAAGAGTCCTTATTATTGACGGGCTTGTCACCGAAACGCGGAGGTCTGTCGGTTGTGCCTGTTCTGGGAGTGAAACCCTCTTTCTTATAATCGTTGTATCTTCCGCCCTCTCTCGGCGCCCTCGTATCTTGAGTGCCGTCACGCTTAAATCTGTCCGTCTTCTCTCTTGGAGCCCTCGCCGTAAATGCAGGCTTGGAGGTGTCGATGAAACGCCTCGTGCGGACGTTGCCCTTGTCATCAACATAGGTCTTTTCCACCATTTTAACGCCATCGGTTACAATATTTCTAACAGTAGGCTCCTGCTTTGTTCCTACAACGGCAGCTTCCGCATCTTCCGTTCGGGTGGCTTTTTGAGCGGCTTCAACCGGTTCCGCTTTCACTGCGGGTGCTTCGACAGCTTTGGCAGGCTTTTCTACTGCTTTTTCCGTGGGTTTATCAACGGCATTAACATCGGACTGCTTAAAGGGTCTTTGCGCGGCTTCTTTATGCTCGGTCGGCTTCTCGCCACGCGGCATTTCGTTCGGCTTCTTCTTGGGCTTGCCCGATTTATCCGATATCTCGCTCCTGTCCTTTGCTTCCGACTTGTCGACAATCACCTTCGACGTTGCACTCTGCTCGGCTTGGACCTTAGGCTTAACCTCGGCTTCGACTTCAATTTCGGCTTTTTCCGCGATAATCGGCTTTGGAGTTTCGACGGTGTCGGTTATATTCGCCTTCGCCTTTTCCGCAGTATCGACATCTTGGGCTTTTTCGGTTACCTCCGCCCTGTCCTCGGTCTTTTGCTCAAAGACATTTTTTGGATTAATCTCAGGCTCGTCGGGAATGGCAAGCTCGACAAAGTCGGCAGTATCAGCGACAATCGGCTCGGGAATAATCCCGTTTTGCGCCGCAAACTGCTCCATCGCCTCGTACTCATTCGCCGCCGCTTCTTCCTCTGCCTGCCTGCGATTTTCGATAACAGCGTAAAGCTCCCTCTCCTTGTTGTCAATGGAGCGGTATATAATATCCAGCTTTTTCCTTGCACCCTTTACGAGCTTGACGAGATCCTCACTGTTTCTGTACGCGTCGCTTCGCAAAAGTTTGAGGTTGTCTAACGAACCCTGCTTCGAATCTGATTTATTAGCCGTCAATTTGGTTTAACCTCCGTAAATTTATAAAAACCTCTGTCCCTTGAATCTGTATAGCCCGAGCCAATTCCTTATCGGAAATTCCGATCACCTTAGTAGCCCTGTGCGTGTATTCGCCTAGCCCGTCCACCCGATATATATCGCAATCGAATTTGTTTGCCAGCTTTACCGCCTTTTTAACCGTGCTTTCCCCCGTCGTATTGCAAACGAGTATTATATAAACCGCTTTATCGGTGAGCGCAAGCTTATCCGTTCCGAATACGCAGTCGCCCTTCCTGATAGCGAAATTGATATATGCGGCGATCTTTGTTATCACTTGACTCCTTTTCGCTTGGCTTATCAAACGAATTTGTCGTACTTTCGGATTAGCGAGAATTGCTATTTCTGCGTTGCACGCTCCAACTCTCCCAACACTCTTTCAAAGTCCCCTTCGCCGACAAATTGCCTGAAAACCTTATGCTTTGCACACTTTTTAACACATTCGGGATTCGAACACACATAGGAGCCCCTGCCGTTTCTTTTGCCGGTAGTGTCAACGAACACTCCCTCATCGGTTTTAACCAGCCTTACCAGCTCCCTCTTATCGAACATCTGCCGACAGATCATGCACATACGCATAGGCACTTTTTTAGTGTTCATATTAATCATCGTCCTTGGGCTTCACGTCCTCCAACCCGAATATAAAGTCCTCGAACTCGGTTTTGTCGGGCTCTGCCTCATGCTCGATTTTCTTCGCCTCGTTCTCATCGGACGTATTCAGTATATCGAAGGGATTGTCGGGCTCTGCCTCATGCTCGATTTCCTTAGCCTCGTTCTCATCTGACGTATTCAATATATCGAAGGGATTGTCGGGCATTTTCTCGCCGTTTACGAGAGTACCACCCTCCATAACGAGATTCGCGCCGGCTTCGGCAAGCTCACGATCGGAGTTGACCTCCTCCTCCATCATACCGCTTAGTACCGCATCAGAGAACTTCTTCACGTCGATTTTGCAACCTGTCAGCCTTACCGCAAGTCTTGCATTGAGTCCCTCCTTACCGATTGCCAAGCTAAGCTTGTCGTCGGGAACGACAACTGTCGCTTCCTTGGTTTCCTCGTTTAGCCTTACCCAACTGACCTTGGCGGGGCTTAACGTGTAGGAAATGAAGTCAATCAAATCCTCACTCCATGGAATAATGTCGATCTTTTCACCCGACATTTCGGCAATAATGGAGTTAACTCTGGCTCCGTGCTGTCCCACGCACGCGCCCACGGCATCTATACCGGGATCGGTGCTGTACACGGCGATTTTCGTACGATAGCCCGCTTCTCTGGCAACACCCTTAATCTGAACGATATTTGCCTTTATTTCGGGAATTTCCAGCTCAAACAGCTTGCCGACAAAGCCTGCGCTCGCTCTGCTAAGTAAAACCTGAACGCCACTCGTCCCTTCTTTGACCTTTTTAACGAAAACCTTTATCGGATCTCCCAAAGAAAACTTTTCAGTGGGGTTTTGATCGCTAGTATTTAAAATACCCTCGGTTTGTCCGTCCTTTCCGATAGCCACAAACAACGTGCCGTCATCCTTCTTGCGACAAACTCTGCCCGTTATCAGCTCGCCTTCCTTTTGGATAAACTGCGAATAGACAATTTCCTTTTCGGCATCGCGTATAGACTGCAAAATAATCTGCTTGGCTGTTTGCGCGGAAATACGTGAAAATTCAAACGGTTTAATCTCGGTATAATATTTGTCGCCTACCTTGTAGCTCCTTTTAGACTCCAAAGCCTCGTCTAAAGAAATCTCCTTCTCGGGATCCTCCACCTCGTCCACAACCGTTTTATATACGTTGAAGACAATCTTATACAGCTCGGGTACCGACTTGATCTCCACGTTGCTGGCTTCGCCGTTGTTTCTCCTGTAAGCGGTCGCCAAGCCCTGCTCTATAGCCGCCATCAACCTTTCCTTGTTGATTCCTCTGTCTTTTTCAATCGCATCGATAGCGGCAAAAAACTCCTTATTCTTCATCAGCCCAAACAGTCCTCCTGTCAGTATCTATATTCGTGCCAATTTTGATAAAAAAGGCAAAACACTTGCGCCCCCTTCCGCCATAATTTGCAAGCGGCTCGCTGTGGACGACTTAAAACACGCACATATTATCCTTCTTTTGCGCACCTATTCGATAACACGCACTCTCGCCTTGAGGGCGGTTTGCGCACCATTTATCTCAAGAATAAAATGCAAACGCTCGCACGCTTAATCCTAAAACCTTAAAAGAGGCTCGATATGAGCGACCTTGCTTATGGTAAACGATATCTCACCTTTTTTGGTTTCGATGGTAAAGCTCTCGTTGTCGAAGGACTTCAAAAAGCCCTCGAACATCTTTTTGCCATCCTGCGCGGCATAAAGCTTGACCGTAATTTCCTTGCCCAAATTCCTTTGGAAATCCCTTTGGGTTTTTAAGGGACGATCCAAACCGAGTGAAGAAACGTTAAGCGTATACGGCATATCGTCCGTGGGATTCAAAACATCCAACGGGTCGTCAATCGCACGATGCAAAGTCTCACAGTCGTCCATTGTGACGCCGCCTTCCTTGTCGATAAACACAGTCAGGTTCAGCCCGTCGTGCAATTTCTCCAATCTAACCTCGACGACCTCAATTCCTAAAGGTAAAGCATACCGCTCCACCAATTCCTTAATTGCATCGACATTTTTTTTACCTGCCATAATCTCCTTGCTCCAAAAAGGTGTGAAGCCCCGCGCATTCGCCGCAAAGCGCAAAAACGCCGCAAAAAACCGCTTTCGATCGAATTAACCAATACCAAACCCCGCACAAAAAGCAACAGTCGAAGCTTGCCTTTGTACCTATTATTATCGGCGTTTAGTATCAATCGAACGACAACCGGTTCTTCCCGAGGTTACAAAAAACCCCAAACAACGAATTAGAGCAGAATGAAAATCCTACTCTAATAAAACAACCTATTAACAGTATATGAATAATACCATAAAAGTAGAGAAATTGCAAGTGTTTTCCTAGCGAATTGTATAATTTTTCCGTTTTTTCATGTGTTTTATTACCGAAATGTGCTTATATTCGCCGAAAATACCGCTAAGCAGTCGCCAATACGATTATTTATGCGATATCCGCTAAACGCAACCCGTTATTCGCATCAGCAATATTAAGCAACTTCGCTGCCTGTCGGGTAAGGAGCGTAGCCATAAAAGCAGCCTTGCTGCCTGTCGCCAACACGATTATTTATGCGATATCCGCTAAACGAAAGCCATTGTTCGCGACAGCCATAAAAAGCAGCCTTGCTGCCTGTCGGGTAAGGGGCGTAGCCATAAAAAGCAGCTTTGCTGCTCGGCTACTGCATTTTAAGGAATATTTCGGCACAAACTCGGGCATCGTCGTAAGCGCGGTGTGCTTCGTCTTGGTGAACGTTAAGGACTCTTGCGATGCTTTGGAGTTTGAAGTTAGGCGGCGAGTTTTTCAAATTTTCCTTTTTGCGGAAAAACGCTTTTGCCAACGCCAAAGTATCCTCGCGCGGGTTGTTGAAGATATAACCGGTCGGCTCACTGTAATACTGCAAAAAGGCGTAATCGAAGTCAATGTTGTGAGCGATTATAGTCGAGCCGTAGCAAAACTTATATAAATCGGGAATGACGGCGGTAATTACGGGTGCATCGGCAACCATATCGTCGGTTATGCCCGTAATTTGGGTGGAGCTTGCACCGATCGGGCGTTGCGGATTGATAAAGGTCGAGAAAATCTCGGTAATTTCACCGTTTTCGATCTTGACCGCCCCTATTTCGATAATTTTATCCTCCAATGCCTTCAATCCCGTCGTTTCGAAGTCGAAAGCAACGTAGGTTTTGCCGTCACCCTCTTTTTTGGTAGGAGCAAGCACGTCCAAAAGGCTTTGCTGTTCGATTTTCTCATAGGGTTGAGGCTTGACGACTATGTAATCGGCGTTGGGCTCGACCGAAAGCACGTTGATTTTTTCTCCCTTGAGAATATGGCAATAGGTTATGCACTTTGCAACGACCTGCATTTCGTGTGCCGTTTCGTTGACCGCCGCCTTGCCGAAAACCAAAATAGTGTCGTTCATATGCACCTTTAAGATGTCCTTGTCGTCCTCCTTGGCAAAGTAAACCACCTTCATTTTTCCCGTAAAGTCCTCGATCGTATACTTGTAAACCTTCTTGACCTTGGAAGCTTCCTTCTTTACGTCGAAAGCGGCGACCTCGATGACATTGCCGCAAATAACTACGTTGCCCTCCTCGACGTCGGAAATGTAAATCGGATTGCCCGAAACCTCCTTGCCGACGACCGCGCCGATTCTTTCGACCAGCACCTCGCGCTTTGGCGTTCCCATAGCAACCAGCTGTGCCAAATCCTGTCGATAGTCGATGTCCTTGACCGCCTGCGCCAAGTCGAAATCTGCTTCCTGCTTTTCGATAAGCTCGACCGAAATGTTACTTGCATACACGCTTTGCAGGTATTCGGTCAACGACGGGACATAGCTCATTTGCTCAAATGTTCGAGCCATATCCGAATCGACGGTAAACGTTACCTTAAATTCGCCGTCGCCCTCGACCTTGATCGCCTTGGGCGTTTCCTCAAGGAACTTGAAAACGGAGAAGAAATCGGATTTTGTGAAGGAAACAACGCTGTTTAAAATGCTTTTGACACTTCGCGTTTCCAAAGAGAACTCCGCAGCAAAGCTTAAAGCCGCAAATTCCGAAGCCTTGACAATTGCGGCAATTTCCTCGCGCTGACCTTCGGAAAGAGCCTTCATTGTGGTAAACGAAAAAGTAACAACTCCGACGGATTTGGAAAAAACGGCTCTTTTCAATCGCAAATCGCCGTATCTGCCGTTGGTTTTCTCCTTGATTGTCGCCGTAATACCTTGCATTTTCCACCTTTGTTTGCGCTAAACCGATATGACGTCGCCAACTCGCGCGATTAACGTCCGTTTATCGTTGCATTTTTGTATCCCGTAACTATATTTCCGATAAAGTAACCGAGCAAATTTATCTTTTCTTCGAGTAGCTGTCGATATACTTTAGTAGCTCGGGTATAATTTCCTCTTTCGTGTGCTTGTTAAATAGTTTTTCAAGATCTTGAGCGCGAATCGAAGCTTACTTAGAGTAGCTGTCGATATACTTGAGTAGCTCGGGTATTATTTCCTCTTTCGTGAGCTTTTTGATAAGCTTTCCTTTTTCGAACAAGACGGCTCCGCCTCCTACCGCACCGGCAACTCCCAAGTCTGCCTGCTTGGCTTCGCCCGGTCCGTTGACCTCGCAGCCCATAACCGCGATGGTAATGTCGGCGTTTATCGATGAAGTCGCACGTTCCAGCTCCGATGCAAGCGCAATGACGTCTGCCTTTTTGCGCCCGCAGGTGGGACAGCTTACTATCTTTACACCACCGTATAGATCGAGGGCGCGGAGTATCCGCTTTGCGCAAGCGACCTCCTCATACGGAGCCGCCGAAAGCGATACCCTTATCGTATCGCCGATGCCGTCGGCAAGCAACGCACCGATGCCTATGGCGTTTTTAATCGATCCGCCGCTTAGCGTTCCCGCTTCGGTAACCCCCAAATGCAGGGGATAATCGAAAATGCGGCTTACCTCGCGGTTAAGCTCGATCGTTTGAAGAACCGAACTGCTTTTGACCGAAAGGACAATGTCGTAGAAGCCCTCGTTTTCGCACACTCCGACGTATTCCTTGAGAGAGTCCGACACACTTTGCCCTACGTTTACAGCATCGTGCACGCTTCCGCAGTTGGCTCCTATTCGTATCGGCACATGGTGAGCGCGCGCGCAGTGTATTACCTTGACGAAATTTTCCCTTGCGCCGAGGTTGGAAGGGTTTACGCGCACCTTATCCGCACCGTTTTCAATGGCAAGCAAAGCTAGCTTATAATCGAAATGAATATCGGCAACCACGGGCATTCCCAAAAAGTCACGGCTCTTTATCGCCAAAGCATCGGCAACATCGTTTACCGCAACGCGGACAATGTCGCAACCCTCGGCTTTTAGCGCGGCAAGCTCACCGCATATGTCATCGTCGGTCACGCGTGCAGTCGTCATTGACTGAATTTTTATTCGGCTTCCACCGCCGATAACAGTATTTTTGACCTTGACGCTCCTCGTAGGTTGTCGTTGAGGTATTTGTTCCATAAAGTATTCCTTTTTGCTTAACTGTAATTAATTGTCCTTGCGAATAAACCTATAAACATTGAGAAGCACTAGAACAGCTCCGCTGTCGTTTTCTCGACATAATTCTTTGGTTATACGTTGAACGGAGGTCACCATTCGCGCCTGCCCGAAAATAGCTCCGCTGTCGTTTGCTCGACATAATTCTTTGGTTATACGTTGAACGGCGGTCACCATTCGCGTCAGCACTAAAACAGCTCCGCTGTCGGTACGCCGAATCGCTAGAATATCAGATTGAAAAGGTCGATGCCTATTACTAGGGTGAAAAGCACGATAAGTCCGACCGTGTGGATGATCGCCTCGACCTTCCTGTTGACGGGTTTGCCGCGAACCCACTCGATTATTACGAAAATAATGCGGCAACCGTCCAACGCGGGTATCGGCAACAGATTGAAAACCGCGAGGTTTACCGAGATGAGGATTATCAAAAACAAGGTGTTTTGCAGTCCCTGTCGGGCAACCTGCGTGGTCGCGCTTATCAGTGCGATAGGTCCGCCGACCTCGCTTATGGCGACTTGCCCTGTTATAAGATCGCCGAAGGACTCCAAAATATAGCCGCCTGCGCGAACACAGTAGCCCACGCTCCAAATTGCAGCGCGCCCCACTCCGAACTCCAGCTTTTGCGCGTTGAATATGATGCCCAAACCGTCTGCGGTAGGCTCGCTCTTGTACTCTAAGACCGTAACATTCCCGTTTTCGTCAAGCTCAAGATATTGATTGCCGTCCTCGTCCTCGGTGTAAAGCAAGCTGTCGGGATTGTATTCGCCCTTTTCGACGTAAATCGTGACGTATTCGCCGTCGCGGTAAACCACAAGCTCGATTTCACCCTCGGCTTGGCTCAAATATTTGCTCGCATCCGAGAAAAAGTATATCGTCTTGCCGTCAACCTTGTAAATCATGTCGCCCTTTAATATCGCCCCCGATTGAAAGTTGGGAGAATCGCTTTGAACGTATACAACGGTCGGCGCATAATTTCCTATGCATAAAAACGCGATAAATGCGATTATTATCGCACTCACAAAGTTGAAGAACGCACCCGCGAATAATACGATAATACGCTCGTACGGCTTGTGGTCGTTGAATTTAAGGTTGGGAACACCTTCTCTCGTTTTTCCTTGATCGCCTTGACTCTCGCTTTCCTCGTCACGAATCATATCAAAGCGACCGTCGGATTGGTTGCGAGCATCGGCGGAAATGTTATCGCTCGACTGTGCGGCTTGCAAGCCCTCATCGGCTTCGCTTCCTGTCAAGCTTCGAGTAGAAGCATCACCGTTCCTTTCGCTTTCACCCGCGGATTCGGCTTGGTTTCGGTTATCGCCGCGCGCTTTAGCTTCGTTAACGCCCTCGGAATCCTCTCCGTCGAACGCGCAATAGCCACCCAACGGTATTATCCTTATGGAAAACAATTCGCCGCTTTTGAGCTTCTTTTGGAATATTTTAGGTCCCATTCCGATGGAAAACTCGTTTATTTTAAACTTGAACAACTTACCGAAAAGGTAATGCCCAAGCTCGTGAATCGTGATCATAAACATCAAAATCAAAAGGGCGATTAAGACGTAGCCTATTGTACTTAATGCACCCGCAACAGTGGCACACACCAAACTTATCATATCTTCCTGTTAATAATGCCGATTGGATTTAGCCGTCCGCTAGCAACATTATTTTCATATACCGCGCATAAACGCATTTATCAACTTGTTTAAGCTTTAAACGCATAAACGCACACTTAAATTTGTTTAAAGCTTCAAAAGTATAAACGCGCACTTTCAGCTTATTTAAGCTTAATACGCATAAACGCGCACTTCAACCTATTCAAGCATTTGTCCGAAATAGCTCCTTTTGGGTAAACGCTTTTACTCTATCATATTCGCGAAGTATTC
Organism: Clostridia bacterium; assembly: GCA_028703495.1. Lineage (GTDB taxonomy): Bacteria > Bacillota > Clostridia > Christensenellales > CAG-314 > JAQVMT01. The sequence continues at coordinate 47,569 of JAQVMT010000004.1, read as the reverse complement.
CCGTTACGCCATAATCTTCACACGGACGATACTTTTGCATGGCGGAGTCGATAACCTCGGGAATCTGCGTGAAAAGGATTTTGCCGTTTAAAAAGGCGGAAACCGCGCAATCGTCCGCCGCCGTCAGCACCGTTGGATAAAAACCGCCCGATCGGATCGCCTGCCTTGCAACCTCCAACGAAGGAAACGCCGCGTTGTCGGGCTTTTCAAAGGTCAATTCGCGCAGCTTAACCAAGTCCAACGGCTCAATTATGCTTCTCGTGCGCTCGGGATAATCCAACGCGTATTTGATCGGGTATTTCATATCGGGGTTGTTTAGGAGAGCAAACACTCCGCCGTCGGCAAACTCCACCAGCGAATGAACGACACTCTGTCTGTGTACCAAAACCTCGACGTCCTTTTCCTCCACGCCGAAAAGTCGGCAAGCCTCGATGACCTCCAGCCCTTTGTTCATAAGAGTCGCGCTGTCTACGGTGATTTTCTTGCCCATTTTCCAATTGGGATTGAAGGTCGCGCCCTCGGGCGTAACCTGCGCCAGCTCCGCAGAGGTTTTCCCGAAAAACGCTCCGCCACTTGCCGTAAGAATTATTTTTTTGACGTCGGATCTGCCCTCGACAAGCTGAAAAACAGCATTATGTTCGCTGTCCACGGGAATTAAATTGCCGTTTTTTGCCGCTTCCATTATAAACTCGCCCGCACAAACAAGGCTCTCCTTATTTGAGAGCGCAACTGTCTTTCCTGCGTTCAACGCGTGAATTATCGGATCTATCGCCTGCACTCCCGCCGTACTGACACAAATTACGTCGCCGCAAAGAGCCGCCCTTTCCATAACAAGCACGCCCGTCGCGTATTCGCAACCGATTTTATCGCAAAACTCAATAAACTCATCGGAGAACCGCCCGTCAATCAGCCCTACGAACTCTGGCTTGAATCTGACGGCAAAGCTCTCAAGTCGCGCGACGTCGGAGTGTGCAACCAACGCCGACACCCGATAACCGCATTTATCGATTACCTCCAACGTCTGCGTTCCCACGCTTCCCGTACATCCCAAAACAGCAATTTTCTTCATTATTACTCCGTTTTTGCGCCCGACGAAGGCTATGCGGCAAGCACGAATACAATCGCCGTTGCAAGACCGCAAAACATCATTCCGTCGAATCTGTCCATAAAGCCGCCGTGACTGCCCAAAGCCGTGCCATAGTCCTTGACCTGCGCATAACGTTTGATCATACTTGCAAGCAAGTCCCCGAATTGATTAAACACGCCACCTAAAAAACCGATAATTGCATAAATAACGAACTTATTCACGGCAAAAACGGATTCGATCGGGATCAATCCGCTCAACTCGCAAATTAGATAAACCACAGCCGCTCCCACAAGTCCGCCGACAATACCGCTTATTGCACCTTCGACGGTTTTGTTGGGGCTAAATTTGGGGCAAAGCTTATGCTTGCCGAACATCGTACCGCCCAAATAGGCGAAAATGTCCGTACCCGAGGACACTGCGAAGATAAAACTCATTGCCAAAACTCCCGAATGAGCAAAGCTTGCATTGTAAGAGTATGCAATAAGCATGAACTCCATTATGGCGGCGGGATAAAAGAGAGTGAATGCATAACACACCAGCTTATCCGCAGGAATTGCGTTGATAACGGCGATAACCACTCCAATGAAGAAAAAAATCGCCATATAAGCCAGCGACCAAGGGAAAAGGTATCCGCTTGTGTTGCCATACAGAAACTGCAGCTTGCAAACCACACCAGTCGTTACGGCAAAAATTATCATCGGCACCGAAAATCTCTTGTCCGAGAACTTTGCCACCGCCCTCCAGACCTCGATCGTGCATAAGGCAATAAGCAAACAAATAAGCGCGTCGATAAAAAACGAGCTTATATAATAGCTTAGAAATAAACTGCCCACCAACACGATACAGATGCCCGCGCCCGTGACAATTCTCCTGAATAATGTTATCTTCTTTACTTCATCCATATTCGTTCAATCCGTTGTATTTGCATGTCCTGCAGATTATACCTTTCCGAAGTTTCTTTTGCAGCCTTTGAAATACTCCAAAACGCGCAAAAATTCGTTTTCGGAAAAGTCCGGCCAAAGAGTATCGGTAAAATACAGCTCGCTGTAGCTGCTTTGGTATATCAAAAAGTTGCTTAGCCGCATATATCCGCCCGTTCGCACAATAACATCGCAGTCGGGCAGCTCACCGTGATACATATAATTGCGCAAGCTTTGCTCATCCACGGATTTAACGCCGCTTGCGATGATTTTGTTGACTGCGTCGGACAGCTCCCGCCTTCCTCCGTAATTGAAACAGATATTGACGGTTATCGCGCGGTTGTTCGCGGTTGACTTCTCTATCAAGCCGATAGAGCGAACTAAGTCATCATCGAGCCCCTGCGGCGTTCCCGAAATAAGTATACGGATTCCTTGCTCGTTAAGCTTATCGCTTTTTGCAAACGCCGATCTGGCAAGCCTCATAAGCCCCTGCACCTCGGCTTTTGGTCGGTTGGCGTTCTCGGTGGAAAAGGCGTACAACGACAAATAGGGAATGCCGTATTTGATGGCATACCTAACAACATCGGACGCAACCTCCACTCCCGCACTATGCCCGGCAAGCCGAGTTTTGCCCCTTGCTGTCGCCCATCGCCCGTTGCCGTCCATAATTATTCCGATGTGATTTGGTTTTTGATTCATTTCCCCTCGTTTTTGCAGTTCAAGCGTTTTGGTAGACCGCCACGTTCTTCGACCTTATTTTAGCTTTTTTTGGTTAGTGCTCGGATCGGGTCGTCTTTTTGGCAGACGGGCGAACACATGGGTTCGCCCCTACCAATAAATGCTCTTAACATTCAATGCAGAACGAGCAAGCACGTAAATCGCCCCTACCGATTATTACGCATACCATACCTCACAGGTCGAGTGCGAACACGTAAACAGCTCCGCTGACAGCTTTGCGAGCGAAAACATATGGGTTCGCCCCTACCGATAAATGCTCTTAACATTCAACGCAGAATACGCAAGCACGTAAACAGATCTGCTACTATAAAATGTACTTTTTGATGTTGTACGTTTTTGTTTCCTTGCTGAGGTTGTTGATGACGAATTCCTTGTCGATAACAACCGTCGTTGCATCACCGGTTTCGTTGATATCGAAGCTGACCTGCTCGATAATATGCTCCATTATGCTGTGCAGACGTCTTGCGCCGATGTCCTCGGATGTGCTGTTGAGGTCGTATGCCACAGTCGCAATTTCGTCGATTCCGTCGGGTGTAAACTCCAAATCGATGTTGTCCACCTTTAAAAGCTTTCTATATTGCGAGGTTACTGCGTTTTCCGGCTCGGTCAAGATTTTCACGAAGTCTTCCTTTGTGAGGCTGTTTAGCTCCACCACAACGGGAAAACGTCCCTGAAGCTCGGGAATAAGCTCATTCACCTGCGAAACATGAAAGGCACCGCTTGCGATGAAAAGTATATAATCGGTCTTGATATTGCCGTATTTTGTGTTAACCGTACAGCCCTCGACGATAGGCAGAATGTCCCTTTGAACGCCCTCACGCGACACATCGGGACCGTTGGTGTTGCCTTTGCCTGCGATTTTGTCGATCTCGTCGATAAAGATTATGCCCTCGTTTTCGGCTCTCATAAGTGCTTCGGTGTTAACGCTGTCCTGATCGATAAGCTTGTCGGCTTCCTGTCTTTCCAAAAACTCCAAAGCTTGCTTGACGGTCATACGCTTGACGCGCTTCCTTTTGGGTGCCATATCTCCTAAAATATTGCCTATGCTGATAGAACCCATTCCCGGAGCGATTTCCATAGGCTTGGGTGTTTCGATAACCTCAATCTCCACCGTAAGGTGATCCAAACGGTGATTTTGCACCTCGTCGGTAAGCACGTTCTTTTCAATGTTGGGTGGCAAAATCTCCTTGTTCTTCCAAAGAGCCTCAACCACAATAACAACCGCCCTCATATATGCCTTGTCCTTTACGTTTTTTATGCTTTCTTCCTTGACAAGTCTAATGCTAACCTCGACCAAATCCCTTACCATCGATTCCACATCTCTGCCGACGTAGCCGACCTCGGTATACTTTGTCGCCTCGACCTTAATAAACGGTGCCTTGACAAGCTTTGCAAGCCGTCTTGCAATTTCGGTTTTACCTACTCCCGTAGGTCCTTTCATAATTATGTTCTTGGGCGTGATTTCCTCGCGCTCGGCTTCGGTAAGTCTGCTTCGCCTGTATCTGTTTCTTAAAGCGATGGCAACCGCTCTTTTGGCAAAGTCCTGTCCCACGATATATCTGTCCAACTCGGCAACGATTTGCCTGGGCGTCATACTCATAAATTATCCCCCTCATCCATAATGGATTCCACAATGATGTTTTTATTGGTATAAATACAGATGTCCGACGCGATCTCCAATGCCTTTCGTGCAATAACGTCTGCCGAAAGGTCAGTTTCGTTCAACAAAGCCCTTGCCGCCGCAAATGCATAGTTGCCGCCGCTGCCGATAGCTATCGTGCCGCACTCCGGCTCCACAATATTTCCCGTGCCGTCAACCAAAAGTATGGTCTTACTGCTGGCAACAAGCATTGTCGCTTCCAACTGTCTTACCATTTTGTCCGAACGCCAAAGCTGCGCAAGCTCCACCGCGCTCCTCATCAAGTTTCCCGAATACTTCTGAAGCATTTGCTCGAATTTTTCGGTAAGCGTAAACGCGTCGGATACCGTTCCGGCAAAGCCTACGATAACCTCGTCGTTGTAAATTCTCCTGACCTTCCTAGCGTTACCCTTTAATACCACGCTCTGTCCCTGCGTAACCTGCCCGTCACCGGCAATCGCAATCATTTTATCTCTTTTTACCGCACATATGGTTGTGCCTCTTATTTCCTGCATTATATTCACTACTCCTTTTGCTATATTCCTTTAAATCCGCAAGTCCGTCGGGGTATACCGCTTGCTGAATACGCACTTCTTTGCATATACACGCACCGACCACAATGTAATTATCATACTAATGGTTTCACATATCTTTAATGTGAATTAGACCTCTTGTTCGTGTCCATTCTATTTATTCTTGTTTAAGTACAATTTAACTTTTAACTCCGAAAGCAACCGTTTTCACGATTATTACATAAAACAACATTGTTATTATTTAAAAACGCTCCTTTCCCTTTTCAATTTTAACGGCAGTTAACTTCAAGAATTTTTAGGAATATTTACACCGCACTTTTTTCGTACTTAGTCGAAAACGCACTCTCTTTTCCTCGGTTTTACAAGTGGTAAAATTTCTTGAATTCTAGGCGTGTTTATGCCGCTTTTGTATTGGTTTGATTGAAAAGTCGGACTTGCACCGATAAGTCGTTTAACCTGCAAACGAGGCTATAATATCTCGTTGCTTTGGATGAAGTGCTTCAAATTCTCCAACGATCTTTGGGCAAGAAGCTCCTTTTTCTTTATTTTATCTCTGCAATCCAAATAGGGAAGCAATCCGAAGTTGGCATTCATCGGCTGAAAATGCGCCCCCTCGGCGTGTGAAATGTAATCCGCAAGCGCGCCGATAACACAGTTCGTGGGAAAAGCTACACTATTCTTCCCTGTCAGCCTTCGAGCGATATCGATACCTGCAACAAGTCCCGATGCGATGGATTCGACATAGCCCTCAACTCCCGAAATCTGACCGCAGAAATAGACATTCGGTTGACTCTTTAGTGCGAAGCTGTCATCGAGCAGCTCGGGCGCATTGATGAACACGTTTTTGTGCATAACGCCGTAACGAACAAATTCGGCGTTTTTAAGGGCGGGAATTAACGAAAATACTCTTTTTTGCTCGGGGAAGGTCAAATGCGTTTGAAATCCCACCAAATTATAGAGCTCGCCTCCCGTCTTTTCCCTTCGAAGCTGTAATACGGCGTAATGCTTTTTATCGGTATCCAGCCCGACCGGCTTAAGCGGTCCGAAGCGTAGGGTATCCGCGCCTCGTGCCGCCATAATCTCTACGGGCATACAGCTTTCGAATACGGCTTTCTTTTCAAAGTCCTTAACGGGTGCGGTCTGCGCGTTTAGCAGCGCGTCCAGAAATGTAAAATACTCCTCCTTGTCCATGGGGCAATTGAGGTAGTCGGGCGTTCCTTTGTTGTACCTGTTCATAAAAAACGCCTTGTCATAATCTATGCTGTCGGCAGTTACGATAGGAGCGGCGGCATCGAAAAAATACAGAAATTCGCCCGTGTGTGCCTTCATCGCAGGAATCAACGCATCATCGGTCAGCGGCCCGGTGCATACGGCGGTAAAACCATCGCCTATATCGCTTACAACGTCGCAAACAACCTCGATGTAGGGATTTCTCCTTATCTCGTCGGTAACGGCTTTGGAAAAAGCCTCTCTGTCCACGGCAAGCGCGTTTCCCGCATCGACACGGTTTTTGTCGGCACAGCCTATCAATAGGCTGTCGAGCGTTCGCAATTCTTCCTTGAGCAGTCCGCACGCGTTGGTAAGCTCGTTCCCCTTAAACGAATTGGAGCAAACCACCTCGGCAAGCGCATCGCTGTGATGCGCATCCGACCGTTTGAGCGGCTTCATCTCGAAAAGCTTGACCTTTATTCCTCTTTTTGCGATTTGATAGGCACATTCGCACCCCGCCAAACCGCCTCCGATTACTTTAACTTCCATTTTTTCCTTTTTTTGTATGCACGCGCACCGCACTTTCCCTATTGCTACATATAACACGCGCGCACAGCATTGTTCCATTGCTTCATATTCAAAAGGCGTGGTGCATAGAGCGGGCGACAATACGGTCTATCCCTTTGCTTCAAATTCAAAAGGCTGTGGTGCATAGAGCGGGCAAACACTTGGGTTTGCCCCTACGTCATTTGTCAAGAGGACGAATCCAAGCAATGTTACTCGTTGACCTCGCGGGTGTTTTTGCAATTTTCGCAGATAAAGACGTTGCCTTGTTTGCCCGTCTTTTTATACATTGTTCCGCCGCACTTTTCACAAGGCTTATCCGACGGAATATCCCAGCTCATAAACTTACAGTCGGGATATTTGGAGCAACCGTAAAAGAGCTTGCCCGCTTTGCTGAAACGCTTGACAAGGTCGCCTCCGCACTTAGGGCATTTGCCCACGATTTCGTTAATCGGCTTTGTGTTTTTACACTCGGGATACTTGGAGCAAGCCAGATACCTACCGTAACGCCCGGTCTTTTCCACCATATCTGCTCCGCATTTTTCGCATTTGATATCGGTGGGTTTGGATTCGGTGGTCTTTTCGCCGTTTTTTAATCCCTTGATGTTCTTACAATCGGGAAAATTGGGACAAGCTAGGTATTTACCGTAAGGTCCTTCCTTGATTATCATTTTAGCTCCGCATTTCTCGCAGATAACGTCCGATTCTTCGGCTTTCATTTTTACTTTTTCCCCCTCTTTATTCGCATAAACGATTTCTTTAAGCAACGGCTGATAAAACTCATGTACGACCTTTCGCCAGTCGTCGCCCTTCTCCTCGATGTTGTCCAGCTTATCCTCCATACCGGCGGTAAACTCGATATTTACGACGTCGGCAAAGTATTTCTCTAAATACTCCGTAACGATAAACCCAAGCTCGGTCGGCACAATCGACTTCTTATCAAGCTCCGAATACTTTCTGAAGTAAAGCGTGTTGATAATCGTCGAATAGGTGCTCGGTCTGCCGATACCGCTTTCCTCCATAGCCTTAACCAAAGAGCTTTCGGTGTATCTTGTAGGCGGCTTTGTGAATTTCTGCTCGTTGGTGATTTTATCCTTTTCTGCTTGCTCTTTCTCGGAAAAATCGGGAAGTAGCTTATCCTCCTCATCCTCGGCTTTGCCGTTTTCGGCTTTGTCCTCGCCGTATATTCTTAAATAGCCGTCGAACAGCATCGTACGTCCCGTCGTCTTGAAGCCGTAATTGTTGCAGTCAAATACGATAGCAAGCGTATTGTACTGCGCGGGAGTGGATTGGCTTGCCAAAAACCTCTCGTATATAAGCTTGTAAACCTTGTATTGCTCGGGCTTGAGCGACTTTGCCAGCGATTGAGGCGTAAAAGCAAGGTTAATCGGTCGGATCGCTTCGTGCGCATCCTGACTGTCCTTTTTGGATTTGTAAACGTTTGGCTTTTGCGGAACGTACTTATCGCCGTACTTTTCGCCGATGTATGCTAACGCCGCATCCTGCGCCTCCTTGGCAACTCGGACCGAGTCGGTTCTGATGTAGGTTACCAGTGCGGTATGTCCCAAGCCGGGCAATTCCACGCCCTCATAAAGCTGCTGTGCAATTTGCATGGTCACCGAGGAGCCCAAGTTCAACTTGGATATTGCATCCTGTTGAAGTGTGCTTGTGGTAAACGGCGGCTGCGGATAGGAGGCCTTTGTTCCCCTTTTAACGCTTTGAACGATGAATTTGCCGTTTTCGATGTCGGAAAGCACCTTGTCGCACTGCTCTTTATTTTCGACCTTGATTTTCTTGCCGCTTTTTTCAAACAGAAGCGACTTGAAAATGCCGCAATCGCTGTCCTTTTTGTATAAATAGGCAGTAATAACCCAATATTCCTCGGGCTTGAACGCCCTTATTTCACGCTCTCTGTCCACTAAAATTTTCAACGCCGCCGACTGAACTCTGCCTGCACTGAGATTTTTGCGGATTTTCTTGCAAAGCACCGGACTTAGCTTGTAACCCACAAGCCTGTCAAGCACACGCCTTGCCTGTTGGGCGTTTACCAAATCCATATCGATTTTTCGCGGCTTGGATAACGCATTTTGTACGGCGTTTTTGGTGATTTCGTTGAACTCGATTCTGTTGCAGTCGGTCGTTTTAAGCTTCAACGCATTCGCCAAATGCCAGGAAATAGCTTCACCCTCTCTGTCCGGGTCGGTCGCAAGATAAACGCCGTCCGCCTTTTTGACCTCTGCGGCAAGCCTCTTTATCAAGTCCTTTTTGGTAACCGTATCCACATACTTGGGTTCGTAATTGTTGTCTATGTCAATACCCAATTCCTTTACGGGTAAATCTCGAATATGTCCTCCCGAAGCATCCACCTTGTAGTCGCTTCCTAAGTATTTTCCGATAGTCTTCGCCTTAGCGGGCGATTCTACAATAACTAGTTTCATTTAAATATGCCTTTCTCCCTAAGGAGAATGCTCCTCCTTTTTCCTTTTTGCTTACTGAATAATAACCAAATAACCCGACTTGCTCGGCGGATAAATTACAGCTCCACCGCCAACCGATAGCCGTCCTCGCTTTTGAATACGATTCCGCCGATTTCCAAAAGCCCTAGAATTCGGACAATTTTGGCGGCATCGATGCCCGTTGTCTCCACAATTCCGTTGACGGTCGTGGTATCCGCTTTGAGCGCATCGATGATTTTATATTCCTCCTCGGAAAAGTTATAGTCATTTTTAACTTCTTCGACGGGTTTATACACGTCCACGAAATCTCTTATAACATCGGCAGGCTCCAAAGCAACGCCGCACATTTCCTTTATAAGCTTATTCGTACCCTTTGATGCGACCGAAAACAATTCACCCGGCACCGCATAGACGTTCTTTCCGTATTCGGCGGCAAACTCTGCCACGGACAAAGCACCGCTTTTGTTCCCCGCCTCGACAATCAAAACGACATCGGCAAGCATCGCCAATAATCTGTTGCGCTCCAAATAATGGTAGCTCATTACGCCGACATCCGGTGCGTACTCGCTCAAAAGCAAACCGCCGTTGTCTACAATCCTCCTTGCACATCTGTCGTCGCTCAATGCATAGAAGCCGCAGGGCAGAATTCCGATGCAATTTCCGCCGAGCTTGGTTGCAACGTCAACCGCAACGGCTTCTATTCCCAAGCTGACACCCGTCAACACAGAAATGCCCGACTGCACGAAGGCGGCTGTAAAAACCTCTGCAACGCGTTTGCCGTAGCCCGTCGCCTTCCTCGTACCGCAAACGGCAACCATCTTTGTCTCGAGCAACCTCGTATCACCCCTCGCAAACAGCACCGAGGGTGAGTCGTAATAATCCCAAACAACCGACCCTCCGATAGCTTCCTCGTTGCGTTCGGCTTCGTAGGTATTGCCTAAACCGTTTGCGTTTCGTTCGGCTCCGTTAGTTTTGTCAAAGGTGCTTGTACTTCGGTTGGTTTCGTTGGTTTTGTCAAAGGTGCTTGCATTTCGTTCGGCTTCGAAAGCTTTTGCTTCAAAATTAAAATGCGGAGAAAGTATAGTAATGCCCTCTCTTTCCAATCGCTTAACGCTGTCGGCGTACACCGAATCGGTCATATTGTCGCAAAGCACCTTGTATTTCTTGTCGCCCAACAGCTCACACGCCGCATGTCTTTTGCGAAGGTTACGCCACAAATCCTCCGCATTCGAAAACATTCCGTAAAGCTCCTTGGACTGCTTAGCGGTAAGTCCTCCGTAAAGAGCCGTAATATACAATGCCTTCTTCTCATATGTGTCCATATCCGCACCCTTCTGCTGTTGCTCTTTTGTCTGTATTTATCCCGTGGTAATACACTTATGCTAAGCCACTTCTGATTTCTACACATTCATCGGCATCTTTTTGGTTTTTATTCCCAAAAATGTTTGTGTTGCATGGTAAAAGCTACCATACTGCCTTTACTGTCGCACAAGCAGCTTAGCCTTTTTAGCGGCATGGCAATAAGGTAAGGATATAACCTTTACTTATTCTTGTCGTAGGATCTGTATTGCAGGGCTTCGGCGACGTGTCCCGAGGTTATCTGCTCACTTCCGTCCAAGTCGGCGATTGTTCGCGCAACCTTGAGTATTCGGTTGTAACCGCGCGCGCTTAGGTTCAATCTGTCGAAGGCGGTTTTAAGGAGGAGATTGCTCCTTTCGTCGATTTTGCAATAGTCCTTCATTTGCGCATTGCTCATTTGCGCGTTGTAGCTTATGTCGGTTCCCTTGAAACGCTCGGCTTGCACGGCGCGTGCCTTTTCGATACGCGCTCTCACAACGGCGGAGGACTCGGATTGACCGCTCTTGTCCGAAAGGTCCTCAAAGCTTACACCGTCCACCTCGACGTGAATGTCGATTCTGTCCATCAACGGACCGCTAAGCTTGGCGCGGTATCTGTGTATCTGCGAAGCCGAACAGGTGCATTCGTGCTTCTTACTGCCGTAATTGCCGCAAGGACAGGGGTTCATGCTTGCAACCAGCGTGAATTTGCATGGATACTTGACAATCATTAGATGCCTTGAAACGGTGATGTAGCCGTCCTCTATCGGCTGGCGCAGAGTTTCAAGAACGTGCCGCGAATACTCGGGAAGCTCGTCCAAAAACAACACTCCGTTGTTTGCAAGGCTTACCTCGCCGGGTTTGGCATTTCTGCCGCCTCCGACCAATGCAATCGGCGTTGCCGTATGGTGCGGAGATCTAAAAGGGCGTTCGCGCAAAAAGCCCAGCCTTTCGTCCAAAAATCCCGCGATAGAATGAATTTTGGTGGTTTCGAGAGCCTCCTCGAAGGTCATATCGGGCATTACCGTGGGTACAGCCTTTGCAAGCATACTCTTTCCCGCGCCGGGAGGTCCGATAAAAAGCACGTTGTGTTCGCCTGCGATAGCGATTTCCAATGCCCTTTTGGCAACATATTGCCCCTTGATGTACTTCATATCGTGAGCATCGTCCTCCACCCGTTTGGGCTTCCACGGGATATGCTCGACAATCTGCGGCTGTCGTTTGCCCTCGAGAACCTCGCAAGCCTCCCTAAGCGACTCCACCGCGATAACCTCCATTCCCTCGATGTGAACGGCTTCGCCTCGGTTATCGAAGGGAATTATAGCCTTGGTATAGCCCTGTTGCTTGGCGGAAATGAGTATCGGCAGAACACCATTTACGCGCCTTACCTTGCCTACAAGCGAAAGCTCCCCGATAATGACGTATTCGGGAGCGATTGCCGATTTCAATTGACCGCTCGACGCCAAAATTCCCAACGCAATAGCTAAATCGAAATAGGTCCCCTCCTTTTTGACATCGGCAGGCGCAAGGTTAACCACGACTCTGGCGGAAGGATATCTGTAACCGCTGTTCTTGATTGCCGAGTGAATCCTCTCCTTGGATTCCTTGACGGCAGTGTCGGCAAGTCCGACCGTGTCATAGCCGGGCAAGCCACCCAAGCTCATATCCACCTCGACCTCGGTGATATAACCATCAAGCCCCATAAGAGCTATACTTTTGTAAGAAGTCAGCATAATAACCTCCCTTTTTAATCGATGTCGCCACTGTTATCCTTATAATGGTAATCCATACCACTTTTATTGTAGCGACTTTTTTCGTTTTTTACAAGCGTTTTTTAACAATATGCCGAAAAATATAGGCCCGATGCTCCTATCCCGTTTAAATATACTAAAAACCACCACCTATTGCTTCAATCCCTTTTTGCCCATAGATTTCTTATCCCTGTCTAAATATACTAAAAACCGCCACCCAACTTACCTCAAACAATCGTAAGTATTTATATTCTTTATATTCGCGCGTTTAACATTGCTTGCGTTCACATACAAAAACCGCCGATAGGTTTACGGTAAAATATAAACTTAACAACCGTTTTGTATCCGTGCGTTTTGCATTGCTTGCGTTCACATACCGATTGCACCGAAAAGCATAATCTGCTACTATCAAAAAACCGACCTTTTACAGTCGGCTTTGTCGATTTTTATTGCTTGTTGCGCTTTTTCATGCTTGCGCGTTTTATTAGCTTGTATATCTCGTTCAGCGGAATTATGGCAAACGCCAATCCCAAAGCGATTGCATACTCTCCAAGGCTTATATGCGTTAGATTGAATGCAGTACTCAATACGTCGATGTAGATAACGCACGTAAGCAATGCCAAAGACACAACTGCGGCAATCAAAAGATATATGTTGGTTTTTTTGTATGCGAATATCGACTTGGAGATATAACGCAGATTGAAGGAGTGGAATATTTCAACCATGGAAAGAGTTAAAAACGCCATTGTCATTCCGTCCGCGCTTTGCGCTATCTCCCAAACGCCCGACTCCACATAATGCCCGATGAAGTAGGCGGCAAGCGTGATTATCGTGCAGAGTAAGCCTTGGACGGCGATGTCCACACCCATTCCCTGCGCAAAGATACCGTCGGAGGAATTGCGCGGAGGACGTTGCATAATGTCGACCTCCTCCTTCTCCATTCCCAGCGCAAGTGCGGGAAAAGTATCCGTTATCAGATTTATCCAAAGCAAATGCACGGGTTGAAGTATGGTAAAGCCCAACAGTGTAGCCGCGAATATGGTTATGACCTCGGACAAATTGGATGCCAAAAGAAACTGTATCGACTTTCTGATGTTGTCGTAGATTCTTCTGCCCTCGCGAACGGCGTACACTATCGTTGCGAAGTTGTCATCGGCAAGCACCATATCCGCGACGTTTTTGGTAACATCCGTACCCGTTATACCCATTCCTACGCCTATGTCCGCCGCCTTGATTGACGGAGCATCATTGACGCCGTCGCCCGTCATTGCGGTTATCATACCTCTTTTCTTCCACGCATTGACGATTCGCACCTTATGCTCGGGTTGAACTCTTGCATAAACCGAGTACTTTGTCAATGCCTTGTCGAACTCCTCATCCGAAAGCTTGGACAGCTCGCGCCCGGTGATCGCCTGCGACGCGTCGTTGATTATCCCCAGCTCCTTAGCAATCGCAACCGCCGTGTCTATGTGGTCGCCCGTAATCATAATCGGGCGAATACCTGCTTGTCTACATTCCTTAACGGCTTGGACGGCTTCGGGCCTTACGGGGTCGATCATACCGGTAAGTCCCACATAGCAAAGGTCTTTCTCTAAATTCTCCGCCGAAAAGTCGGTCGGAGCAGTCTGCCACACGCGCATAGCGGCACAAAGCACGCGAAGCGCATTGTCTGCCATTCTCTTATTCTCCGCCAAAGCCGCAACCTTGAGCTTATCGTCAAAGGGAACGACCTTGCCGTCTAATAACGCGGCTGTGCAATTTCTTATCACCTCGTCGTGTGCGCCCTTTGTATATTGAACAATTTTGCCGCCGCAGTCGTGTACGGTCGACATCATCTTTCTCATCGAGTCGAAGGGAGCTTCGCCGATTCTATGACAGCTTGCCTTTAATTCGTTTTTGGATACGCCGTTTGCATACGCAAAGTTAACCAAGGCGCACTCCGTAGGCTCTCCCACGGCGGAGTTATCGTTGTCAAGCTCGGCATCGTTACATAGAGCCATCGCCTTGACAAGCTCGTCCTTGCTCCCCGTAAACGCCGTTACCGTCATCTTGTTTTGGGTAAGCGTTCCCGTCTTATCCGAGCAAATGACCTGCGTGCAGCCCAGCGTTTCCACCGCGGTCAGCTTGCGAATCACTGCGTTTTGCTTGCTCATTTTGGTAACGCCGATGCTCAAAAGTATGGTAACCACCGTTGCCAAGCCCTCGGGAATCGCCGCAACCGCCAAGGATACGGCAATCATAAAGGTCGCTAAAATGTTGTTGAAGGAAAAGTCGGGAGCGATTCTTATAACGTCGATCAAAAACACCACCGCACAAATGCCCAAAACCAACCAACTTAAAAACTTGCTCAATTGATTGAGCTTCTTTTGCAAGGGAGTTTTACTGTCCTCGGTCTTTGTGAGCGCATCGGCAATCTTGCCCATTTCGGTATTCATTCCCGTGCCGACGATTACCGCCCTGCCTCGTCCGTAAACCATCGTGCTTCCCATATAAACCATATTGGTTCGGTCGCCCAGCGAAACCTCGCCGCTTAAGGCATCCGTATGCTTGATAACAGGCACCGATTCGCCGGTTAAAGCCGCTTCTTCCACCTTCATGCTCGCACACTCGATAATTCGCGCGTCGGCGGGAACGCTGTCGCCCGCTTCTAACACGATTATGTCGCCCTTAACCAAATCCTCGCTTTTAATTGTGGTAAGCACGCCGTTTCTAAGCACCTTGCTCGTGGCTGCGGCAATCTCCTGCAACGCCTTGATCGCGTTCTCGGCTTTGCTTTCTTGGAATACCCCCAAAAACGTGTTGATAGCCACAACCACCAAAATAATTATAACATCTGCGAAGCTCTCTCCGCTTATAAAAGCGGTAACACCGCTTACGACGGCTGCGGCAAGCAGTATCAGCAGCATCGGATCCGACACCTGCTTGAGTATCCGACTTAATATCGATATTTTCTTGCCTTCCTTTAGCCTGTTCTTGCCCTCGGCTTCAAGCCGCTTTTGCGCCTCGTCCGTGCTCAACCCCTCCAACCGAGAATCAGTCGAGCGTATGGCTTTTTCCTCACTTTCATTAAAATAATTCATATTACCTCGTTAACAACGCCGCACAAATGCTTTGCACGGCAACGTATAAATCATACTAATACTAACTAGTTTCTAATTTCAGTTTTTTTGCATCGGACTTTTTCTCAACGAGTTGAATGAAAGTCCGCATTGCCTAATTGTAAGCTTTTTAAAGACATCGAATTTTGCCTCAACGTGTTGAACGACAGACCGCATTTCATAAAACCAAGTTTTTTATGACATCGATCTTTTTCTCAACGTGTTGAACGACAGACCGCATTGCCTAATTGTAAGCTTTTTAAAGACATCGGTCTTTACTCCCGACAAAGTGAGGGTAATTTTAACATATAGCATTTGCGTTGTCAATCAAAAACACCTATGCACATTCTTTCTCTCCGTTTTTTCAGTCCAAGAATCCGAAAACCCTACTAAAACGTAGCATATTTGCATAGTTTGTGGTATACTTAATCATATCAACCAATATCCATCGTCGACACAAATAACCTGCGCACCATGCAAAGGTAGGTATGACAACACGTCGGCGGCGCATAAATGCGTGCAATAAAGGTTGCGTGTAAAAGGAGTTTTGTCCGGATGGCAACAAGTAAATCCGCATACGACAAAGAACGGCTTTGCGCAAGGTCGCGTGAAGTCAGAGATAAAATTATTCAAGCGGTATGCACCAACGGCGGACACCTTTCCGGTTCGTTGGGTGTCGTTGAGCTGTCGGTTGCGCTTGTCGAGGTCTTTAATGCGAAAAAGGACAAAATCATCTTTGACGTCGGACATCAAAGCTATGCTTTCAAGCTGCTTAACGGTGTTAATCTGGACAACTTAAGGCAGTACGGCGGCGAAAGCGGCTTCTGCACACCCTCTGTCAATGCTTTCGAAGCGCAGTGCGGCGGACATAGCGGTAGTGGCATAGGCGTTGCTTTGGGCTATGCTTTGGCGAGAACGGACAACAGCAAGGTCGTTTGCGTTATCGGTGATGCTTCCGTTTCCAACGGAACCGCGTTGGAGGCACTCAACATCGCAGGCGACTACAACGGACAACTGCTGATTATTCTTAACGATAACGGAATGAGCATCGGCAAAAGCGTGGGGGCCTTCAACCGATTGCTTAATCGGTTAACTCTCACAAAGCGTTATATCACGTCAAAAACAAATCTTAAGAGTATTTTGAACCGCAACCGCTTCGGCAAATTCGTATATAAACGCCTTAAATCGGTCAAGAATTTTACAAAACGAGTTTTTATGCGCAGTAACATCTTCGATTGCTTGGGCTTTAAGTATGTCTTCGTCAAGGACGGACATGACGAGGTCAAGCTTTGCGATGCCCTCAAAGCGGTTGCCGAAATAAACCGACCGGTTATTCTGCACGTCAGAACGGTTAAGGGCAAGGGCTATGCCCCTGCTCAAAACAGTCCGTCAAAGTATCACAGCTATTCTCCCGACCCACAGGAAAACATATTTTCCAACGCCGTTAAATCAAATATTGCCGCCATTTTGGATAGACACCCCGAGGCTGTTGCCATTACCGCGGCTATGGCAGAGGGTACGGGACTCGGCGAAGCGTTAAATCTTTATCCCGACAGGATTTTAGACGTGGGCATCGCCGAGCAGCTTGCGGTGACTACGGCGGCAGGACTTGCAAGAGGCGGCAAAAAGCCCATCGTTTTCATTTATTCCACCTTTTTGCAACGAGCGTTCGACGAGCTTGTCATAGACGTCGCCATCGACAGTCTGCCGATTGTCTTTTGCTTGGACAGATCCGGACTTGTGGGAAACGACGGCAAAACACATCAGGGCACCTTCGATTTAAGCTATCTCGGAGCAATTCCCAATATGACGTTGCTTGCCCCGTGTAACACAAATGAGATGGTCGCGATGATTGAGTACGCTTTGGGCGCAAATCGCCCCGTCGCAATTCGTTACCCCAACGGCAACCTTCAGGCAAACATAGACTCGTTCAAAACGGACAATTGTTCGGACGGAGTGCGCCCCTTTAATTCAAGCCGTAACGGAGAAGCACAAGCCACCACGAACGAATACAATCACACAAATATGCAGTTTGAGCCGCATAAAGGGGCAATTATGCAAGATAACGTCGTATCTACCTCATGTCGGGCGAATCTCGACTTTGACCCGACAAGGTGGCAGACCTTAAGGAGCGGGAGTGGCACGGTTGTGCTTGCCGTGGGCGCGAGAATGGTCAAAACCGCACTCGAAGCCGCAGAGCGCATACCCGACATCAAGGTAGTCAACGCACGTTGCGTTAAGCCTTTGGACCTTGCTTATCTCGACTCGCTCGACGGGCGGCGCGTGATAACTATGGAAGAAAACGTATACGACGGTGGTTTCGGTCAAGCCGTTGCCGCCTACTGCAAGAACGTTACCGTAATGTGCGTAAAAGGATTCACGGAGCACGCCTCTGTGGAAAAACAGCTGGAGCTTAACGGATTGGACTTAAAGTCACTCATTAACGCCCTTCATCAATAATTAAAGCGCGCACAAAACGCTACGCTAAATACCGTGTCAGGAATTTCTAAGCCTTTTACAATAACGGCAACATGATGGCTTGCGTGCCGAATACCGAGGCAGGGATTTCTAAGCCTTTTCAATAACGGCAACGTTATGGCAACTCGCCGAATTCCGCAACAGGAATTACCTTGACAAATATGTAAATACTGCACCATAAAAGGCGCGCCTCAACGGAAAAACACAGACTATACTACGCACGAAAAACCCACGTGCAACACATAGGAGAAACAAATGAGCAACATTACTATATTCAATCACCCACTTATTTCGCACAAGGTCGCACTATTGAGGGACAAAAATACCGATACCAAGCAGTTTCGCGAATTGGTTACCGAGATAACGCTGCTTATGGCATACGAGGCATTTCGGGATATGCCGACCGTGGAAAAAATCGTGGAAACGCCGCTCGAAAAATGCGTGCAACGCGTTGTCACCGAAAACAGTATCGCAATTATACCCGTCTTAAGGGCAGGTCTGGGAATGGTAGAGGGAATTTTGTCGCACTTTCCGATGGCAAAGGTCGGACACATAGGACTTTACAGAGATCACGAAAAACTGGAGCCGCGTGAGTATTATTGCAAGCTGCCGGAAAACATCGACAAAAAGGTTTGCCTTATCGTCGATCCGATGCTTGCCACAGGCGGAAGCGCAAACGCCGCAATCGCGCTTTTGAAGGAAAGAAATTGCACGCACATCAAGCTGATGAACATTATTTGCGCGCCCGAAGGCATTAACGCCGTCCACACCGCACACCCCGACGTTCAGATTTATTGTGCCACAATGGATCGTGAATTGAACGAAAACGGCTACATCTTGCCGGGCTTGGGCGATGCAGGCGACAGAATATTCGGCACAAAATAGCTTGCTTGTCTGATGTTCCATAGGACAAGGCAGCGTCAATACATTTAAAAAGCCAATCCAATCTGATTTTTCGGGTACAAAACAGCTTGCTTTTTGAAGCTCCGTTTCGTATCAACAATGCTTCATCGATTCAATACATGAATAAAGCCTATACAATCCGATTTTCCGGTACTGTATAGGCTTTTGTATTAGTTCCTTCTGCATCCAACGCATTCGCGTTCAAATATTGCCGTTATGTCCTTCTTGCACGTATCCGAAGCATTCTTCGAAGCAATCGTTGATTAATCAAAGAAAATTACTTCTTCTCGCTTTCACGTTGGCTTTGGCGCAATTCCAATTCGTTTCTGCGCACAATTTCGGCGTTTTCGGCATTCTCGGTGTCGATTACGCGTTTTGGATCCTCGCCCTTAAGAAGCATTTTTATCGAATCCTCGTGTATGGTTTCCACCTCGAGCAGAACCTTTGCGAAGTTGTGCAGAATCTGCATATTCGCGTTCAAAAGCTCCTTCGCCTTTTGGTAGCCCTCGCGCACGATCTTACATTCCTCTTTATCGATAATCGCCGCAACGGCTTCGGAATAGCTTTGCCTGTTTTGGTAGGTCTTTCCGAGGAAAACCTCTCCCTCGCTGCCGAAGTAAATAGGTCCGAGTTCCTCGCTCATACCCCATTCGACAACCATCTTATGCGCGTATGCCGTGACTTGCTTTATGTCGTTGCTTGCGCCCGTGGTAAAGCTTTCGAGAATAATTTCCTCTGCGGCGCGTCCGCCAAGTCCGAAAGCAACTCTGTTAAGCAGTTGATTCTTGCTCAAAAACATATCGTCGTTGTCCAGCTTGAAAGAGGTGAAACCGCCTGCGTTTCCGCGCGGAATTATTGTAACCTCGTGAACCTCGGGGCAATCGGGCAACAGCGAGCATACAATGGCATGTCCAGACTCATGGTATGCGGTGATGCGCTTATCACGAGGAGTGACCAAACGCGACTTCTTTGCCGGTCCCATCGTAACCTTGTTGACAGCCTCGTTTATGTCGTTCATATTTATCTGCTTGCGACCGTTTCTCACGGCGTAAATGGCGGCTTCGTTCAATAGGTTCTCCAAATCCGCGCCTGTAAAACCTGCCGTTATCTTGGCAACCGTTTGAAAACTTACATCTGTGGTAAACTGCTTATTGCGAGCGTGAATTTTCAAAATTGCCTCTCTGCCCTTAACATCGGGGGGAGCGACATAGACCTGTCTGTCGAAACGACCCGGCCTTAGTAAAGCGGGATCCAAAATATCCTGTCTGTTGGTTGCCGCGATAATAACTATACCCAAATTGCCCTCGAAACCGTCCATTTCAATTAGGATTTGGTTAAGCGTTTGCTCTCTTTCGTCATGTCCGCCGCCCAGTCCGGCTCCACGCTGTCTGCCGACGGCATCGATCTCGTCGATAAATATGATACAAGGCAACGATCTCTTGGCTTGGTCGAACAAATCACGCACTCTGCTTGCACCGACACCGACGTACATCTCCACAAAGTCCGATCCCGAAATGCTGAAGAACGGCACACCCGCTTCACCCGCAACCGCCTTTGCCAACAACGTTTTACCTGTTCCCGGAGGTCCCACAAGCAATACGCCCTTGGGAATTCTTGCGCCGATTTCGTCGTAACGCTTGGGGTTTTTCAAGAAGTCCACGACCTCCACAAGCTCTTCCTTTTCCTCGTCACAGCCCGCGACGTCGGTAAAACGCACACTTACCTTGCGGTAAACTCTTGCTCTGGACTTTGAAAACTGCACGCCCTGTTGATTTTGCTTACCGATTTGACGGATAACGTAAATCACCAAGAATACCGTACCCAAAATGAAAACGCCGTAAATCAGGTACTCCCAAACGCTGCTTGTGTTCATCGAGCCGTATTTTATCAAATCAGGATCGAAAACCTTGTCGTACAACGCCTCGAGCTTTTCGAGAGCCGCTTTGTTTGCGATGTAATTATCGATCTGATCGGGATCCGTTAACACTGCCTTGTACTTGGCAATCTCGCCTTCCATTATCTCGCGGTACTTGTCATAGTCCGCACGGAAAATATCACGATTGGGAATGTTGGCGACGTGATTAAGCACGCGGCCATCCTCCTTGTACTCCGCCTTTACCGAATAGTATCCGTTGACGGTCACCTTGTCGTACTTTCCCTCCAACAAGTAATCCAAAAACTTGTCGTAAGTAACCTCGGTACCGCTATATTCATTAAAGAAATAAACAGCCCCGACCACGCACATTAATATCAAAATAAAAGCAACTATGCCTTTTGCTGCCGAACTTTTCAAACCTTTTCTCCTTTAGGTAAGCTTGCGCATATGCGCTACAAAATATAATAACAAATATTTGCCTTAACTGTCAAGCGTAATGACCTTTTCAACAAAAAAGGATACGCATATATATTGTGTTTTTGCGGCGATTATACAATATATTCCCCGAATAAACACCCGACAGCCCCAAATCCGCCGTAAAAACGTATCGATTGGATTTCATTCACTATGGTCGAGTTTATAGTATATTTATTAATTGATTATTTAGTTGCAGACATTGAATTATGCGCAAAGCCGCCGCCTCCATACAATAAGAGCATCGAACACAATAGCAAAACCAAAATTTAAAGCATGTACACCACCGCTCCTCAATAATTCCGCAAACATCGGCACCACAAAGGATTTACCGCAGAGTAACCGTTAATACAATCGCCGAGCCGAACGTTTCCGTGGTATTATCCTTCGACACAAAATTTAACTCTATCGGAATTGTAGAAGGAATCGATAATCTCGATGATTTCGATTACGCTCTTTGCCCTGTTCGCCCTCGCCGTGTACTCGCGTGCTCCGCGCTGTCCTGCAAAATAGTATGCAAGATGCTTCCGCATTTCGTTGACCGCCACAACGTCGCCCAAATGCAACAGGCTGCTTAACTGGAAAAGCGCGTCACGCTCGGGATTTACGGTAATGCCGCCGTACAAAAATGCGGAAAATTCATCGGTTATTCGAATCCGCCGCTCGATTTCCCCGCAATCGCCCGAAAAAGCATACCGATCAATGCCACCCTCATCATTTTGGCACGAATTGTGCGCAATTTGACACAAGCTCGGGACTTCGTGACATGAACTCGGCACTTCATCACATGAACTCGAGGGTTGGTGACACAAGCTCGGGACTTCGCAACATGAACTCGGAGCTTCGTGGGACAAACTCGGTTGTTCGTGACACAAACTCGAGGGTCGGTTACATATACTCGGTGGTTGGCACGATGAATCGGCATTTGCCGTTTGTGGAAATAACTTTTTTAAATGAGCGAACAACTGTGGATTTCCCAAGGAGCATCTGCCGACAGCGATACCGTAAGGCTTATAGGTATTCAATACATACTCCGCATTCGCCGATGTAATGTCGCCGTTTGCATAGACGGGAATTTTGACCGCATTTACGACCTCGCCAATTGTATCCCAAGTGGCTTTTCCTGCGTACATATCCGAAGCAAAACGACAATGAACGGTAATTGCCGATGCGCCCGAATCCTCGCACATTTTTGCGAACTCGACACAATTGTCGTGCAGTTCGTCAACGCCTTTTCGAAATTTTACCGTTACCGTTCGATGCTTGGAGCAGTTTTGTATAATTTTCGAGGCTTCGGGCATGTTTTGCATTAAGGCGGAGCCTTCACCGTTGGAAACAATCTTCCTCGTCGGACAGCCCATATTAATATCGATAACGTCAAAACCTGCAAGCGATCCGATTTCGCCCACACGCAAAAAGTCCTCCGCGCTATTTCCGAATAACTGCACGGCGGTCTTTTTTTCGACAGGATAACGGCACAACAGGTCGTAGGTCTTGGTGTTTTTGTAAAGCAAAGCCTTTAACGACACCATTTCCGTGACCGTTTGTCCGCATCCGTAATAGACGCAAAGGGCACGATGCCCTCTGTCGGTGTATCCCGCCATAGGAGCGAGCGCAAGGTGTGAAAATTCGACTTTACTCAACTTTTTAGAGTCTGCCGTCTGCAAGCTCGGATACAAGCTTTACGAAGTCCTTTTCAATAGGTAAAATCTCGGCGTTCATATCGCGAACGTAATCGGGATCGGCAATCTCCGCCAAGTTAATCTTTACGTTGTAGATAGCTCCGTAAATGGCACTGCTCAACATTCTGATACCCGTAAGCACGTCCGAAGCGGAATTTCCGCACTTTTCCACGATGATTTTGCTTTGGCAGAGTATCTCATACGAAAGATTCAGGGTTTCTAAGGGTGCGATAATCGCATACTTATAGCCCTCTTGAACTCTGGCTTTTCTCAAAGCCTTCTGTTCTTCGGTATCTTTAGGCAAGCGGTATGCCTCCATAACGAAATCAAAGCCTTTTGCATCCAAATCGATAAGCTCGATCATACGGTTTTTGGCTTTGAAGGTCGCATCTACCACTTTTTCGACTTCCTCTTCTCTGACTTCGCGCTTTAGTGCCTTGCGCAAAATCATGTTGCCGACCATTCCCACAAGTCCCGCGCCCAACGCACCTGCGTACGCCGCAACGCTTCCTCCGCCGGGAACTGCCTTGTCTGCGAATACCTCATCGCAAAATTCAATCAAATTCAAATTTTTAAGCTCCATTCTTAAATACATGACCTCCGTCAAAAAAATTTCTTGGGAAAAAGTCGCGCCAAGCGGGCAACAGGTGGCTCTTTGACCGAAGGGAGTGTATATTGAAATACACGACCAAGGCAAGATACACGTAGCCCGCATCACACGATGAATCTTATCCAAGTTTCATTTCACTCCAAGCCTCGGAGTGCTCGCGCCAATACAAAATACTGCGATATAAGAACACTAAATATCGCATCGGGCGCATTCACGTCATGGCATTTTCACCTCACGCAGAAATTAACACGTCAAAATAAATTGCATTTGCCACAACGACGGTAAAATCATACCATAGTTTTCGTTCTATTGCAAGTTTTATTTCACTCGTGCGCAAATAATTGTGGAATCAATCAGCCGTTTATTGTCTTTGACATAATTCATCGGCAACGGCTTGGGCGATAAATCCTTTCTTAGCAAACCGAAAGCAAAAAAAACGCACGACAAATATGAAGTGCGTTTGTAAGCATATAAATTCGATTTGTAAAAATGCGCCGATCTACTTTTTATCCTCGGCTTCCTCCGGTTGGGGGGCGTCCGCATCCTTGGAATTGCCGTCTGCTGGCGATTCGCCCTCGGCAGTCTTCGAAGCGTTCGCAGAACCCTGCGCGCCCGCGTTTCCGTTGCCTGCAAGCATACGAAGCCTTTCAAGCTCGGCCTCCAGCTCCTGCGTTTTGGCATTAACGGCAGAAACATGCTCCTTCCTGTTGGTCAAAAGAATGTACACAACGAACAAAATTACAGGAACTCCGATACAAATAATCATTCCCCATGGTCTTTGCAAGAACATAACAAAGGTTCCCATTTTGGCAATTCTGGAGCCGTGATATTGTCCGACGACCGCCGTTTTAAGAACATATCCGGAGTCGATACCTTGGTTGTTGACACCCATGGTTTTGTATCCGACAACTTCCCCTGTCGTATCATCGTAAAAGTATTCCACAATCATGTGGATTACGACCGTATATGTATCGTCGTCCTCGTTGTCCTGTCCCTCTTTGAATGCGATTACGTCGAAAAGCTTCAATTCGTCCACGTTGCACTCCTTGACAAAAATCAAGTCGCCCGCATCGATAAATTCGAAGCCCTCAAGCTCGTAGTCGTATTCCCAAAACTTATAAACTTGCTCGCCCTTGTCATTGGTAATCAAGCGAACATTCCTGTCCTGCACGCCTTCTTCGGGCTCCTGCATACTACCGGTTTCAACGGCAAGCGGAGTAACTCCGAAAACACTGGGCGGTTCGTTGGTGGACAGCGAACTGAAAATCATTACGAGGTTGATTATAAATATCGGCAAAAGAATTGCGCAAATCACAACTCCGACAATAAAAGCAATCTTATCGCCCTTTGATTTAGTTTTTGGTTCTTTCATATTTTTCCCTCTATCCCGTTGATAAGACTTTGGCAAGTTTCCTGCCCTTGATCAGCATACCAGCAAGCCCGACAGCACGGACAATGTCAATTCCGACATAACCTAATATGTACAATTTCGCCCGACGGCTAGTTAAACTACGTTAAGTTTACACCAAGAAACACGTAAAGTCAATCAAAAATTGCAATAAAATTAAAAATACCTGAAAATATGCGTTTCCCGAAAAATAATTTTCGCAAAATATAGTTGAATTTCGGTTTTTTGGCAATACGCACCTGTGTAAACTCAACGAATAAAGCCGCCTGCAAACCATCTCCGCTTCTTTACATATTGAAATACTCGAAAAATCTTTTTCCTATACACCGACAATTAGTACCTTTGAAGTGAAAATAAAGCACAATTATGTCTGTTTTTGACTATTATTGCTTAATCAGTACGGTATCCGCATTTCCTGTTAAAATAATAATATTCTAAATGCAATACTTAGATGCATAACCTAACATATACCGATACGCATTCATATACAAAAGAGCAACTGCATAGTGCCATTTATTTAAGCTTTTGCAAATTCCCTTTGCGATCGAAAAAGCTTCACGGCGATTTGTCCGCGCGTGAATTCAAGGAATAATACTAAGCCACTTCTTATTTCAATATTTAGGCGTTTTTTAGTGAAAGGAGTTTAATTATGGAATACGACACAATCTCCCGCATAATCGAGGAAGCAGAGTACATAGCCCAAACGCGTAGCACCGTTCGTCAAACCGCCGGAAAATTTATGGTCTGTAAATCCACAGTCCATACCGACATGACGGAGCGACTGAAAAAAATCGATTTATGCCTTTTCGAAGATGTACAAAAAGTACTCCGGCTCAACCTAAGCCAACGGCACCTACGCGGAGGTCTGGCTACTAAACGCAAAAAATCTAAACTCTGCAACCTGTAGGCGATAAATTTACCCCCTAGAGTTCCATTGGCGATAAGAATATTCTCTTAAAGTTCGTTGCGTTTACTATAAAAACGCCACTAGGGTTCGTTGCGTTGGCGATAAGAATATTCTCTTAAAGTTCGTTGCGTTGACTATTAAACGCCACTCGGGTTCGTTTCGTTGGTGATTGGATTGCTACCTTGGGTTCGTTTCGCATATTATTGAACGTATGCGCCGACTTTTGGGTGCATTTCGTTTCGACTGTGGAACTTACTTTGTCAATTAACTTCGATCGGATTAGTACAAGTAAATTTTCCAAGTTGCCGCAAATCGGTTGACAAACCTTGAAAAAACTACTACAATGTCATATGCGTTGGAACGTTGTGCGTTGCAATGCGCTTCGGTGGACCGTTAGCTCAGCTGGATAGAGCGTTGCGCTACGGACGCAAAGGTCGGGGGTTCGAATCCCTTACGGTTCGCCACTTGCCGAAATCGGGCATTTGCTCGGTTTCGGCTTTTTTGCGCTCTTTTACCACCTGTCGCCTCACTCCCAATTTTCATTTGCGCATAAAAGCCCAAAGCCTACGCCTAGCCCGTTTCGTCCGTCGCTTTATCCGCACAAAGCATTAAAAAAGAAAAAACATTGTAAAAACATTTGACAAACCCGTGCAATAGTGCTAGAATCGTTAGGCTGACAACATGCCTTAGTAGCTCAGCGGCAGTAGCATTCGGCTGTTAACCGAAGGGTCGTAGGTTCAAATCCTACCTGAGGCGCCATTAACCAAAGCGGACTTCTTGTTCGTTTTGGTTTTTTTGTATATTTTCCTTCGTCAATATCCAAATAAACCAAAGCTTCACTTCCCGTCCCGCTTTGGTTCGTGCTTTCCGCTCGGACAGCTTGAATTGCGTGACGTTCGAGAGTAGTTTCTTTTTAAACTTTCAGTTTGCTCTGCTCCATTAACCTCATTCCTCTTACCTCTCTCACTATTCCGTCGCTCCGCTCCTTACAAATCCTACTAATACCAAAACCCATTAAAAAGAGGTGCAGTCGAGCGCGCCTTTTCGGCATATTTCCCCCTTGCCTCACCTTTTACGTAGTTCTACTACGCTTAAGGTTCGGTAAGTAATAAATCTGCTCAAAAAATCACTGCTCTTTGTGCTACCTCATTTAATGGTTTTGGTTTGCGGCGCCATTTAAGTTAAAGAAATGCAAAATCACTCTACTCGATGAGCTATCTAATACCACGAAACCACTTTTAATCATTTGGTCGAGCTTCGCTCGCAAAGCGGACTTCTTGTTCGTTTTGGTTTTTTTGTATATTTTCCTTCGTCAATATCCAAATAAACCAAAAGCTTCACTTCTCGTCCCGCTTTGGTTCGTGCTTTGTAAAATAAATGTTTCGACAAGGTGCCCTTTTATTTGTGCTCACTGCTTGACTTTTGCCTTTGTATGTGTTAGATTTAGTAATACTAATACCTGTGAGGGAGTAGCAAGCGTGCTTTGTACGTAGCAAGTCAACATACTGACCATTTTCGGTCTGGCTTGTTTTAAAATGCGAGACTCGTGGTATAACCGCCGTGGTTGTATCAGAGTCTATCCTGTAAATTAAACAGACTCAAGGACAACCGACGTTAACGGTGTGCTTGGGTCTTTTCGTTTATACAGGAGGAAAACAAAATGGAATGGAATTTAATGTTCTTTATCAACAGTATGCTGCTCGGAATCGGACTTGCTATGGATGCTTTCTCGGTATCTGCCGCAAACGGACTTAACGAACCTAAAATGAAAACCCGTAAGGTTATCGGAATCGCAGGTGTGTTCGCATTCTTTCAGGCAGCAATGCCGATGCTGGGTTGGATTTGCGTTCACACGATAGTTCAGTATTTTACCGCTTTTGAGAAGTTTATCCCGTGGATAGCGTTGATCTTGCTCGGCTATTTCGGAGGAAAAATGCTCGTTGACGGGATAAAGAATAAAGACTCTGACGAGGACAAGCCGACCATAGGAATACCTGCTTTACTTGTTCAAGGCATTGCTACATCAATCGATGCCCTCTCTGTGGGCTTTACGATCGCCGATTACAACTGGATTATGGCATTAGTCGAAGCAATAATAATTGCGGTCGTTACCTTTGCCATCTGTGTGTGCGGCGTGTTTCTTGGAAAGAAGTTCGGCACAAAACTAAAAAACAAAGCATCGATATTGGGTGGCGTCATTCTCATTGCCATCGGACTGGAAATATTCATCAGTGGTCTGATAATGTAGCTTTATCGATCGAAGCATTGGACGAGCTTCAATTGTCGTTGCCGATATTTAGTTTATTCGTGCTGTTGCAACAAAATATTCTTGTCGGGAATATTGGTAAATAGCAAATCAAATTCTTCTTGTAGGATGCTGATGAAGTTAGTATGACAAAGCTTGATTTGCGCATTGATATGGATTGACATTGCATTGATTATGTCGTACAATATCGTTAGATTATGTCGTGGATCTATCGGAGTAATATAATGGATTTTAGAATTGTGGAATTACCACCGTTTGAAGCCGTTACGTTCGACATTGCATATTGCCCTGATTGCATTGTCATCGGCAACAAGCTTACCTTTGCTAAAAGTCAAGCTAAGGCATTTATGGCAAGGAAATACTAATCTTTGCCTATTTGGCGGTTGAGTTTTGCGCTTCAAATTGAGAATATACTATCGGAAGCATTTAGAGCAATATGCAAAAAGCTTGCCCTTTTAAGCTTGTGGAGGAGTATTGTGAGATTAGACGGATTCGGACTGTTTGTTAATGATATGGCAATAATGGTACGCTTTTATAAAGAGGTACTTGGGTTTGAAATAAAAGAAGCTGAAGACACGGTTAATGTCTATCTAATAAAAGACGGAACGCTGTTTATGCTTTACGGAAGGAAAGATTTTGAGAAAATGACCGATAAAAAATACGAATATTGCAAAGGGCTCAACGGTCATTCGGAGCTGGCGTTGTATGTCGACACATTTAACGAGGTTGATGAAGCCTTTCGACGTGCGATAAGCAAAGGTGCAATGCCTGTCCTTTGTCCCGTAACGGAACCATGGGGGCAGAGAACCTGCTATATCGCCGACCCGGAAGGAAATCTAATTGAAATCGGTTCATGGAATAAGCCGTTTGAAAGCAAAGACAATTGATGCGATGTGCCTTCGACGATTTGAATAGGCGAAATGCCAAAAAGCAAACAGCATTCGCCACGGTTTAAAAGGAGAAATTTAATATGAAACAAATGATTGCATACTGCGGACTTGACTGCGAAAAGTGCGATGCGCATATCGCAACAATCAATAATGACGATGCCTTGCGTGAAAAGACCGCCAAGCTTTGGAGTCAAATGAATAACGCCCCGATAACCGCCGACATGATAAACTGCGACGGCTGCAGAACGGACGGAATCAAAACGCCCTTTTGTCAAAGCATGTGTGAGATTCGTCAATGTGCCTTGGAAAAGAATATGACAACCTGCGGCGATTGCGCCGAGCTTGAAGGCTGCAAAACCGTCGGTGCCATTCTAGATAATTGCAAAGAAGCAAAGCCTAACCTGCTTGATAAGTGATTTGCATCGCTTTTACATGGTAACCGCTTCGATTTACAAGGAAGCAAAAATCAATCTGCTTAATAAGTGATTTGCAAAGGCATTGTTCTAGGTAAATTCATTGATTAGCAATTTGGCGAAGAAGCAAATAGTATTTCAACACAAAACATCGCACACATTTTGACGTTATTAAGTAATGATGTCTCTCTACCCCGTACCGCAATTCCTCCGACATGTATGTTTTATACGAGTTCGTTCGTTTTAAGGCAGCCTTTTTAGGTTGCCTTTTTGTATTCTGTCGTATACTAAAGCGTATCAGTTATCGCAGTTGTAACACAGTCCGAATAAAAAACATAGGATAAAATGAAGTACATCTTAAAAGGAGAGCTACTATGTCGAATGATAATACATTACCCGAAATTCAAACCTGTCCTGCTGTCGGATACCAATCCGCCACAATATGCGTGCCTGTTACGATAACGCCCTTTGCCGACACAGGGACGACCTCAACCAAGTGTTGCGGCGAGCCGATTGTGACGTCAGGCAGAAACACCTGCGGAGGAACAAAAAACGGTACCTGTTCCTTTACCATAAGCCAAGACATCTGCGTAGCCGTACCCGTAGGCTTCGGCGCAAGCGCCTCGGTCGGCGACACCTATGTAACCTGCAACGGAGCTGCCGCAGAAAATATCTGTGAGGAATGCACTCACGTCACACCTGCCGATAGTACTCCTGTAAACAGCGGGGTGTAGTAAATGAGTGAACATGAGCAGCCGCCTATTCCCTGCTCCGAATCGGAATCGACCTGTTCGGGCGTAGGAACCCAGTGCGTTAGCGTATGTCTGCCCGCAGACATCAAGCCCTACGTCGCAGTCAAAAAAGTGGATACGGTATGCTGTAACGAGCCGATCGTAACCGTCAGACAGAGCTGCGATTGCGGAGTATGCAAAATCAACATCACACAGCTGCTTTGCGTAAAGATTCATTTGGAGTACGGAGCAAATGTCGAAGTCGGCGAACCTGCCATCGATTGCAACTAAAACCGGCGAACCTGCCATCGATTGCAACCAAAGTCGAAAGCCACCCTCTGCAAATGATCTGAAGAAAACCAAGGAAATGTCATTCCTACCTTTTCTATCTTATCCGCAAAATTGTGTCTGCCCCTCAGTCGACCTTCGTCGACGGCTCCCTCGCCAGAGGGAGCCGAGGGCTTAGGGATTAATTTCATTGCTGTTGCTTATTATTGCATTAAGCCGAGGACTTAGGGATTAATTTCATTGCTGTTGCTTGTTGCGTTAAACCGAGGGCTTAGAGATTAATTTCATTACCGTTGCTTGTTGCGTTAAACCGAGGGCTTAGAGATTAATTTCATTACTGTTGCTTGTTGCGTAAAGCAAAGGCATCCTACACATAACAAAAGGAAGCGAAGCTTAAAAAGCGACACTTCCTTTCGTTATAACTATTTTGCGGCAATACGCTTTGCGGCAATACGCGATAATGCTCCTTATAAAACAGCTCAAATCGACGTTTGTGACGATTCGAGAAATATTACAGCCAAACAGAGCTATCCCAAAAGGGGGAGCCGCCGAAATAAGTTATTATTGAACCTTCGTAAAATTGGTGTTTGTGCACTTGGGGCAAGGCGGCATTTTGTCGTCTCTACCGAGATTTACGTCCGTTCCGCAGTTTGTGCAAGCGTAAACTCCGCTTCCGGGCTTTTCACCTGTATGAATGTAGTTAGCCATTTTCAAGTCCTCCTGTAATAATTCCAAGGCTCACCTTGGTTACGTTGATAGTATGATTTATTGAAAAAATAATATGCAAGCCAATTTATGATTGTAAGTATTGCGCCTGTCCAACTTTTTGGGCGCATATCATTTCCACTGAGGAACCTACATTGTCGATTAACTTATTTGAAACAAGCGCAAAAATATCGAATATCGGCGTTAATTAAGTTGCTTTTTCGGTTGCTTTCGTTTATAATGTTTGAGCTGTGCTAGGTGGGGAGCCGGCGGTGCCCTGTACCCGCAATCCGCCATAGCGGGGCCGAATGCTCGACGAGGTATATCTTGTGGAAGGCCGGAGCAGGCAAGGAATGTTGATGTTAAGGTCTCAAACAACGGGATCCTGTGAACCGTATCAGGTCAGGAATGAAGCAGTACTAAGCAGTACGTTCCGTGTGTTTTGAGGGCGCTTTAGCGGAGTAACCTACCTGAATACCGCTTCGGCTTGACTATCGACTCGAGATGCACAGCTTTTTAATGCAAATTCACGCGATTGCACCAACTCCTTTTAGGAGGTTTAGGTGCGGTCGCGTTTTTTGTCGCGGTTTTTTGTCGGGTTATTATGATGTCGCTTTTTCATTTGTATGGTTATGTGCGTAATTTCCATGCGGGCGAACAAGGTTCAGCCCCTAGCTTTATTTGATGTTGCTTTTCGTTTATAATGATACACCGTTTATAATGATGTCGCTTTATCGTTCATTGTGTTGCCACCTTGTTCGATTATTATCTTGTAGGGGCGAACCCGCGTGTTCGCCCGTAAAACCAATGTATATTATGATTAATGGTTATGTGCGTAATTTCCATGCGGGCGAACAAGGTTCAGCCCCTAGCTTTATTTGATGTTGCCTTTTCGTTTATAATTATACACCGTTTATAATGATGTCGCTTTTTCGTTGGAAATGGCGAAAAAATCCGTGGAAAAGCAATAAACTCTTGTATTTCGTCGTATTATCGCGGAAAAATTCTTGACAACTTGTCTTGAAACGTGTAAACTATAGGGACGATAAGCGAATTTCGTAATATTATTACGAATTTCGTAAACCACAGAGGTTAAAAAGGAGGAGAAACAATGAGAAAAAACAAAAAAGGTTTTACCCTGATTGAATTAATGATCGTTATTGTTATCATCGGTATTCTTGCCGCGATACTTATCCCGACGATCAGCAATTCTGTTGAAAGGGCAAGACAAACTGCCGCAATCGCGGATGCGAAGATTGCGCTTTCAGCCTACACATCCAAGCTTGCCGACGATGATCTCGGAGAAGAAATTGGAACAATGTACTATGTATCCGACAAGGGTGTGTGGGTTGAAATTTCGGCGAATGGCGAGCCTACGCTTTATGAAGGTGATGGTGTCCCCACAGGCGCAACCGCTCTTAACGTAATCGATAAGGATGGATTCTGCGCTGCTATTTCCGAAGCAAGAGCTGCTGCTGGAAAGTATGCTGATTTAGCTGCAAAGAGTACAGTTGCAGACGCGACGGAATATGTGTATTATACATCTGATGCTTATACCGGTACTACATATGTCAAAATAGCCGTTACACTTGAAGGATCAACTAATAGTATGACCGTTAAAACTTTTGACAGTTTCACAATAGTCGATTTATTACCTAGTTCAGTTTTGACAATTGTTGATGCGGGTACTATTTCCTAAACCCTAACCCCACCAAATTTAGCAAGCGGAAGAAACCGAAATGACACTGCGCAATGGGCGAAGCCCTACGCAATCCCCACTGTTTTCGAGGTGAAGCCGCTGGAAATAAAAAAACGGAATTACTGAGTTTGCACTCGTATTTCCGTTTTTTTTCGTCCTTGTTTATTTGCTCATACTCCAACTTTCGTTTCTTATCGTACTTATTGCCAAATTTGCACTCGTATTTCCGTTTTTTTTCGTCCTTGTTTCTTTGTTTATACTCCAACTTACTTTTTTTTCGTCCTTGTTTCTTTGTTTATACTCCTACTTACTTTTTTTCGTCCTTGTTTCTTTGTTTGAACTCGTACAATCGTTTTCTTCGTCCTTGTTACTTTGCTTGTACTTCTTCGCACTTTTTGCGCCTACCTGTAAACACTGCTTTGCTGTTTTGATAAGCCGTGTGCCGTTGGCTTCGCCATGGCAGACACGCCGATTTACGTATGGTTTGCGATAATCGGGTTTTTGTTATTTGAAAGCAGGACGGTTACGGCGGAGGCGGAGCGTTGTATCGGATCGCCATTGTCGTCCAATTCGCAGGCGAGAGAAAAGCTAAGCTCGACACTGTCGACGGTCTCGCCGTCAAAGCGCATAACAAGCTGCATATTGCTTGCCGTCTTGAAAAAGGCGCGCGCATCGGAATCGGCAATAATTGCTTTGTACATCGTGTAGCCCTCGTCGAAATAGTACAGCTCCATAACATAGTGGCGCATAAATCCCGTGATGTACCCGAAAAGACTGCGCATTTCTGCGACCTCGCTCATCTCGTTAAGCTGTTCCGCCGTTATTTGCCGCGATTGCGTAGATGTCAGCGGCTCGGCTCCGTCAACACTAAGCGATGAATAGCTGTATTCGGTCAAAGCAACCGCCCACAGCTTTTCAATCACAACCGTGTCGCTCTGCTTCTGCGTGTGGCTGTACGAAAAATCCAAGGCATTCTTTTGTACGTAGGAGCTGTAAACGTTGCTGACCCTCGTGCCGTCCTCGTAATATTGATTGAACTCCACCAAAAGGCTCTCCCAAAGGGTAACACCCGTAGCAAGGCTTTGGTATTCGGCAATCCGCTTGCTCCGTGTCGTGCGGTAAAATCCGTAGCTTGAAGCAAATACACCCGACACCGCAAGCGTACCCACAACCGCGATAACCACCACCGCCATAATTATCAATCCCCTTCGTTTCAATCGAATCTTCATTTTATTCCGTCTTTTCGCCGTGTTTTTTGCAACCGCTACGGTTGTTGCCTTTTGTTTGTTTTACCGTTTGATCCTATCGGGTTTGGCACAACCACTACGGTTGTGCCGTCCTTGATGATTTTACTGTTTATAAGAATCGCCGTCGATTTTTCTGTAACAGGTAAAGTATAAAATTTGCGTACCCTTCAAGCCTTTTAGGAGCTTGGAAACGGCATCGAACCTATTGCCGTCGAGGTTTGTGAAGCTGTCATCGATAATCAAAACGGGTGCAAGCTTGGAGTTATCGCCTTTTTTGAGGGCGTAAACGCTGTTCATAAGGCTAAGCCGCAGAATGAAGTTGTATAAATCCTTTGTTCCCGCCGAAAAATAGCCGAACTCGCGTTCGCCGCCCGACTCGTTGACCGTCAAGTCCCAATCGCCCGTAAGCGTGAGCGTTTGCGCGCGCCTGTCCTTGCCGCAAAGCGTGTCCAAATAACCGTTCATATACTTGCGCAGTAGGGGCAAATAATTGCCACTTATGCTGTCGCTCGCTTTTTTCATACACTCGATGGCAAGCGTTATGCAATCGTAATTGAATTTGCACTCGGCAAGCTCACGCGACTTGGCATTTAGGGCGTTTTCCCTTTCGGCAAGGTCGGGTAGGCTGTTTTTGGCGTGCTTTATGCCCGCTTCGATACCGATAACCTCGTCGTTTAATCGCTTTTGCATGGCTTGCTCACGCTCGGCGGCGGCTTCGAGATCGACCTCGGCGTACTCGTCCACCTCGTAGCGTTCACGGTAATCGTCCAGCCTTTCGGTACACTCCTTCCATTGCTTATTCAAGCTTTCCTGCTCCCGCAGATCGATAACATTTTTCAGCTTCTCCGTCAGCCGTGCTTTCTCCGAGGACAATGCATCTTTCTTCTCAAAGCACTTACGCATCTCAACCGTGTTTCCGTTGTCCGCTTCGGGCGTGTAGTCCTTGCAAAGCCTTAATTCTCCCACATCGACATGCTTTATAAACTCGTCATAATCCGCAGTCGCACATGCAAGCTGTTCAGTGAAATCGCGTATCCTGTCGGTATCGGCGGTAATCCTTATCGTAAGCTCCTCAACGTCCTCGCCGTCGGACCTAACGCCGAACTGCGAAAAGTCGGCGGAAATCTCTTGCTTGAGCGTTTCATACTCGACATTAAGCTTGTTGCGCCTGTCGGCAAGGAGCTTTATCTGCAGCTCATCGGACTGCATACCGTTATCATAGTCGCTTTTTGCGCCGTAGTACTTGGTGATCTTTCCTAAATACACAACCAAGGTCACGACAAAGCCCACTCCGCCGACTGCCAA
This sequence comes from Clostridia bacterium, assembly GCA_028703495.1. GTDB lineage: Bacteria > Bacillota > Clostridia > Christensenellales > CAG-314 > JAQVMT01. Next base: position 12,355 of record JAQVMT010000004.1, on the reverse strand, counting down.
AGCCGCCCAATAGACAATTTCGGGCAGAACCGCTCCGAACGCGAACGCGCCAATCGCCACAGCCAAAAATACAATCGCCAATACAAGACATACATATTTCGGCTTTGTCGGCGGAAAACGCGCCGCGCTCTGCTGCGTAAGAGCCTTTATTTGCTCGTTACAACCGACAATATCTTCACCCTTTTTCCAAAGCGTGCGTTTTTTTGCGTTTACCGCTTCCAGCTCCTCCTTGTCGGGCAATCTCGTATACGACCGCTTTATGTCCGCCAACTGCTTCCTTAACTGTAATACGCGCTTCTCCTTGTCGTCGAATAGCCGATACATTTCGTAGTTTTGACGATTTTTAAGCTGTTTGTCGTAGATTGACTGTCTGCGACTCATTTCCGCTTCTGTCTTTGCTAAGTCGGAATCGATTTCAAGCAACCTTTTCTTAAACTCCTCACCCTGCCTGACACTGTCCTCCGCCTGCTTGATTTTGTTCGTGAGCTCGGACTGTAAACGCTCCTCACATCGCACCTGTGAAGCCTGCGAGATGAGCATGATACGATGATTGCACCCCTCTAAATCGGCTTTTTTAATTCTTAAATCAGCTTCCTGCGAATAAAGCTTGTCATACTCCCGCTTCAGTCGGTCGAGCTCCAACTCGGAATCGCCTATTTCGCGTTTCAAAATGTCGATTTTGCCCCGCGCGCCTGTCTTGACGTACTCCTTACTTTTCTTTTCCAGATTGTCTATCGCACGCTCGAAGCTGTTCTTGCCGTCGTTGTTCGACAGCTGTGAAAGCCTTGCCGACAGCGAATCGTTGGCTTTTGGCATCGGCAGATCCTGCGGCATATAGGTTACCGCCGCAAACGCCTCCCTGTCCAACCCGAAAATTATACGTCCCGGACAATCTCCGAATGCCGTAGTCCGCCTGCCTGTCTTGCAATCGTACACGACAAGCACGTTTTTGGCAAAGTCCCTTTCGATTCGGTACTCGCCGCCTTCATACTCGAATGACAGCGTTCCGCCGAATGTGTTGGTCGTCCACGGTTGAAACTTCTTGCCGGGGTTATCGTCCAAGCTCTGCTTACGCGTGGAGCCCAACCCGTAAAACATCGCCTGAATAAAGCTCGCCAGCGTGGTTTTGCCGTATCCGTTGGGGTATTCCATCACGTTTAAGCCGCTTTCAAACGCGCAATCGTAATTCACCAGCTTCCCGAACCCGTTGATGTGCAACGCCGTTATTCTCATATCCTTCTCCTTGTTTTATTTTTCGCGTTTTTCACCGCTCCTTGACTTCGGTTATATAACGTTTTCTTTTATTTGCTTCTTTTATGCTCTTGACTTCGGTTTTCTAACATATTCTTTCTTAGTTGCGTTTTTCAACGCTCCTTGCCGTCCGATTTTTGTCTTTGACCGCAGCTTATCGAATTTTTGAGCTTAATTTATCGGAAAAGCATTTTGTACAACGCAATCCGATTTCGATTGTCGGCACTCTATTCGGTGAGTGCTTCCACTCCGCATCTTGCCGCCGTTCTTCGCTTCTTTTCGTCGCCGCAAACAGACATTAACTGCGACAAAAATTCCTCTACTAGGTCGTTTCCCGCAATGTCGGCGGCGCCTGTTTTGTCCTCGACAACAATATAATAGCACTTGCTTTTGAGGTTCTCCTCGAGTTGCTTTGCCGAAAGCTCGGCTTCCCCTGTCAAAACCACCTTAACAAAGTCCTTCGTGCGCACCTGCGACATATTTTTGACAATTTTTTCGTACGCCCCTGCGGCGTCCAAGCCGCTCACGTCTACGGTAAGGTAGTGCGCGTTCCTTTCTGAAAAGGGAACGAAGTTGAGCGAGCCCTCCTCCGTGTCCAGCTCCACAAAGCCCTTTGTGCCGCATTCGTCAAAGCCGCGACTCTCCAAACAGCCGCAATAGCTCCAGATTCCGCGGTTGTCGATATTGCCCTCGTTGTGAGTGTGATAATGGCCTAAAGCCAAATAGTCGATGTTTTTACCGACAAGCTGTCGCAAATCGATATCGTAATTCTCGTTTGCTCCCTTAAGCGTTCCATGCGCCATAACAATGTTGTATTCGTCGGGATCGGGCGAAGCGTTGAAGTTTAACTCCGCCGCGCTCGTTCCCCAAAAGCTTACACCGCAAATTCTAATCCTTTTAAGCGTTTCATCGAACAAAATCGCATTATCGGGCAGATTCTCCAACGACAGCACATCCTTTGCGTTCTTGTCGTGGTTTCCGCACAAAATCAAATAAAAGATATCGGCGTACCGCGCGATAATTCCCAAAACCTCCTTAACCAAGGCGGGTGACGGGTATGCGGTATCGAAAAGGTCGCCGCATATTAAAACCGCAGCGGCTCCGCTCTCATGCGCATAGTCGGCAAGCCGTGAAAACGTCCCCACAAGCTCCCTGCGCCGCTCCGCCGCTTTATCGGCTCCGAAAGCCGTAAGCGCGCTACCTAAATGCAAATCCGCAGTATGTATTATCTTCATAATTTATCCAATTGCTCCTTTCATAAACCTTAATAGAAAGAGTGTACGCATAGACCGCACCGCCCTACTTGCGGGTTTATTGTTTGTATCGATCGACCGCAAGCCTCATCGTTTTTGTCATGCTCGCTCAAAAAGCAGTAGCTCGGGAAATTAACGACCGATTGGCCTTGCTTGTCGTTTATTTTGCTTCTAAGAGATTTTCGCATATCCAATGCGCAACGCCGTCCTCATCGTTTGTGCGGTCGAGAATGACATCGGCGGCGGCTTTACATTCGGCAGTCGCATTTTTGACAGCAATGCCGATACCTGCGCGTTTAAGCATACTCACATCGATAGAACTGTCCCCGAAAGCCACCGAATCGGCGTTATCGATACCCAAGTAATTGCACAGCCATGCAAGTCCTTCGCCCTTCGAGCTGTTTTTATGGACGATTTCCAAGAAAAACGGGTGCGAATTTCCTGCCTCTAAGCTATCCCCCAAGCGTCCGTCGTTAACCCAATCGGTGAGGTTCTTTATCCTATCCTCATCGCCGATAACCAAAATCTTCTGTATTCGGGCGCAGTTCTCGGGCAAAAACTTCAAAAACGGTTTATCAATGTAGGTGACGGGACTAGTCTTGCGCTCGTAACCTTCGGTGTACGAGGAACGCCTTTGCGCATATGGAATATCGTCCGCAAATACGATTATTTCGCAGTTTTTGTCATCAAGTCCTTTGATAAGCGGTAATGCGGTCACTACCGGCATATCGTTTTTTTGCAACAGCGTAAAGGTGCTGTTAAGAATCTTCGCCGCGTGACCTACCATATAGTAACAATTCAACGCGTATTCCTTTGTAACATTAATAAGTGACGGCAACGACCGCCCCGAGCAGAAAGCAAACTTTCCGCCTCTTTCGATAAACTCCCTCACCGTCGCAACCGTAAACATTGACAATTCGCTTTGTCTGTTCGCAATCGTGCCGTCAAAGTCGCAAATCACCAGCTTTTTCATTAAATTCATATCCATTCCTCATGCATCAAAAGCAACATATTCATATCAATCCAAGATAATTATACACAAAAGATATTACAATGTCAAGATGACAACACGACAAAAATGTATTGACGAAGGAATGCAAAAAAGCTTGTGTGATAAACAACCGTAAACGTTGTAAAGCAAAAAAAACTACAACCGATAGCCGAAGCCTATCATATAAAAAGGGAAGAAGCATCTACAATGCCTCTTCCCTCTTTTTAGGTGTAAGAGCGAACCTCGCCCTGATTCAATTGTGTCGCTCGTACAACAACTAGAATAAGCTTTCTTTAATATCGACTTAATTGCAGGAGCGAACCTCGCCCGTAATATTATTCGGTCTTTCAGCTGTTAAAAACAACAATTAATAATCCAATTACTATATTTGTGCTCACACAAATACTAATCGCGCCACGATAGAAATTATCCTAGTCCACGTCGAAATAAGCCAAGCTCGAACCCGTCATTTCCTCTGGCTTATCCAACTCCATAAGCGCGAGCATTGTCGGCGCGATGTCGCAAAGTCTGCCGTTTTTAAGCTTGAGCTTGCGCTTAAGCGAAGTGTCGACCACGATAAACGGCACCTTATTGGTGGTATGCGCGGTAAACGGTCCGTCTTTATCCAGCATCTTCTCGGCATTGCCGTGGTCTGCGGTTAAAAACAGTCTGCCGCCGCAGTTGAGTATTACATCGGTCAGCTTCTTTACGCATAGGTCCACAACGTAGACCGCGCGTTTGGTTGCGGCGATATTGCCCGTATGTCCGACCATATCGCAGTTGGCAAAGTTGAGAATCATTACGTCATACATACCGCTTTTTATCAGATCAATGGCTTTGTTTGTAACCTCGACCGCGCTCATTTCGGGTTTGAGGTCGTAGGTTGCAACCTTGGGAGAGTCGATAAGCACGCGCGTTTCATTTAGATTCGGTTCTTCCTCTCCGCCGTTGAAGAAGAAAGTTACGTGGGCGTATTTCTCGGTTTCGGCAATTCTCACCTGCGTGTATTCGTTGTTTGCCAAGCACTCGCCCAGGGTGTTAACGAGCTTGCGCGGCTTGAATGCAACCGAAAGCTTCTCAAACGAATTGAAGGTCTTGTCGTACTCGGTAAACGTAACGTATTTTAAATCCTTGGGACGTTCGGAAACGTCGAACTGCTTGAAATCGGGCTGCATAAACACGCGAGTAAGCTGTCTTGCTCTGTCGGGACGGAAATTGAAAAATACAATACCATCGCCGTCGGATACGGTCGCTACGGGACTTCCGTCCTTAACCACCACAATCGGCTTGACAAACTCGTCGGTGACACCCTCGTTATAGCTTAAATTGACGGCGGCAACGGGATCCTCACACATTTTACCCTCGCCGAACGTCAACATTCTGTATGCCTTTTCGATTCTGTCCCAGCGGTTGTCCCTGTCCATTGCGTAGTATCTGCCGCATACCGTTGCTATCTCTCCGCAATCGAGCTGCTTCATAAAGTCCTTGATCTCTCTTACAAAGCCCGCGCCCGAATGAGGAGAAACGTCCCTGCCGTCGGTGAAGCAATGTAGATATGCCTGCACGCCCTGTTTTTTGCACAGCTCCAGCATAGCCTTGAGGTGGTCGATATGGCTATGCACACCACCGTCGCCCAGCAAGCCGAAAAGATGAAGCTTGCTTCCTCTTTGCTTGCAGTACTCGCACGCGCCGATAAGCTCCTCGTTGTCGAAGAATTCGCCGTTTTTTATTGCGTTGGATATGGCGGTCAGCTCCTGAAAGACAACTCTGCCCGCGCCTATGTTAAGGTGCCCGACCTCGCTGTTTCCCATTTGCCCCTCGGGCAGTCCCACCGCGGTGCCGCTTGCCTCGAGAACGCAATTCGGATACTGCTCCCTCAAATAAGCGACATACTCGCTTCCGTTTGCGCCGATGCAGTTACCCGCTCCGTCGGGCGCAAGTCCATAGCCGTCCATAATAATCAGAACGTCGATATATTTATCTCCCATATTAACACCTTCCTTTTTTACGCGTATCTTTTGACGTGGGCGATAATCGAAAACTTTTGGGGAATCAAGCTTGCTCCGCCGATAAGTCCGCCGTTTATAAAGGGCATATTGAGCAGCTGCTCGGCGTTCTTCTCGTTCATCGAACCGCCGTAAAGCACATAGGTTTCGGACGTATCGCCGAATATCTCACCCAAAACCTCCCTGATATACGCTATAGTGTTGTTGGCTTCGTCAGCCGTAGCAGTCTTGCCTGTGCCTATCGCCCATACCGGCTCGTAAGCAACAACCACATTCATAAAATCCGCCCTCGAAATGAGCTTGAAGCCCTCCTTAATTTGCCTTGTCAAAACCTTGTGCGTATTGCCCTTCTCTCTCTCGGCAAGCGTTTCGCCTATGCAAATAATCGGCTTCAACCCTTTCCTCAAGGCAGCGGCTGCGCGTTTGGCAACCGTTTCGTCGGTTTCGCCGAAATACTGCCTGCGCTCGCTGTGTCCGATAATAACATACTCTGCACCCGCTTCAAGTAACATATCCGCACTCACCTCTCCTGTGTACGCTCCCTTTTCCTCGAAGTGAACGTTTTGCGCGCCGACGGCGATGTTACTGCCCTCCGCGGCGTTCTTCACGCACTCGATATCGGTAAACGGCACGCACAATACAACCTTGTTGTTGCAGTCGGCAACAAGCGGCTTCAGCTCACAGACAAAAGCCTCGGCTTCCTTTTTCGTCATATTCATTTTCCAGTTTCCCGCAATAAAAAACTTCATAATCCACCTCTTGCGCCGTTTCGGTCGCCCCTTTCACGGCAATCGTTATATTTAATGTATACAATTAAATTGTGAATTCGGCACTTGATATTTATCGGTTTGTACACACCGAAAGCCGATATTATCCGAAAAATCATCACGAAATCTGACGATTATAGATAGTATGAACACGCCCTAGTCCTAAAAAAATCAAAGCGATAAAGCGCGACAAGCTCGACTCATAACGCTTACTCCGACTGTCAAGCCTATTTGCATATAACCTTTGCTCGCAAATTCCAAGACCTCGGATCCATTCACACAAATCGACCAACTAATCTCAAGCGCGACAAAAGCGCGAACTCGCCTAAGCCAAATCGTTCAAGCAGGCGATTCCCGGCAGCTCCTTGCCCTCCAAAAACTCCAGGCTTGCTCCGCCGCCCGTCGAAATATGCGTAACCTTGTCCTTATAGCCCATTCCCGTAACGGCAGCGGTTGAATCGCCTCCTCCGATAATGGAAACACATTGCGTTTCGGCAACGGCTTGAGCAATCTTCTTGGTACCCGTAGCATAATTCGGCATCTCGAACACACCCAAGGGTCCGTTCCAAATAACCGTTTTCGCATGGTGAATAATGTCGGCATAAAGACCTATCGTATCCGCACCTATATCCATTCCCATACAGTCGGCGGGAATCTTATCTGCACGCACGGTAAAATGCTCGGCATCGTTGGAAAAGCTCTTTGCAACCACATTATCCACGGGAAGCAAAAGCTTGATGTTTTGCGTTTTGGCTCTGTCCAAAAGCTCCTTTGCAAGTCCTACCTTATCGTCCTCACACAAAGAGTTGCCTATTTCATAGCCCAACGCCTTGTAGAACGTGTAAGCCATTCCGCCGCCCACGAGCAGATAGTCAACCTTGCCCAACAGATTCTCGATAACGCCAATCTTGTCCGACACCTTCGCACCGCCCAAAATTGCGATAAACGGGCGAACGGGTGCGCTCAACGCTCCGCCCATAATCTCCAATTCCTTCTCGATCAAAAAGCCCGAAACGGCAGTCTTCAAAAACTCGGTCACGCCGACCGTGCTTGCGTGCGCTCTGTGTGATGTTCCGAAGGCATCATCCACATAGATGTCGGCGAGCGAAGCCAGCTTGCGTGAAAACTCTCTGTCATTGGCTTCCTCCTCCTTGTAAAACCTTAGGTTTTCCAAAAGAATTACGTCGCCCTCTTTCATAGCCTTGACGGCGTTTTCTGCCTTTTCTCCAACGCAGTCCTCCACAAACATGTTTTCCACGCCCAACTCGTTAAGCCTAACGCTTACGGGGCGCAGGCTGTATTTTAAATTGAACTGTCCCTTGGGACGTCCGAAATGCGAACAGAGGATAACCCTTGCGCCGTTTTTACGCAAATACTCAATAGTCGGCAATGCGCCTACTATTCTGTTGTCGTCGGTGATGGTCTCACCGTCTAACGGAACATTAAAATCAACTCTCACCAAACATCTTTTATTCTTTACATCGATATCTCTAACAGTCATTTTCATAAATTACACTCCTCCATACGCATTAAAAGCCGATCCTTACTCGGTTGGTAAATGCTTGCGGATGGTTTCATGTGCAAAAGCTCCAAAACAAAGCAAAAGAACGTTTTCTCACAGCAAATTGCGCAAACCATCACGATATAATTATACCACCCTCGCGATAGCTCTGTCAAGAGTTTGATTGCACGGACAAGCTTCATAAACGGATTTTGCACGCATTTCATAGCTTATGCCGATCCGCATCCGATTATCAAATAAGACAAAGAGACTTTACCGCACATATCCGAGTTTGCACTTTAGCCTGTTTTGCGCGAAACCTTGCCGACCGTGCATGAATAAACTTATATTAAGCAAATAAGAAAGGCTTATACAAACAAGTTCAAAAAAGAGAGCACATAAAGGTCGTGCGTAACATAAACCAAAACATTATCCCTTAACGCAACGCCAAAAGACTAAAGACAAAGACGTGAAAAATCGCTCAACACCGAAAGGTCGTGCGTAACATAAATAATCAATTTATCCTTTGCGTAATTGTTTATCAAATTAAAAACGGCGGTTTTGTTCTCTTGATCCAGTCCGTTGAAGGGCTCATCCAAAATCAAAACATCGAAGTCGGCAACTAACGCTCTTGCTATTGCCGTTCTGCGCTTCATACCGCCCGAAAGGTCCTTTGCTTGCACGAATTCGCTGTCGGCAAGTCCTATCTCCGAGATTAATCGGGATATTTTTTCACGGGGAACATTCTTGTTTGCCACAAGCTTTACGTTAAGGAACACGCTCATATTTTCGATAAGCCTGTCCTCTTGAAATACCGCCGAAAATCTCGTGCCCTCGGGTATTATAATTTCGCCGCTGTCGGGCTTTAGTGTTCCCAAAAGCATATTGATCAAGGTCGTTTTGCCGCACCCCGATGCACCCGTTATCACATTGGGCAACGAGGAGGAAAAGGTGTGGCTAAGCCCTCTTATTACCTGCTTGCCATCAAAGCTCTTGGATACGTTTTTCAAGATAATTTCCATTTTCCTACCCTCTTGCCAGCTTATCCGTTGCGGCTCTCACCGCCCAAAGGAAGAGCTTTTCAAAGCCTACGCTTATCACTATTATTACCAAGGTCCATGCGAAAACATCGGCAGTTACCAGATATATTTTGGCAAAATAAAGCTGCGCACCGATAGAGCCCGAAGCGATTGCAATAACCTCCGCCGCGATGCCCGATTTCCAGCAAAGGCCTAACCCTACTTTACACGCGCCCACGAAAAAGGGCATTACCTGCGGAACATAGATATAACGCAATCTCCGCAACCCGTTCAAACCGAAAACGTCTGCCATCTGTAAAAGTTTCCCGTCGGTCGCCTTGACTCCCGTAATCACGTTCGTATACACAATCGGAAAGACTATCATAAGGGAAATGACTATCGAAAGGCTGTCGGCAGAAAACCAAAACAACAGCAGTATGACCAGCGATGCCACGGGAATCGTTTTCACCGCCTGCACAAGCGGCTCGAGTAGATCCTTGACGAGCCTCCACCTGCCCGCAAGTGCGCCTAGAACCACACCAAATGCCATGGCAAGCAAAAAGCCAAGAATAATACGGAAAAACGAAAAGCCGATCGCACTCCAAAACACTTTGGTTTGGACAAGCTCGAACAGCCTGACAATTACTTTGATCGGCGAAACGAGTATGATATCCTCACCGATAATCATACTCGCAACCTGCCATATCATCAGCCAAAGAGCAATCGCCCAAAGCCTGATACCCTTATTTTCGTAAAATCGATTTTTTTCCATGCTTATTTCAAAAGTTTGTTTTCCGCCTATCAAACGACCGTTAAGCTCATACTAAGTGCTTCTTATTTCGGGAATTTGATGCGGATTAGCATTAATTATTCAAACCGCGATAATAAAACTGCTCATCGGGCATTGCCGATCCTACGGAAACAGGCGAAAAATCATAAAGCACTTGTAAATATCCCGAAAGCTTCGTTTGCATTTCATCGCCCGTAATACAGGTAATATTACAATATGGAATTGCTTTTTTTGCGATAGGCGTCGCAATAACTCCATACTCTCCGCTAAGCTCGGCTGCGGCATCGACATTGTCGTTTACCCAATTCTGTGATAAGTTATAGTCGGAGAGGAATTTGTTTACAGCTTCGGGATTGTTCTCGATAAACTCCGTACGCGCAACATATACACCCATAATCAATGCGGACGGATTTGCCTCTAAAGCTTGCGTTTTATTCCATTCCTCATTCAAATCGATTGCTATCTTGAGATTAGCGTTCGCATTCATAGCGGCGGTCACAAAGGGCTGCGGCAATAATGCAACCGCATTTTCGGTGGTTTTAAGAGCCGTTACGCACTCGGCGTGTTGCGACTTCCATTCGAAATTAACCTTGTCAAGTATGCCGTTAGCTTCCAAAATGTACTTCAGCACATATTCGGGCGAAGCTCCCGCACCGCTACTGATAATTGTCTTTCCCGCAAGGTCTGCAATCGAATTAACGTCATCGCCCTCGGTAACAATGTAAAGCACACCGAGAGTATTTACCGCGATTACCCTTACTTTTCCTTTGGTATTGTTGTAAAGAACCGAAGCTACGTTAGCAGGAACCGCTGCTATATCGAGCTCGCCCTTAACCAGCTTGGGCGTTATTTCGTCAACTGCGCCGACCACCGACACGTTGTAGTTGCTGTTTTCGTTTTGAGCATCCTTGATAATATAAAGACTTCCCAAACCGGTAGGTCCCTGCAATACAGCTACATTTACCTTGCTTCCGTCACCGTTACCCGCACAGGCGGTCAAGCCGAAAGCCGCCACCAAAAGCAATACTGCCGCCAAAATCCAACTTCTTAATTTCATTTTATCTCCTCCGCTGCGCTCCTTCGAGCACATAATAATTTTTATTACAATCGGCACTTAATTTCATAAATATCATCGACGTCTTTTTGTTAATAAAAAGCCACTCGAATTTACTTAACAAAAGCCGACTAGTGTCAGTTAACCGCCGTTTACTCCCAAATACAGTCCGCTTTCAATACACAACCGCCTACCTAAAAGCTACTTTGTGTTTATTAACCGCCATTTGCACTCAAATGCATGTCCGCTTTCAATACACAACCAACCTAAAAGCCGCAAGCTTTTGGATAAACTTGTCCAAACTAGGCTCTTGCACTTTCGGCGACTAATCGCCGACTTTGTCGAAACGCTCCTGTAAAGCTTTCCTATTGAGAATCTTGACGTGTTTATTGTCGTATTCGACAATTCCTTCGTCGGTAAGCATCTTAAACTCCCGAAAAAGAGCGGTTCGACTCATCGCAAGCTGCTTCGCCAAATTCTCCTTGGAACCGTCAAAATATATGATCGCGCTTTCGCTGTCAAGCAAATACTCGATCACCTTGTTGCGGCAAGACGTCATCGTCAGCAATCTAATGCGTTTGAGCAAAAACTGCAGCTTTCCGTCGGCAAGCTCGGCATAACGCGCAAACAATCGAGAGTCCGAAAGTAAAGCATTGACCACCTTTTGCTTGGGAAGGTAAAAAATCACGCTTCTTTCGGCGCAAATCAGCTCGGTAACACTGTCACAGCCGAAAAACAAATCGTTTACTCCGAAGCAGTCGCCACAGCCCAACTTGGACAACAGAACTCTGTTCCCGTCCTGCGACACAGAAAATGCATTTATCTTGCCTCTGACAACCAGTCCGACACCCGCGCGACCTTCAATGCTTCTGCACAACTGCTTGCCGCGTCCCGCTTCCACCTTGATAAAATCATTCTCGGCAAAGGGCAACACGGAAAACAAACGGCTTTTTTGTTGGGCTCTTTCAAACTGATCGCTTAACTTAACCTTCATTTCTGTCTCCTTTTTGCCACATTATCAGCCAAAATTTGTACTTTCTTAAATTACAAACAATAATTTTCGATGTGTGAAACTGCCGTAAATAAAACACATTTCCGCACCGTTTGGGATGTTTTCCTTGTTTTCGCTAATATTATAACAGCGTTTGCCGTTAAGGTCAACGAAAATTGATATCATAATTAGTACCGTTTGGGACAAAATATCCGCATTTTGTGCCGAGGTGCATAGAAGCGCATAATGGATATCGCTCAACGTCCTTGCCGTAAAAATTAATGTCGTGGCGGCGGCAGAGCAGCTTTTTGTACAGAAGCACATAACGATTAATGTCCAACGTTCTTACCGAATAATTTTATTGTAGGGACGACGGCAGAGCAGCTTCTTTTTCGGCTTTCTCCGATTAATTATCGGCATATCGTTAATCCACGGGCGAACACATGGGTTCGCCCCTACAAGACAAAGCCTTCAAGACCGCACATAATTATTTTTGAGCGGTTTTTCGCCATTGGCTTTCTGTCCGACAATATGAATAACGCGCTTGTTTAACACGAATGGATTTCTGTCCGACAATATGAATAACGCGCTTGTTTAACACGAAGTACTTCCTACAAAAGAATATGCAATAAATAAAAAAGACAACAAAAAAGAGCCGCTACTTTTCGTAACGACTCTTGTTGTTAACTTGAATTAAATAAGCGTACAGCCAATACTTTTGGGTTCGTCATT
>JAQVMT010000053.1 GCA_028703495.1 Clostridia bacterium | reverse complement strand
TATGGATAGCAAAACACACGGAAATAGAATTCTTCGATAATAAAAAAGATAAGGAGTGATGTGATTAGTGTATAACATAGTTATGATGTTCGAGAAAAATGAAATAGGCGTAGAAGGTGTTCATAAACGCTTCGAGCCGCTTCAGATGATTGACATAGAACACAACATCGACGAAACGAGCGCAAATCGCTTCGTTGCGACCTTTATCGGCGCAGATTCGGATATCGAAATAGGTTTCAAAACATTAGAAGAAGCTGAATATTTCGTATGCGATTTCCTTTCGATATACGCAAATAGCAAGACGAATAATCACACCGGCAGTTAGACGAACTTGCTGATAAAAGAAAAAGGATGGCGTTAAAACAATGAAAACTAAGATAACTCACACTAAAATAGTAATGTATATCTATTATTTACGTTCTCGCGGCATTATAACGCCGACCGTAGGTAATAATCTTGCGCGTATAGCCTCGACCGTATCTAAGCCTAAAATGATTCGTTTACACGTTGAGCTACGCGCACGCATTAAAAGATTACTGCGTCAGAAAGATACTGGCGTAGATATGTCGGCGCGTAACATCAGACTCGAACATAACGGGAGGTATTAGCAATGAAAAAGAGAGTTTCTATTTTAACATCGCTATTACTTCAATGCGTGGTATTAGCATCTTTCATGGCCGTGAGTTTGTACTGCGCCAAAACAGACGAAGATTATAGAATATTATTTCTCGGTAATATTCTGATAGCACTCTTTCTTCGCTTCTTCGTACCGCCACAGGAAGAAAGTAATTCTGAAATGGATATCATAAATATCATCGATAGCGTTCAGGAAGGCCAAGAAATAACAATTACTATTAAAGGCGTTAAAGGTAGTAACGTCGAAATAAATAAAGTAATAAAGTAAAGGATTGATGAACATGCCTCTTTTCGAATATAAGTGCGATAAATGCACGAAGATAACCGAAAAATTACGTGCCGGCGAAATGAAAGACGCTTTCGCGATGTGCGATTGCGGCGGCACGCTCGAACGCATAATCTCGAACTGTAACCATACGATAAGCGGTTACTGCCATAAGAACGAATATAGCAAAACAAAAATGCCGGTCGAAGCGGCCGCGCCTATAAAAGAAAATAAACTCGTAAAAACGCCGACAGCGAAGGAGTAAGTCGAATGAAAAACAGTACGATAATAGTAAAAGGTATTCGCGCTCTCGAAGTGTATCATGCACTCGGCCATATACACAGCTACGGCGAGATAGGCCGCTTTGTAAGTACGCTCGTAGGCAAGAAGCGCCGTACGATAATACGCGCTATAAACGACAAGATAAGGCGCTTAGAACGCAAAGAGCGCTCTACGAAGAGAGCTGTATCGCTCGACGCTAAAAGTATCGAAGAGAGCTTCTTAACGACTAATAAACTGTTAGAAGAAATCGCTTCACAAAACACAGTAAGCGAGGTGTTAAAACGTGACGAAAGAATTTAAAAAGGCGTTTATACCGAGAATAAGTACGGGCGAATTCGAACTTAAAAATTATGACGATTCGTACTCGACAATAGTTGACGGCTTTGGTTGCGCAAATTGCCTCGGCAGTATGCTTGCGGCGACTGCTATCGGTTACTGCAATGCCGAAGATTGCGAAGAGTCGTTCCGTGGCAACAGGTATTCAGAAAAGCCGACTCTTTGTATAATGGCGAAAGCTAACACGAATGGCGAGAACAAGGACGGTATGTGGTTTCACGTACCAGAAGAAATGATTCTCGACCCTCAGAGAAATGTTCTTGAATACTGCGAATTCGAAGGAAAAGATTATAAGTATGACGAATAACAAAGACGGCAAATCACCGTTCGATGCGGCATTCGAGAAAGGCCAGAAGGCTTTTCATTCTGGCCTTTCAATCGATGCCTGTCCGTACAAGGATAAAAAACAAGACTCTGGTAAATTAACATTTTCTCGCGCATTCAGAAAACAATGGTTCGCCGGCTATTATATCGAAAAAGAAAAAGCCGGACGTTAGACGAAAGAGGTATGATATGCTTATAAAAAACAAAAGATTTAAAATATTAAATCATCACGAAGAAAAGCGCGGTAATTCAATGGCCGATTTAAAGCCGACTGGTCGTGTGTATCTCGAAGCTCAGGACATAGACGATGATAGCCAAAACGGTAAGCTGTTTGCTTTCTTCGATAAGAACGAGCATATATGCTTATCGTCAGCGTTCGGCCTTGCCGATACGTTCTACGAATATATTACGCGCCTCGAAGCCGAAGACGTGGTTTATATCACGTATGCTTTCGACCCCTTCGCGCGTGCGATGCACATATATAATAATGCTCAGATAATTATAATCGGCGGCGAAGCATTCGATGAAGTGTTACTTAAAAACGTATTTATCGATAAAGAAAATACGTTAAATATTCGAAACGCGCCGGTCGTAAACGAGTGGACGGAACGAGGCAAGAAATTAGTTGATATATTTTTAGAAGAAGAAAAGAAGAAAGGCGGCAATAATAATGAGCGATTTATACCGAATAGCCTCTAAACTGTGCGGCTCGCCTACGATAGCTCAGGTTGCTAAAGAGGCGCTTGATACGCTTATTAGTTTGGCCAGAAGCAATAATTCACTATTAATAGCACCTCAGTATATCGGCGTATCATTTGAATTTAACGGCGTTGAATTCGTTCGAAAGGTATCGGACTTAGATACGTACGGCGCATACTTCATAAACGGTGTCTGCGATGAATATGAAAAAGCTATGGCTAAAT
>JAQVMT010000052.1 GCA_028703495.1 Clostridia bacterium | reverse complement strand
AGATATGCTCACGACATTATTCGATAATATAATCGTATGCTATGACGGTAACGCTATTGAAGACTCTTTATCGGCCGCAGAACGAATAGCGAGCTTCGGTAAGAAATCTTTCATATGCACCTTGCCTACTGGCGAGAAAGACGACCCGAACGATTTATATTTATCTGGCGAGTTACAGCACTATTTAAAACAGCCGATAGAATTCTCGCCGATGATGAAAATACGCATGTTATTTGAGCGCAGAAAATCTTTAAAGAAATATTAAAAATCTATTGACTTACGTATAAAAACTATGCTATACTTATATATAGATAAAGATAAGAAAGCGAGGCGATTAACATGAGCAAAACAACGACAGTTGCTACGAAGAAGTCAAATCAACGTCAGACGACAGCGCCTTCAAAAGTAGCGTCATTCAACAAAATCAAGCCTGTATTTTTTAACGTAGTAAAAGAGCGCGAGCTTCTCGCAAAAATCATCGGCGAACTTGAAGTATGCGGCGTAAGTTTCAGCAGTTACGTTAAATACCTTTTATTGGATAGCGAACTCATAACGAATAATAAAGACTCGAATTTTTATAAAGATATGCAGGCAAAAAAAGATTACAAGAATCATACGAAAAGAATCTAAGACTATAGGATTATAAGATTATAAAAATATAAGGAGTGATTACTATGTTAGCGAACTTTTATTCAGAAGAATACACAAATTTGGTTTATTTTACGGTTGGAAGATTTGGAATAGACAAAGACTCGGCGCAAGATATCGTACAGCAGGCTTTTATAGATTCAGATAAAGACGTTGACTGGACTAAAACAAACGAAGAAATCAAGAATTATTTAATGGGAAGAATCAGATTAACAGTAAATCATTTATGGTACAAAGAAAGAGCGACAGGTTTCGATTATCGCAAGAATACAGTCGTTGCTGAAGACGATGTTATAACCGAAGTTGTGGCCGTCGAGTCGTGCATTGATAAATTCGAAGTTAAAGAAGTTTGCGAAAAGGTTAAAAAATCGTTATCAGGTACAGCACTCGAAATATTCAATCTTATCGTCGATGAAACTCTTATACCGTTCGAAGTATTCGATAACGTACTTCAGAATAGACCGAAAGGCGTTCGCTTCTCGCTTCAGAAAGATGTAATATGCGGGACGCTCGGCCTTGATAAAAATACTTATTATTCAAATCTTAACGAAATTAAAAAAGTATTCGCCGCTTCAGTCGTTTAATATTTTAAAAAATTATTAAACTATAAAGCGTCGATTATGTTATACTATACGAAATTAAAATAAACGGAGGCAATTTATAATGTCAGAAGAAAATATCAACACCGCACAGGCCGGCCCAGTTCTCGATACTACTCCCGTAAAAGAGAAAAACGAATTCAAAGAACAGCAGGACAAAATCAATACGATTTTAACGTCTGGCCGCTACATTCTCGTTACGCCCGACGGCAACGGCATAGCCGTAGGCATGACTCCGCTTGAAATGGCGAGAGCGCTTAAAGTATTCGATATCTCAATATTCCCGACCGTAATATCGGCGTGCGTCAACGATACGATGCAGAAAATACTTGCCGGTTATGCGGCGAAAGAAACAGAGAAAGAGGCCGGCACTATCGCGCCCGAAAGGAAGGAGGCGTAACATGGTAGACATTAAAAAAGAACTTTACGAGTCAGGTAAAATAAAAAGAATGACCGTAAGCATGTCAACGAAAGTCAATCTCGGCAATTACGAGTCGTCAGACCTTTCACTTTCGTACACTGTCGATGAGCCGTCACAGCAGGATGAAGCTAATGTATTCGACATACTTCGCATGTCGTTGATGGAGCAGGAAGTCGCCACAAAAGCCTTTCTGAAAGAGAAGAGAGGCAGATAATGGCCGAAACCGTAAGACAAATTCTCGAAGGCATTAATCAGCGCGTCGAAACAGAAATGCGCTTTTTATGGAACTCGAATGCCAGAGCTAATCTTGCAGACGTAAAGCACTTCAAAAAATTACGTAATATCGAATTCTTTCCGAATAAAGTCGCGATGATATGCGCGGCCGGCCCAAGTCTTTCCGACCCGAAGCATATCGAATTCATAAAGAAGTATCGCGAGCATTTATATATCTTCGCAGTCGATACGGCGTTCCCTGTGCTTTATAAGAACGACATATATCCCGACGTGACAGTGAACGTCGATGCCGGCGATTTATCGTCGTGCTTCGTGTTCAAAAAATTACCTTTACACTGCAAACTCGTTGCTTCGTCGATATCGCACCCGAAGACAATCGAAACATGGCCTAACAGAAAAGAGATTTATCTTTACAATCTCAAAGCCGAAACGTCTGAAACAATTACAAATATATCCAGAATGTTTCAGAACTTCGATTCAATCGATAGCCGCCTCAATGTCGGTGAGTTTATAGTCCAATTAGCAATTAAATATTTCAATTTTAATTTGCTGATAATGACAGGTCTTGATTTCGCCTATGTCGGCGATAAAGATTACGCAGACGGCACGGCGCACGAAATAGTCAGAGAAGAACAGGAATATACGCTTCTCGACGTATTCGAACAGCCAGTAAAAACAAGTCCGTCGTTCATAGGCTTCTTAATAGCATTCAAGCATAATTTCATTGAATATTACAGCAAGAAAGCCTTATTTTTCAGCCTTAATAAAGGCATACTTCCGTTTCCCTACGAACTCGATAAGGCCGAAAAATTCATGGAACAGCTCGTAGAAAATAGAAGAAGAGTCGAAGAATTTAAGAATCAAGAAAAGAGGTAATACCGTGAAAGAAAAAATGCTCGACATTATACAAAAACTATTAAACAAAGCTGACCCCGCGAAAAATCCTTCGAAGGCAGAATGCGAGTCGGCGCTTTTAATG
>JAQVMT010000029.1 GCA_028703495.1 Clostridia bacterium | reverse complement strand
AATAAAAATAAAAGGCTGAATGAACAGCAAGAACGTGCCAAGACCGAGAGAAGAAGGCAACGTTTCGGCAAGGTAATGCTTGCGGGCGAAAGAAGCAGCCATGTGGAGAAGCTGGTGAATGAGCTGTCGGGCTGGGGCTTTTTCAAGTACTTGTTTTCTGCTCAAATGTTCAAGATAATCGGATTAAACATAATTATGCTTTTACTTGCGGTGGCTGTCGTATATCTTCCGGTAAGGTACACGATAATGGAGAATGCAAACACGGCGTCTAACTATCCGTATTCATACAGTGTGGGTTTGGGCTCTCAGGTTTGGTTTGGGTTTGACAGCTTTTTGGAACAAACAAAGGCTGCTCAAACCGTCAACTCGGGTATATGGATGATATTTGCCTTCGCTTTGAGTCCGTTGGTATTATCGGGTGCGTTTTGTGTAATTCGTGACAGCTTTTGGACTGGCGAGCTAAAGATTTTGAAGGGATTTGCCACGGGGCTTGTGCAGACGTCGTGGATAATGCTTCCGTTCATGGCGGCTTTGGGCGGCGTATTCTGCCTTGTGACGATGTTGGGAGTATTCCTGTCGCAGGTTCTGTGGAGCTGGCTATCGATAATCATTATGATAATCGTTTGGGCGGCTTTTGTATTGCTTGCCGCGGCGGTCATGTCCTTATATGCGGTCGTCGCGACGTATAAGCAGCCTCTTAAGCAAAGTATTTCCGATGCTTGGATACTGTTTTCCTCCAACATAATACCGAATATGGCGGCGTTCATTCTGTCCTTCGCCCCTCTGACATTGGGTGTTATATTTTATAACACGGGATTCGGATCCTTGCTGTTGTCGCTCTTTATGTTCTTGGGGTTCTTTTTTACGGCATTTGTGTGGATGGTGCATTATATGAAAATGTTCCGCATTTTCTATCCCGTTCAAAAGAAGGTAATCAAGAAGAAAAAGAGCGTTACCGTATCGCGCGTCGCTACGCCTAGTATTAAAGAGAACGATAATATTGCAGATGGCGAAAGCGCGGAGGTCGAAGCCTCCGACAAGGAACAAACCGCTCCGCAAAAGCCTGTGGTAAAGTATCAAAACAATGCCACTAAGCACAAGGGTGCGCGCAAGAAGTAAATATGCGCCGAAATCGGAGACTTGGTTCGGCAAGAGCTTTTGTAAGAGGCTAAAAAACGCAGCCGAGTTTTCCCGTGAAATAACTTAAAGCTTAAAAGCCCTCTAATGAACGGAGGGCTTTTTTAGCGGAATTTTCGGGCTTTACTGATGCTGCAAACTCTCCGTTAAGGAGTATGAGTATACTTTCCGAATCAATTTATTTTCCTGCTTTTATCAGTCCGGCGAATGTTCCGACCGCCATAAGCAGTCCTAAATCGATAAATATATGCTTCATTGAAAAAACACCCAATATACCCAACAATACTCCGCAAATTACTGCGTATATTATACCGGCGGCGGCTCCCTTTATAACACCCTTACCTTTGGTTTTGAATTGCGCGAATACCGCGATGACAATTCCTGCGGCTTTGATGATTTGGTTTACCGCGACAATAATTTTTCCGTCGATGTTGACGAACCGCAAAAGTAAAGCAAATGCCAACACCAATATAACGGAAATCAGAACCGCAAACAAAACTGTTGTCAATATTTCCTGCCAAAATCCTTTTTTAATCCTTTCAGTCATAATACCCCCTGCGCACAACGATGCGTTAAGCGTTTTACTTTATACTATTCGCACTAATGCCGGATTATTCTTATACCGATCAATACGGCAAATTCGTCGGTGGCAGCGGATAATCCGTGCCGCTCGTTGTTAATAATCAGCCGAGTCGCTTCGTTGCAAATCCGAAAGCTGTAATTTAATACGAAAGACGATTATTTAACATTTAGGCAACGAAAACGAATTAGCCTAAAAATGATATATTCTAATCCACTCCTCATAATGCGTAAATTAGGCGTTGCTTAGTAAAAGCATTTTATCGGGTGAAAAAAGGAGTAGCGTCTACGTGGCTGCGGCGTGGGAAAAGAGATAGTCTCAATAGTACCGAGGCAGGCGGATACGTGCTCCGTGTTGGTCAAAAACTGCGAAATTTGCAAAAAACGATAGCAATTTAATTGACTAATGACTTTTTATTTACTATAATATATCAGTTGAGTTGTGCGCAGGCGCTTTTTTATTATATTGCTCTGCGCGTATGAGTTACTATTTGCTAAGGAGGCAAACGTAGATGAACAAGACAATGTCCATCGTATGGCTGTGTATTATCGTTGTGTTAATCGTGGCTCTTGCGTTATTTTGCTTTGCTCCTAATATGAAAATCGGCGTGTACGATTTCACATCTCCGATTAACAACATTAAGTTGGGATTGGATCTTAAGGGCGGAGTTTATGTAACGTTCGAGGCGGAAAAATACGTTACCGACGACAACGGAAACTATTTGGACGAAAACGGTGATATACTTGAAGACCAAAAAAACGAAAGCGTGAGAGTCGAAGTCAACAACTTTGAGAGCGCGTTGGAAGGAACTGCCGAGGTAATGCAAAGCAGATTGAAGTCCAAGGGATATACCGAGGCGACGGTTACCGTTGTCGACGGTTATAAACTGAAAGTTGAAATTCCCGACGTTGATGACGTCGACGACGTATTGGATATATTGGGAAATCCGGCTAACTTGAAGGTAAAGATCGGAAGTGAGGACGGCGATGATGCTTTATTGCCGAACGCGGGACATATCGTGGGCGCGAATGCGTATTACGACACCGATTCTTCGTCGTATGCGGTTCAGTTGGAGGTTAACGCCGAAGGACAGGCGTTGATGGCAAAAGCGACCGCGGAATGTGGCACTACTTCCAGTACTATTTACTTTATTTTGGACGGTGAGATAATACAGCAAGCGACTGTCAGTACGGTAATTAACAGTAAGTACAGCAAGATTACCGGTATCGATACAGCCGATCAGGCGATCAACCTCGCTATTCAGATTCAGTCGGGTGCGTATGATATTAAGTTCGTGGGCAATGCTCTTGAAACGAAGACCATCGGCGCGAAACTGGGTGAGGAAGCGATTCAAGGAACGATTCTTGCGGGTATCATCGTTATTTTACTTATCGGTATTTTCTTGATATTGGAATATAGGCTTATGGGTGTTGCGGCTACGCTTGCTTTGAGTTGCTATTTGGTACTGCTTGTGCTTGCGTTGTGCTTTATACCCTTGGCGCAGTTGACCTTGCCCGGTATCGCAGGTATTATCCTCGGTATAGGTATGGCGGTTGATGCTAATATCATTATTTTCGAGAGAATAAAGGAAGAATACGGTACGGGAAAGAGCCGCGTTACGAGCTTCAAAAACGGATTTAAGAAAGCGTTGTCCGCCGTTCTCGACGGAAACATTACGACCTTCTTGGGCGGCTTAATCCTATACTTCATGGACACGGGCGGAGCGATCGACGGATTCGCCATCACCTTGATGTACAGTATTGTTATATCGCTTATTACCTCGTTGCTGTTAACGAGATTATTCCTAAAGTTATTGAGTCCGTTGAACGGAAAAGATAAGGCGTTCGGACTCAAATTAAAACCTGCAAAGGAGGTGGAATAAAATGGCTGAGAAATCCTTTGACATTATTAAAAGATCCAAGCTATTGATGATAATATCCGCTTGCTTAATTGTTGTGGGAATTATTCTTGCGTTTACCATCGGTCCCAATTATGGAATCGAGTTCTCGGGCGGTGTCGAGCTTGAGGTAGAGATTAACGAGCTGACCGAGAATAACTTCGATGAGTATGAGACTATTGTCGCCGAGCAGTTGAAATTGCTTTCGCTGGATGTGTCCAATGCTACAAAGCTGACCTATAACGGAAAAATATCCATGCAGTTTCAGTTTAAGAACGAAATTAACAACGTGGAAGTAAACGAAACAGTTATGTCGCTGTTGGATAATTTATACAGAAACGGTGGAAATAACGTTGAGGAAGCCGACAGAGCCACGCTTCGCACATATTTGGGCGAGGACTTTGACTTTGATTCCTACGTCGGAATTATGGGCGCCTTAAAGGGCAGTACGGTTACAATATATCAAACCTCGATCGGTGCGTCTGCTTCTAAAGAGTTGTTCAGTAAGGCTTTGAAGGCGTTGGCTGTCGCTCTTGCCGCAGTACTTGTATATATCCTTATCAGGTTCTGGAACGTAGGTAAATTTGCGAGTGCGTGCGCCGCTATCATTGCGTTGATTCACGACGTTTTGATTATGATAACGCTTATGCTTATTGCGGGTGCGATCTTCGACCTACAGATAAATGAGAATTTCGTTGCCGCTGTTGTTACGATTGTATGTTATTCAATCAACAACACCATCGTAATTTTCGACAGAATCAGAGAGAATCAGCTTATGTACAACACCGCTCCGTCGGACACTTTGGCTAATATGTCCGTAAGAGAGGTTCTCAAGAGAACGATTTTCGCATCGTTGACTACTTTTGTTGCGGTTTTGGTTCTTACTATTATCGGCGTTCCGTCGGTGAGAGAGTTCACTATTCCGATCATGTTCGGTTTGGTTGCCGGTACCTATTCCGCTTTCTTTATCGCTACACCGCTGTGGGCGATGTTTAAGGGACTCGGAAAAAAGAATGCAGGCAAAAACGACCGCAAGGGCGCTGTGCAGGCTACACAAAAAGACTGATTTAAACTTGAAGTTTATCTAAAACAAGGCTGTTTTATCGACAGCCTTATTTTATACTTAGCCGAAAATCGAAAATATACATATATCGAGATTATCGTCTATTAATGCAGAAGCAGGAGGGAAAATGCGCGAGAAATTCAAATTGAGGGAGTGTTGCGTCAAAGAGGACGTAATTGACACTGTTGCAAGAACCGCGAAGCTTTCCCGTGAGATTGCCCGTTTTATACTATCCAAAGGGATCGCTCCCGAGGAGGTAGGGGAGTATTTGCAAAGCGAAACTCGACACAACCCGTATTTATTGAGTAATATGGATGTTGCTGTCAAGGAAATACTTGCCGTGAGGGACAGAAAGGGCAGGATTATCGTTTACGGCGACTATGATGCCGACGGAATATCCGCATCCGCTTTGTTAAAGCTGTATTTTGACGACATAGGGATAAATGCCGAGATTATTTTGCCCGACAGGGACGAGGGATACGGACTGCATTTCGATTTAGTAGAAAAAGCGTATTACAAAAAGCCGTTTGATTTGCTGATTACCGTGGATTGCGGAATCAAGGATATAGATGAAATTGCTCTGATTCAAAGCGAGTTGGGAGTTACCATTGTTGTGACCGACCATCACGAGTTGCCGCAGACCTTGCCGAATTGTATATCGGTCAACTGCAAAATGGGTTATCCGTTCAGATATTTATCGGGATCCGGCGTTGCCTTGAAGCTTGTGCAGGCTATAGGCGGCGATGCGGCATACAACGAATATGCTTGCCTTGCGCTTATCGGAACTATCGCCGATATTATGCCGCTTGTCGACGAGAATCGGCATATTGTCAAGGTGGGACTAGCCAATATCAACCACGAGGGCTTGAAGGGCTTGCTCGAGCTTTCCAAGTGCAAACCGCCCTATACCGCCGAGGATATCGCGATGAGGGTTGCACCCAGACTTAACGCTGCGGGAAGAATCGAAACTCCGGAGAGTGCACTCAGTGTGCTTTTACATAAAAATAAGCCCGATAATAAGGGAGTTGAAAGGCTTAACGAAATAAATTTGAGGAGAATAGACGAGCTTCAAAAATCCGTGAAGATTGCCGATGAGCTAGTTCAGGAAAGCGCGGGACGGGCAATTATTGTAGAATACGATGACTTCAAGCAGGGCATAATCGGCTTGATTGCATCGAGATTGAAGGAAAAATACGGACTTCCGTCGTTTGTGCTGTGCAAGAAGAATCAGAGCTATGTCGGCTCTGCCAGGAGCGTCGAGGGAGTCAACGTGCTTAAACTCTTAGAGGGTGCTGACGACTGCTTGGAACGGTTCGGCGGACACGAAAAAAGTGCGGGTTTTACGGTAAAAGCCGATATGTTGGAGCGTTTTACCCAAAGCATTTTGGAGCAAGCCGAGGTATTTGGCGAAAGCGATGGCACGCAGTACTACGATTTCGAATATAATAAGGATATGCGCGATGAGGAGTTTTTGAATGCTTTGAGTGCATTAGAGCCTCTTATGCCAAATGAAAAGCCTGTATTTTATTCTAAATGCGGAGTGGTCGGAGCCGATTTGTTCGGGCAAAACAAAAGCCATCTTCAATTGGTGACCGACTCCGGTATAAAGCTTAAAGGCTTTAACGAGTACGCGGAATATCTGGATGCCTTGAGAAACGGAGCCGAGTGCGAATTCATGTACACGACCGAATTCGATTCCTACGATAATTGCATTGTCGGAATTATCGGCGATCTGAATATCCTCAACGGCTTGCGCTTCGAGGGCATTTACGCCAAAAACTATTTAGAGAGCTTTATCGAAAACTGCGTAAGTGCGACCGACGACAAGGAAAAACCATTCGGTATGCACAACGCCGAAGCCGACCTCGATAACTTATTAAAAGCCAAGAATATCGTACTCGTGTTCAATTCATATGCGGAATATGAAAATGCCTGCCGTAATTATGCGAGCTTGAGCGATTTCTACGTCGATTTCTTCAGATGCGGCAAGGGCGGACGGCGCGTGCTTATTGCTCCATTGTCGCGGCAAACCTACGGCGCACCCTGCTACGATTTTTACGGATATGGCGACGGCAATCGCGACAATTACCTTGTACGATCGGAAATACCTCCGTTTTTGCGTGCGTTGGGAATAAGCAGATCGTTGTGCGTGAAGGTATATAAGGCGATAACCAAGGGCGAAAAAGCTTACTCTTTATCGGATTTATACGAAAAGGTCGGGCTTAACGACATCAAATACGAAGCTTTTGCGTGTGCGGTATGCATTTTCGTTCAGTTAGCCTTGATAAAAATCGAAAAGCCGTTCAACGTTATCGTCGAGAATACGCACAATCCATTGAGTAACTCCTTACTGTATAAAGCTTGTTGCAACGAAGGAAGCGAGGAAGCTTAGCAAAGCTAAGACGGAATACGCACAATCCATTGAGTAATTCCATACTGTATAATGCTTGTTGCAACGAAGGAAGCGAGGAAGTTTAGCAAAGCTAAGGCTGAATACGTGTTGAATTGTTGCTCATCGGCAGTATAAAATCGAAAGTTTATGTATCGATGAATAGAATTGCAAGTAATGAATGGCGAGTGAAGCAGTGCAAATTGCCTTTGCATGGATAAAGGAACTTGCAAGCTTGAGTGGCGCGCGAAGGTGAACGAATCGCATCGCGCTTTGAGGAATAAACGAAAAGGACGCGTGTAGGAGTCAAAAGCGAAAATATTTATAGAGCATATGAAATAAACAATACTTCGCCGTAAGCGATATGCCGCAACGGGCGACAGGCGGATATATGAAGAAGGAAAAAGCGGAAGTTACCATAAGTAACTTAAAATCTAAAATAAAACACTATTATCCCGGCGAGTA
This sequence comes from Clostridia bacterium, assembly GCA_028703495.1. Taxonomy (GTDB): domain Bacteria; phylum Bacillota; class Clostridia; order Christensenellales; family CAG-314; genus JAQVMT01. The sequence continues at coordinate 4,247 of JAQVMT010000029.1, read as the reverse complement.
CACAAAGATACTCGACGCGTTTGAGCTTGCGCAGAAAGCGCACGCCACGCAAAAGAGGGCTAGCGGAAGACCTTACATCACGCATCCCGTTGTGGTGGCAGACATTTTGGTTGATTTAGGGCTGGATGTTCCCGTAATATGCGCGGGACTGTTGCACGACACTGTCGAGGATACTTATGTTACCGACGAGCTGTTGCGCACGACCTTCGGAGACGAGATCGCAGACCTAGTTAAGGGTGTTACAAAGCTGGACAAGATTCAGTTTGTATCCAAGGAGCAGGAGCAGGCGGAGAACATAAGGAAAATGTTCTTTGCAATGAGCAAGGATATTCGTGTATTGATAATTAAGCTTGCCGACAGGCTCCACAATATGCGCTCGCTTCAGTATTTGAGCGAGGAAAGACAGCAGATTATGGCAAGAGAAACGATGGATATTTACGCTCCTTTAGCCGGACGGTTGGGTATTTCTGCTATCAAGTGCGAATTGGAGGATCTATCGCTCAAATTTTTGGACAGAGAAGCTTACGACAATATTTCCGAGCTTATTGCCGCCAAAAAAGAGGAGAGGCAGGTATTCATCGATGAAACCATTGTAAAAATCAGCAACGCCTTGAAGGAAAACAACGTCAACTTCGACATTGTGGGCAGAACCAAGCATTTTTACAGCATATACAAGAAAATGAAAACGCAGGGGAAAGCCTTCGAACAGATATACGACCTAATGGCGATAAGAGTAATTGTCACCTCGAAGGAGGAGTGTTACTTGGTTTTGGGAATACTGCACCAATTATGGACTCCACTTCCGGGCAGAGTAAAAGACTATATTGCGTCACCCAAGCCCAATCTGTACCAAAGCTTGCATACAACGTTGATTTCGGATAACGGAACGCCGGTTGAAATACAGATAAGAACCAAAAATATGAATAGAATCGCCGAGTTTGGTATTGCCGCGCATTGGAAATACAAGGAAGGCAACACTAACAAGGGCTTAGACAGCGAACTGAAATGGGTACAGGACGTTTTAAGCTATCAGGGGGACTTGCAGGATTCGGGCGAGTTTCTGGATATCATACGGCACGACATTAAGGTAACAAACGAGATTTTCGTATTCACGCCCAAGGGCGACGTAAGAAAGCTCATAAAGGGTGCGACTACGTTGGATTTTGCGTACGCGATCCACAGTGAAATCGGCAATAAATGTGCAGGCTCTAAGGTTAACGGCAGAATCGTAAGCTTGGATACCGAGCTGGATACTGGCGATGTCGTGGAGATCCTTATAAATAATAACAGCAAGGGTCCGGGCAGAGATTGGCTGAAGATTGTCAAAACCTCCGGTGCGAGAGCCAAGATCAGGCAGTTTTTTAAGCGGGAGCTAAAGGAAGAGAATATCAAAAACGGCAAGACTATGCTGGAAAAGGAGGCTTCGCACAAGGGCTATGTGCTTAGCCAACTCCTTACCGACGAAGCCTTGAAAAACGTGTTGGAAAGATATAGCTTTACTAACGTGGACGAAATGTACGCTTCCGTAGGCTACGGCGGAGTTACGATTAATCAAGTTCTTATGAAGCTGATTGGCATTCGCAAATCGGGTGAGGGCTTGCAGCTGCCTGTTAAGCAGTATACGAGTAAGGCTGTCGAAAATCCTACGGGTGTAAGGGTTAAGGGCTACGAAAGTCCGCTTATTCGTTTCAGTAAGTGCTGTTCGCCCGTACCCGGCGATGACATTGTGGGCTATATAAGCTACGGCAGAGGTGTTACTATTCACAGAGCCGACTGCGTAAGCCTTAAGGGCTTACAGCAATATCGACTTGTCGAAGCCAGCTGGGAGATAGACGAAGCCTCCGAAGCGGGTGCCACCTATATTGCCACGATTATCATTCGCTCCGAGGACAAAGGTGAAGTTTTTGCGGATATTACCCGAATTGTAAGCTCCGAGGGCTTGACCTTGACCGCTATTAACGCCAAAAAGGACAAAAGTCACGTTGCAATTGCTCAAATATCCGTGGAAATACGCAACCATACGCAGCTAGAGTCGCTTATGGCAAAGCTTAGAGCCTTACCGCATACTCTTGAGGTGCAAAGAACGTCGATGTAGTGGGGAATGGTCATTTGTGGTCGATGGCTTTTATCGTCATTAGATTGTTTCCGTGATTACTTGATTGCGACAGCAAAAATACAAAGGTGGAATAAATGAGGGCTGTTATTCAAAGAGTTTTACGTGCGCGGGTGGACGTCGATGGAAAAAGGATAAGCGAGATAGACAAGGGATTGCTTGTGCTTTTGGGCATCAGGAAGGGTGACGGAACTGCGCAAGCCGATTTTATTGCGGAAAAGCTTGCAAATTTAAGGATTTTCTGCGACGAAGACGGCAAACTCAATCTTTCCGTTTTGGATATAGGAGCGGAGATACTCGTCGTGTCCAACTTTACCGTTTACGGCAACGCACAAAAGGGTAGACGCCCCGATTTTTGCGATGCGGGCGGGTATAAGGAAAGCGAAATTCTATACAATTACGTTATCGAAAGGCTCAAGGTTCACGGGGTAGGAACCTACGGCGGAGTATTCGGCGGCGATATGCAAGTATCCTTGGTAAACGACGGACCCGTCACGCTGATTTTGGATAGGGATTGATTAAGACAAGTGCAAACAAGGTGTTTTGAGGTGCTTAGTAGGGTGTCGATCGGTTTTGAAAAGAGTCTTGTTTATAGGTAATGACAAAGGATCGATACTATCGGTTTGAGAAACTAATTTTTACTGAATTTGATCGCAAACGCAAAGGAGTTATTATGGAAGTCAAAAGCTTTTCCGTAGGAGATTTGGGAACCAATTGCTACGTCGTGTATGACAAGGACGAGGCGTTGATTATTGATATGGCTTATGGCAACGAGGTTGGCGATATATTGAATTTCCTTGCCGAAAAAGGGTTGAAGGTCAAAGCGGTGCTGCTGACACACGGACATTTCGACCATGTTGGCGGGGTAGCAATCATTAAGAAAAGCTTTGACTGTCCGATTTACATCAACCGCAGAGATGCCGATATGGCAAGGCACGCCGACCGCAACAAATATGGTTGCATTGCGCTCGCATGTCCGATAACCGAGGAATTCGAGGAGGATTGCGATCTGTATATTTCCGATTTTGAAGTAAAGGTTTTGACGACTCCCGGTCACACTCTTGGGAGTGTATGTTACTTCATCGAAAACGCCATGTTTTCGGGCGACACTCTTTTTGCGCGAAGCATCGGCAGAACCGATTTGGACGGTTCAAACGCAACTCTCATGGCACAATCACTCAAACGCATCGTCGCAATAGAAAGCGATTATACGGTTTATCCCGGTCATATGGAGCAAACCACGCTGGCAGAGGAAAAAAAGTACAATTACTTTCTTTGCAGGTAGATATATGCGCGTATATTTTTTCTCAAAAAATCCACGCCATAATGCTGAAATAAGGCGGTACTTACTTATAAGCATTATTACACTCGCCAAAATGCTGAAGTAAGGCTTTACTTGGTATTAGGAAATAAGACACTTTTTAATTGCTTGACAAGTTGCTTTTGCATTATATACTTTTTTCATACGTATACTTCCATTTTCAAGCTCTATTGTAACATTGAATTTTGATTTTCCGTTTGAATCCATTGCCGCACCTATGGCAAATCCTGCCGCTCCGCCCAATATGCCGCCCGTTTTGGATGCGGTACCGGGTTGCATGACGTAATAGGTTACATCCTTTATTTTATTAAGCGGTATGCTGTAGTATTTTCCATCATTCTTAATCTGTAATCCATCAGAAATTTCTAAATGGATTTTAGTAGAAACAAGCAGTTCGCCACTGTCGCTTATGTAGATATTCTTATCCTTATTGACTATCAGCAAAATTAAAGCTAATACAAACCATACTCCGCCTATACACAATAAAACCAATCCGGGAATGTCTGCACTGTCGTCGGGAGCGATAAGCGGTAGCGCAATACCGCAAAGAGCAAAGAAAATCCCAAACACAAAGCTTAATACAGTTAATGTTAAGTTTGTACTGCCTATTTTTTTCATATAGCATCTCCTTCGAGCATGTTTCTACGTTTAATATACATTTATTATACAAATGAATTCGTTTCATGTTGGAATTGTCAAGAAATGTTCAGTCGGAAAACACCCTAAATCTGAAATTGTTGTTAAGTTAGAGAGTTGAATCTGTTCTCCGAAGTGGAGCGTAGCGGAACGAAGGAGAACAGATTTGTTGCCTTG
>JAQVMT010000051.1 GCA_028703495.1 Clostridia bacterium | reverse complement strand
CTTGTATAATATGCAGGATATGAAAAGAATTGAAGTAACAGAAAATCGTAACTCAACTACATTACGAATATACTTCAATAACGGCGATAAAGAGGCTTTTGACTGCATAGAAGCGTGGTCAGTGATATAAAATGAGCGATTCGACTGTTAAAGTATATACCTATCGAAATTATAGCATTTGTTATAATTTTCGCGGCCATTTCTTCTTTTCTGATGAAATTCCTGACATAAACACGCATAATGCAGGCAAATTAGAAGAAATCATCGACGAAGTGATACAAAACAGCGTAAAACGCATAGAAATATACGATTTATACGGCAATAAAGGCGAAATCACATCACTTTCTAAAGATTTTTTCTGGTATTCTTTCGAAAAAGGTTCGCGCGGCAGAGGAAAAGAAAATCTTAAATGTCTTGCCGAAGAACAAAGTTCAGATTGTATTTATTTCGGTGCTATTTATATACCGATAAACGAAGAAACAACAAAACTCGTCGCTCAAATGGAGATAATAGACGAACAGAGCCGTATCATAGGCGAAGCGCGAGATAACATACGGCGTGAAATGGCTAAACATCGATTCAAAGACATAAATGAAATGCTGAAATACGGCGCAGAAAAGAACGAGGTGCGCCAAGAAAAGAAAGGCAAGAGAAAAAGAAAAGACGAAGATAAGACTGGAGTTGAGATTGAATGAATAAGTATTTTTTATATGACGGTACTGAAGATACATTTCAGTTTTTTAAAACAAAAGAAGATTACGATACAGCGGTCGCCGCTTTAGCAAAAAATATTTCTGATTGCGACGGCCTACCTGAAGAGCATCAGGTATATAATACATTCGGCGGAGAGATTATTCATCAAGCAGTAGTCGTGCCGACTGCTTTCAAAAAAGACGTTTGCACCTGTATTCTGAACGAGTTATTCCCTACTCAATCAGGAGAATGTAATTGGTCGTATGACCATGATTTTAACTACGTCGGCGAAGTAAAATTACTATCGGTAGAAGCCGCCGCAGAACAGCGTAAAGAAAATCGTAAAAATCATGTCGAAGAAATATCCGAAAAATTCGAGGAGTGATATAGCATGAATGAACTTATTTTGCTTAAAAGAGGCAAAGGCAAGACTACGCGATTATTAAAAGAATGCGCCAAGAATTCTGAAAAAAATATCTATACTTATTTCGTATGCGCAGATACGAACGAAGCTATCCGAGTCGCCGAAGAAGCTCAGAAATTAAAACTCATTATAAACTTTCCTTTGACTTACGATGAATTTTTAAAACGAAATGTAATGAGCGGTATCACGGTTAATTACTATATTGACGATGTTGATATGCTCTTATCGCACCTCGCCGGCAGAATGAGGATAACTTGAATGAATGGCGAAAAGCGAGCGGAGCTTATTATAAACTGAAAGATAGGCTCAATAGTTTTAATACTTTCGTTCGCGTTAATGAAGTAATACTCGCTATCGGTTTTATTATTATGTTCATTACTTTCATTAAAAATGATTTCTCATTATTCCTGTACGCAATAAGAATAACGGCTTATGTATCGGCGACCGTATCTTTAATACTTTCATTTTTACATACGGCATATTGGTATAATAAAAAAGAAGAGTAGCACTTTCAAAAAATTCTGGAAAAATTTTCTGATATTTATAATAAAAGGCGAAGCCGGCCTTAACCTGAACCCAAAAGCCTTCGTCGGATAGATAGAGGCACTTTCAAATTTTCTCCGAAATTTTCTCTCGTATAATACGCGAAGCGTCCGTTCCTGCATAAACTCTCGGACATAAGATAAGGCACTTTCAAAATTTCTCCCAAATTTTCTCTTGTATGTGCTAACAAATCTCACGCCTAAAAAAATTTCGGCCAGTCAAGCAATTTTTGTACTGCTTGACTGGCTTAAAATAACGCCTATGTTTTTTCGTTCAAACTATATAAGAGTAATAACAAGCCGATGACTATAATCATCATTATTTATGGCTTGTTTTTTTAGCCGGCGCTTTCTCTGTATTTTTTTCGGCTAAAAGTTTTTTCATTTCGGCAAGCTCGGCAAGTAATTTTGCGTTCGCGGCGTCTTTCTCGGCGGCGTCTTTCTTCGTGGCTTCAAGCTCAGCGTCTTTTTTAACTAATTGAGCTTTCACGCCTGACGAGCCTGTGGCGTAATTTGTGGCGTATTTTACAAGCCGCGCGATTGTGGCGGCGCTTTCTTCTGGCTTGATTTTTTCGAGCTGGCCGACGATTAACTTAAAGGCGCGAACGTGTATAGCAGGCGTGCCGCCTATCATTTCAACGACGCTCGCGGCCTTGTTGTCAATAACGTTGGAAATCTCATTGTAGAAAGATTCGTTGCAAGAAAGTTTTACTGTCATAATAATCACACTTCTTTTTTTAAATTTGTGACGTTCTCTCACGCTCACATAATAAGCCAGTGGCGAAATAAATCGTAGCACGCCAGAAAAAACGGCCTTTAATGTAAGTATTATAATAGGCTTTATTTAATCGCGTGTGCGTGCGTGCGCAGGTGCGCGTATGTAGGTGTAGTATTTACTCATAGTATATCACCTCACAGAAGAAACCAAATTGTTGTGGTATAAAACACAAAACACTCCTTGTCTTTATGACTTGGAGTTACACTCATAGATTATTAAATTGTTGGAAAGTATTAAGTTTATTGCTATTCTTACCTCAGTTATTCTTTCTTCTTATATCACACCATTATATTTACTTCATCAGTTTATAATTATACGCTTGTGGTTTTAGCGTAATGGCGTTATATAAGCCCGTATTCTAAGCCTATAACTGCTTAGGACACTTGATAACTTAACGTATGAAATAACAATAGTTACTTGGTCTTACTTAGAACATTACTTCAAGAGGTCTCAGAAGACAGTCACAGAGCCTTGGGAGGCGATTACAGCGATACATCAATTCCTACTTGTCTATCAGTATTATTCTATTTTCAAACCTTTCACTATTGTTATTATAACATAGGATTAATAAGTTGTCAAGTGCTTAATTATTATTTTTACGTCCTATAAAACGGCCATAGTCAAAGTCTGTCAGGAACTTATGTTTACCTGCAAAAT
>JAQVMT010000017.1 GCA_028703495.1 Clostridia bacterium | reverse complement strand
TTCTGCTCCGTAATAACTCCCAAGTAATCATAGGTTATTGTGTAAAGAATGTTCGAGTGAATCCAAACTGCATCATACACTCTGGTTCCGTCCTCTAACGTTTCGGTAAGCTTCCACTCCACGAAATCATGGTCTTCTTTCTCAACAGCCGGTGACGGGTCGATTGTGTTTGCCTTTAGGTATTGATAAACGGCAACAATCTCACCATCCGACGTAAATATAACTCTGTTTGCACCGCTCGTTCCGCAAGCCGCAAGTGTCAGCAAGCAAACAAGTGTCACGGCAATAAGTAAAAAGTATTTTTTCATGATATACCTCCTATATGCTTAAGTAGAATGCGCGATTCCTATCGGTTAAGCCAATCGAGTTTAATCCAAACATAAGCTTAGGCTCTCCTTCGGGTTCCTTCTCGGTTGTGTTATAGATTGAACTGAAGTACATCAACCAAACAGGAGCGTAATAGTTTTCTGCATTCGGACAGTAAAGGATAAGTCCTCTTTCCATATCCTCAACGTAATCAACAAAGTTTGCATAAAGTATATAGTGATTCTCATCGTATAAAGCTTCAAGTATGGGCGCAACCTCCGAATTGAATATCAAAACATTCAGATTTGTACATCCATAGAACGCTTTATCTCCGATAACCTTCAGTGTGCTAGGAAATTCCACGGTAGTCAAGCGTTTGTTTCCGTAGAAGGCATTCCTTCCGACCTTTATAACGCCCTCGGGGATTACGTACGATAATGCATCGATATTTTGAGAGTAGAATACCAAAGAAGTCATATCCTTTGTAAATAAAACTCCATCCTGCATAACAAGGTACATATTGTCTTCGCCGATTCTGACATCAGTGATATTTTCGCAATATCTGAATGTCTTGTAGAACAGGAACTCGCCCAAGCTCGAAGGAATATAAACCTCCTTTGCCTCGGTACAACCACTGAAGGAATAGTTACCTACGCTTAACAAGCCCTCGTTAAGAATAATCTTTTCTAACGGACAGTTTTCAAAAGCATACTCGCCAAGCTCTCTTAAATCCGAGCAAAATTCAAACGAGGTAAGATATTGACAATCGGCAAATGCTCCCTCTCCGATATATTTCATTGTGTTCGCGCCAATCGATGTGAATGGGCAGTTATAGAATGCGTAAGCTCCTACGGACTCCGTATTTACTAACCATTCGGGCAATTCAAGCTTTGAGCATCCTTCAAATGCATATGCACCGACAGAGCTTATCGAGCCTTCCGCTGCTGCATAGGTTAAAGCCGTACATCCGTTAAATACGCCTTCGGGCAAGGTTTTAACCTTATCCGATAAGGAAATACTTTCCAGAGCCATACAATTACCAAAGGCATATGCGCCGAGGGAACGAACATTACTTATATCGATACTCGTTAAGCTTGTCATACCAAAGAAGGCTTTATCGGGAATATCGACAAACTGCGAGCCGAGCTTAATTGTGTGAATATCACTTCTTCCGGCAAATGCACCGTTATCGACGATAACAACCGAATCGGGCATTTCATAGTTGTCTACAACAATTCCGGGAGCCAGCTTGTACAATCTTGTCTTGTCTTTATTGTACAATACTCCGTCCTCGTCTACCGTAAGATAAGGGTTACTCTCGGGCACTACCCACCTTACATTTGGAGTGGAAAGGTATTCGGGTCCGACAAAACCGGTGTTTACACCATCAACGGCAGCATAGCTGTAGAAAACAAATTCTCCGACGCTACCCAAATCTCCGTTTAGTTCGATTTCCTTTAACTGCTCCATATACTGGAATGCAAATAATTCGATGGAACCGATATTTCCGTTGAATATCATCTTTTCGATTGCGGAGTATTGACCTACAAAGCCTGTAATTGTATTGACGTTATTGAACGTAACTGTCTTTAAATTTGCACAGTATCCAAACGACAAGCCGTACAACTTATTTATATCGCCTCTAAACTCCACCTCGGTTAAGCTTTGCAGATTGTAACCGAGAGCCAACGCCAAGTCAACATTCTTTTCGAAAATAATTGTTTCCAAGGAAGTACAGCTGGTGAAGGTTGAGTTAGTTATATAGTATACATTATTCTTGAATATACATCTCTTTAATTCAGTCATGTAGGAGCATAACTGACCGATGTAGCCTTGATACTTCTCCGGTATCACCAGCTCCTCTACGGCTGTTCCCTTAAACGGATTAACACCGCCGATTGTTGTAAGGTTTTCTGAAAGCACCAATACCTTAAGCGAAGAACAATCCTGAATAAACGAGGAATTACATTCGGTAACGGTATTAGGCATATAGAATTCCGTCAACGAGGTACATCCGGCAAATGCATATGTGTCGATGTAACTCAAATTTCCGTTCTCTGCAAAAATAACCTCCTCAAGCTTCTCGCTGCGATGGAAGCATTGGTGTCCGATCGTTTCTACAGAAGCGGGAATCGTGATCGACGTAATCTGTGAGGTGTCGCATAGACGTTTAGGCAAAGCCTTAATACCCTCGGGTATATGTATTTCCGTAACACCCTTACAGTACGCATAGCAATTGTCGCGCAGTGTTTCGATCGTATCGGGAATATATAGCTTATCAAGCTTCTCGCAATAGAAGAATGAGCTTATACCAATCTGCTTAACGTTTGTCGGATAGACAATTTCCGCCAGCTTTTTGTTGTAGTAGCACATGTAGTCAGGAACCCTCGTCCACGCATCGGGGAATACAATCTTTGTGATTTGGCTATACATAAAGGGCGCGTATATAGTTGATGGCGGGCCTTCAAACACGCTTTCTGTCAGCGTGTCAGGGATAGTCAGCTCGCTCAGTCCGATGTATCTGAAGCAATAATTACCCAAATACTCTAACGACGAGGGCAACTTCAAGGTCTTTACCGCTGTTGCCTTTGTCGAATAGAAAGCATTGGCTTCGATTCTCTTTACCGTTTCGGGTAAATCGATAGAGGTAATAGCAGAGCATTTATAGAATGCGCTGTCGCCTATTCTTGTATAATGCGTAGGATACGTCACGTCAGCCAACGCAGTACAATTATAGAACGCTTTATCGGATATGTCGAGTATCTCTGTGGATAAAGCTGCTTTTGTAAGCGCAGTACAGCCCGAGAAGCACTCTGTTCCTATTTCCGTCACGGAATTAGGCAGAGCAATTTCCGTAAGCTTTGTACAGTTCATAAACGCTTGCGCGCCGATTGTGGTAAGTGTATCGTTAAATACAACCTTTGAAATTGCTTTTCCGGAAAAGACACCGTTTGCAATTTTAACAACGCTTGCGGGAATGGATATTTCAGTCTCCGTTCCGTTGTAGGCAACAAGTACTCCGTCCTCTATGACAAAGCCTTCCTCCTCAACAGACATAACCTTGACGCCGTCCATAAAGTCTTTAACTCCAATGGTAGCATTTACATTCGATACCTCAGGCTCAATGAATTTTGCTGCCGCTTGGATTATTTCATCGCTTACCGTAATGCCTGTTAACGACATATTCAGTGCATAGTCTTCGATAACCAATACCATATCACTGAATTCCATAGCGTTAACAATATCTGTTACGTCGGTTACATAAGTAGCATATGAATTCTTGCTTCCGCCGTAAACGGGAATAGGATAATCGGTTAACATACTTCCTACGGTTTCCGTACTTGCATCGTAATTGTACATTCTGTAGTCCATTACGTAATGATTATCGTAAACCCTCATACTCATGTAAACTCTTCCGTCCTCTCCGACAAACATATCGAGATCGTCGAGAGTAGGTCTTTCTATATCTACGTTTACAACAAACCTACAGGTATCGATCACCTCGGTATATTTGTATGCGGAGTAAGCAATACATTCTACGATAAAGCTACTGTTATTCGGCAATTCCTCAAGAATCGAATCAATCTTGAAGTTGATTTGCGTTCTGAGAATTCCGTTTGAATAGTAGCTCTTTCTTATCATCGCAATAGAGTCGTCCTCGATTAAGTCACCGGTGATTGCATCGTAAATGTGAAATTCAAGTAATCCGATGTTTCTCTTCAGTCCGAAAACTATTCCGCCCAAAGCCGTATATGTTCCGGCTAAGCCCGAAATAGCAACCTTGTCTTCAGACGTATTCGGAGCCTCGACTCCCTCGGGTAGGGTATATGCGTATTTACCCATATAGTAGTACGAACCGCCCTTATATGCTATCGGGAAGCTTTGAGCAACGTCGGCAGGCTCCTCATCGTAAATAGACTTGTCGAAGTACTCGGCATCTCCCCAATCTCCGTAAAACGCCAGGAACGGAATATTCAGTCCGACAAGGTCTTCGCCCGTCAAGCATACATATCCTTCCACATAAATACCGTTCACATAGTTTACATCCAAATAGTTCTTCTCTTCTTCGGTCAGTGTCAGGATAACCTTAATTTTAACTTCACTGTTGCCCGCAACACTAACCCTTCCGTTCTCTGCCAAAGCTCCGTTTACATAGTACTTTCTTGCCGCATCTGTCAACAGCTTGCCTCTTTGTTCGGTATAAACACCGTCCTCGGATGCCTTATCTGTCATTGCCAAAACGGAAAGATCGTATACTCTGCCTTCGTCCGATAGGTTAACCAATGAGAAATTCATGGTATAAACACCGTACTTATCCCTGTCATCGCCCAACTCGATCTTGGGCATATTCTCTCCGACCACATATAGGTATGCTTCTGCGGATACTGCATCGACAATATTTGCCAAGCCCGCACCTTGCTTTCTCGGCGAGTATGCAATTCCATATTCGTCATTAAGAATATCTGCGGTGCTCATAAGCAATCTGTACACCAGCTTGTTCATCTCTGAACCCACTACCTCGGGGTATACGCTTCTTATGTATTGCTTTAAAATCAAAACTACACCGTCAAGGTTAGGCGAAGCCATACTCGTTCCGCTCATATATCCATATACGTTCGTTTGACTTGAAATGTTGTGAATACAGGAATAGATTGCGCCACCGGGTGCTGTAATGTCGGGCTTTAAGGTTAGATCCGACAAAGCTCCCCACGATGAAAATTCAGACATCAATTTGGTAATGACTGCCTCTTTGTCAAACGTAATCACTCCGCTTCCCTTTGCAGCCATATCCTCACCGACTTCTGCCTTGATAGTAAATACGGGTATGCTCATGCTTGCCATCTGTGCATTTATTACGCCGTAGCTTACCGTGTTGTTATAAATTACAATTGCAACCGCACCGGCAGCTTCTGCATTAAGCATCTTTTGCTCGAATGACAATCCGCCTCTTTTTACCAAAGCAACCCTTCCGACAACATCGATACCCTCATAATCGGAAACGTCTCCCGCGTTAGGTATTGTAACATACTGAATATCCTTCTTTTGCTCCTCGCCGAGTAGTATTCCCAGGCTGTCGTATGCATTTGTGTCAAGGTCAACCGCCGTACCGTATACGCACTTGTTCCCGTCGTATATAAGGCACTTCTTTGCGGCTTCTATTGCATTCATACTCGCTACTGCCAAGCATTCGGCATAGCTTGCCGCCGAAGACACCGTCGCGTAATCGGGATTACTGCTGTATGCCAAATTAGCCGTATTCGTAGCAATGGAGGAAGCATATGCGTTTCCTGCAGAACAGGTTACCGTAATGCCCAGCTTTCCTATCTTTTTATATATGCTTGCGGTATAGTCGTCCGTATAACTGGAAAATCCTGCGGCACTTCCTAGGCTCATATTGATAGCATCGACATTAAGCAATACCGCATCGTTTAATGCTGTCAATATTACGTCCATTTGCGCGCCTGCGGAGGTATCCGGGAATACCTTCAACGCAATCAGCTGCGCATTGGGAGCCGTACCCTTAAATGTCGCGCTGTTTCCTACCGCAAGTCCGGCAACGTGAGTTCCGTGCGCTCCCGAATATCTCATGACCGATGACATACTCGGCCGAACAACCAAGTCTCTGTTTGCATAGTCAAAGCTAAACGGTACTTTCTCATTTGTATAAAATGAAGAAGCAGTGTAGGAAGGATCATTCGCAATAGTATAAGCAGACGTCAACGACAATACCTCGTCGATATCGCTTTGCTTAACCGAAAGAACGGTAGGCATATTGGTAGAAAAAACCTCGTGATTCAATAAGAAGCCCGAATCGATTATCGCCACCACCATTCCGTTTCCGTCATAGTCATATCCCGCTTCCTCTAATCCGTCCACGTTTAACAGTTCTCTGCTGTCGCCCATAAACTCATCGTCTTCGGTTATGTACTCCTCGGCGCCCGTTGTTGCGCTGGTAGTGTATTCCTCACTTACAATAACGTCCTTAACGCCATCCAACCCCATTATAGCAATCGCATTTCTTAATGTCGTTTCAACAGAAAAAGCATTAGCAATCACCTTTATGCTGCTTCGTAATTCATACTCGATGCCTTGAGCTTCCATCTGTACCATTACGGCTCTCTGTTGAGCGTCAATCAAGTCGCCCTCGCCATTTCTGTTGCACTCCAAAGCAAAATCGGTAATGGTTTCAACCGACTCCTGCTCAAGATACATATCAACTATACTCTTGCCCTCGATTTCAATGATGTAAACACCATTCTCGTCAAGCTCGTTGGCTGTAGAATACAACTGATCACCGCTTAGGTATTCTCCGGTTAACTCATACATGCTTTCTTTTAAATTCAAGCTGTATCGATTAACCGACGAATCCACCGTCTTTTCCCTGTTACCGTATGAGCAAGCAGTTAGCAATACCATTGCTAATAACAGACATACAATAACATAAATAGTCTTTCTATTATACATTTTCTTCTCCTTCTGTCCTTTTGTAAGAACATAATTTTTTTCGTTTCTTGTATTTCATACTAAGCCACTTCTACATTCGTAATCGTATGTGCCGATAAATCTTTCTACCTCCTTAATTAATTCTGTTTCGTAACACATTCAATACATATTATGTAGTATTTCAGCTACCAAAACTTCTATTTCGACTTCGTAACCGTTCTCGGTTTTCATCTATTCTAATTCCATTACTTTCATCGGCGACTAATTGGGCTTTAATCCCCAAATAGCACGCTAATAACGCCGCTCCTCTCTTCGCCCGATTTCATCGGAGACTTTTCCTAAATTATCCCAACGTCCGTTGCATTGCTCCACACATTATTGAATAATTTATTCTCAAAAACCCACACGATAGATTTTATATGCCAAATGCCGCCCCTGTATAGGCTGCATTTTACCTTGTTCGGTGTGCCGCATAACAACTAATGGTAAATTGTCAGCATATTAAGATATACAAATAAATTAAATATATGCGCCAATTGTCCCTATTGCGTGTAGTAATATTACCATTCTTAATCAGTTTGTGTCAACCCTTTTTTGCATAAAAACGCACTTTTTCGCTTTAGTTGAAGAAACATTTAGCATTATTAAAGATACTTATTTGTTTCCAAGGATAATATCTAACCGGTTTTAGTTCGGTATACGTAATGGGTTTTAAAGCTCAAAATTTATAATTATACAATTCTGCTTAATATATACGGTATTTTGTGAGTAGATTAATAAAAAAAGAATAAAAAGCGCAGTTTTAAACGGTGCAGGGCGTGAGCGTTTATGTAAATTCATTCTGTGGGTTAGTTATAGAATAAGAGAAGCTTTAATCTGCACGACATGTGAGCGGTTATGTGGATTCATTCTGTGGGTTAGTTATAGAATAAGAGAAGCTTTAATCTGCACGACATGTGAGCGGTTATGTGGATTTTAACTATGCGACTTCACTTTGAAGCGAGCTTACGCACAAACTGCTTTGGGGCGTAATTTCTGGCTCGATATAAAAGAAAATTCTGCGTACATATTGCTTTGAAGCGGTATTCTATACTTTGACATCGAAGCATATTTTGTTGATGAGTTTTTCCAAGGGCGGGCTGATAAGCTTTATAACCGGCCCGACGGACACCGCCAAAATAACCGTACCCTCTCTTATCCCGACGAGTTTTCCAAAGGCGATAAGCGATATTATAATGGAAACGGTTACCATAAAAACGTCGGCAATCAATTTGAAATAGGGAAAAATTATCTTTTTGTACCTAAGCGAAAACGCATATGCCATACCCTCGACGGGCAGAAAAAGAAGCTTAACCTTGGCGTATAAAACAATACCTACTGCAATCAAAAGAATCGCGATAACCAACATGCCCAGCTTACCGATGTAGGTCGGAAAGCAAAAATCTCCTAAAATTAACTTGCATAAATCGCAAAAGTAACCAAAAATCGTGGCGAACACCACTTGAAATATGTTATACCATTTGAACGCCTTTCCGATGAGAATCCATTGCACGCAAACCCAAAAGGCATAGAACACGGTTATGGTAATACTAAACGGAATACCCGTAACAAGGTGTGTAATATAAGGCAAGCTGCTTGCCGCAGAAATGCCCAAATCGCTGTTTATCGCAAAAGCAACGCCCATCGCAATAAAAAACAGTCCTAAAATATACACCAATACCCTGTATATCCTTTTGATCTTGATTTTTTTTATCGTATCCAACTCATCCTCTTTTGCGATCCATCACTCCTTCGCATGAGTGATGATTGATATAATGCGGAACAACTGATGCATAAAAATACACACGCAGCAATAATAGAAATTATCGGAAGATGCTTTCTGCGCTAAAGCTTGGAATAATTATAAACTGCGTATATTCCACGGTTTTATGCTAAAACCGTGCTTCCAAGCTTGAAATGGTCGTCACAAATGCCTGTGAGCCAGCTTCCGCATTTGTTCCTTATATTATGCAGCTTTCACTATAACCAACGTGTCAAAAAGCATTCAATTGACAGTGAACAACTAAAGCAACGTAAGACAAACAAAGCTTGAAAACGGCTCGAAGACTCACCAAAAGCCTTTCGGGTTTGGCGAGCATTTGTCGTACGGAACTAGGGCGAAGATCATATGCGCATCGGCTTTTGTCTGTCTACGCGGCATTATTTCTTGTCTTTTTCATCGTCGTCGTCATCCTCGTCCTCGTCGTCCTCGTCTTCGTTTTCGTCCCAGTCTTCTTTTTTGTTGTAAACCTGTTCGAATTCGCTGTCGAGCTCGTCGGTATGGCGGTACATTTCGTACTCCTCCTCCTCGTCGTCGAAGTTCTCATCGAACTCCTCGTCCTGAAGCTCCTCGAGAGGAATTTCCTCTTTGTCCTCCTCCTCGGGCTCCTCGTCCAAGAAGGTTCTCCACTCGTCGTCATCCTCGGCAGGTGCAATATCCTCTTTTTCCTTCTTAAGGCGGCAGTCCTCGCACATATCCTCGTCTGCGTTAATGAAGTTAATTTTACAGATCGGGCAAAGCTCTCTTAGCTCCTCGTCCTCATCAACGTAGGTATTCAATGGCTCGCCCATCTCCGCCTTGCACACCTCGCACAATTCCTGAGTTTCCTCAATCCAATTCAATTCACATCTGGGACACTTTTTATATTTCGTCTTCGCCATAAAATCACCCCTTGAAACGCAAGGAAACGGCTCGCCGCCTCACTCCGCGTTATACAGCAAAATACCGCAAACACAATATGCGCGTTTGCCGTCCTATTATATATATAAACTATTGATTTGTAAACCGTATTACAACAACTTTTTTAAAGAATTTTAATAAAAACCAATCATTATCTACTTTCACAGCTTCATCGGCGTCTTTTTGTCCATTAAAAATTTATATAGGTCTTTTGTTCGTGCAAATAGCCATATTCGATTTGTATCCGTTGTTAAACACACACAATACCTTACACAAGCCTTGCAACCTCGTTGAAAACTCTCAATAAGCTAAGCTTGCTCCAATACGCTCAAAAAAATCAGCTTGAGAAATAGGCTTCGTTCTGTGCACACAATATGTTAAAAATAATCCTTGCAACCTCTATGGAAATTTTTCCGTCGGTCGGGACGATAATGTCGGCACATTTGTGATAGGCATTATTCCTTTCGCACATCATATTGAAAATACCTTCGACCGATAGCGGGGTTAATAACGGCCTTTGCTCGGCACCTTCGCTAAGCCTTTTATATATCGTGCTCGGCTCCGCCGTCAGCAGAACAATTATTGCCGTCCGCGAAAGCAAACTTAAATTATCGTCGTTTATTACCGCGCCGCCGCCTGCCGCAATTACGACGTTTTCGCTTTCGCAGGCTCTTTTGACGACTCCGTTTTCCAAACGACGAAAATAAGCGATACCGCTACGCTCGATAATGCAAGCCGCGCTCGCTCCGTTTTCGTACTCGATAACACTGTCCGTGTCGAACAACATTCTTCCCGTGAGCTTGGCAAGCTCCTTTCCGACCGAGCTTTTCATTGTTCCGCTCATTCCGATTAACGCGATGTTTTTCATTCTGTCCTCATTCTTGATTGGCGTTTTAAGCTACCTTCTCATCAAAAACCGCTCTACTTCTGAATATGAGTAAAAGCGGATTAGTATAAGCCTTCATAAGCTGAAGCGTGATAATTGTGCAAAAACGGCAATTATAAAGTCCAAAGCCTCAAGATAGCTGTCTTTCTGCTTGCCCATAAAAACCCCGGCAACCACGTCCTCAAGCACGCGAAGCTTACGAAAGTCCTCACGATTGTTGATGTCGCTCAAATGCACCTCCACGGCAAACAACTCGCTGTCGGCAACGGCATCGCGTATTGCGTAGCTGTAATGCGAAAACGCGCCTAGATTGAGCAAAAGCGCATCTGCATCGGTTTGTTGAAGCTTGTCGATGATGTCGCCCTCGTGGTTGCTTTGGAAAAACTCCAGCTCGACGTCCTTGTCCTCGACGTGCATTTCCATAACGCAGTTCAATTCGTCCAACGTGATATCGCCGTAAATATCGCGATCCCGAGATCCCAACTTATTTAAATTTGCTCCGTTTACTACAAGTATTTTCATTTTATCACCTCTGTTTACCTATCCTTATGCACGCGCACTTTCGGTATTCTTGTGAGTATTTGTTCGCTTGCTCGGTCGACTATCACTTTGTTTTGAGCATTTCGCCGTGTCTTACTGTTATTATGCCACTCTTTTATACAGTTCTACAAAGCTAACCTCGGTTTTTTGAAGGTCGAAGGTCATACCTTCACCCTCGATTAACAACCGTATGTCGCCGTTGTGATCGGTTCGGTAGGTCGTTATGCTCATAGCAGCGAGCCGCTGCAGGGGCTGACTGTGCGGATGCTTGTACGTATTGCCTTCGCCCACCGAAATAACGGCGTATTCGGGCTTTATGATATTCAAAAAGCCTTGAGAACAGGATGAATAGGAGCCGTGGTGTCCGACCTTTAGCACGTCCACATCTATAATGTCCGAAAAGCCGTTGGCAACATAGCTGTCTAGCACATATGTCTCGGCAATACCCTCGGCATCGCCCGTAAACATCACGCGCTTTCCGTTAAACTCCAAAATCATTATCGGAGAAAGGTTGTTTTTGGCGTTCGAATCCGTTACTTTTTTGTAAAACAGCGCCGACGGCGAAAGCAGAGTGAAGGTATAGCCCTCGCCCTCGATTGTCATTCCGCTCAAAGAATAATGCACCTTTTCGTATGCAAAGCCTTCCTCTGTGGTCATCGCGTCCACAAAGCTTGCAAAAACATCGGTGTCAATCTCGCAGGGTGTTGCGATAGCGTCGGAAATTTCCTGCGGCACAATGGCATTGCCGTTTGCAATAGGATCGTTTTGAGCCTTCGAAGCGACCAAATAGGGCATATAAAACTCATCGCACGCGACATCCGACTTAATAACGTCGTCTAAGGAGCCGCAGTGATCCTCGTCCGCGTGCGTTAGCATAACGTAATCCAGCCGCTCTATGCCGTACTCCTCCAAATAATCCAAAATGGTCGCCGTAATCTTCGAATCCCTTTTGCCACCGTCTATCATCATATTTTTGCCGTCGGGCAACGTCACCAAAATGCAATCGCCCTGCCCTACGTCTATAAAATGCACGCAAAGCGCACCTTCGGCAATTACTATCGGCTTTTTGGTCGGTTGAGCTTGATTTGCCTTGAAGCCAATACCCAAATCGAAGTCGAAGGGCGGCACGCTGAAATAATACAGCGCAAGCAGCAGTAAAAATACCGCCAATATTATCGCACTCAAAAACTCCTTCCTTTGCTTTTTTGTCATTGTTCTCCCCTTTTTTGTTAAGCTTTTTCGGTTGGTTTATTTACTCGCTGTACCATTTGCACCAAGCCTACAACTCTGCGTTGTAAATCGGCTTAACGTACTTTCTGTTGCCGACCATAATCAAGAACATTGCGGCAAGATTGACAAGCATTGCCACGATAATTATAATGCGCGTGTCGAACACCTCTCCCAACGCTCCGCCGATAAGCTGTCCTAAAATCATGCCGACGGCATTTATCAACTGAAATGACGCATTGAATCTAGCCCTGTGCGTGTCCGGCACATAGTTTTGAGTGGAGGAAATCCGAATATTGAAGCTTGTTACCGCCAATGCGCCGTTGATAACGTACAAAATCGCAATCAACCACCAGTACGGCATATACAAAAAGATCATGTCCAGCACGGCAAGCGAGGTGTAAACAAAGATTGCGACCGCGTATCGACGTTGGGTTTTGAGCTTTCTGAAGTAATGAAAACAGCCGCCTATTAGCCTGCCCAGCGTATTCGCCGCCACAATTAGAGAATACTGCACGGTGACGGCAAGCACTCTCGTCTGCCCGAACAGTGTATAAGAAACATCGGGATAATTTGCTTTGATATACGGCAGAAAAAGCGCGCTCATAACGCAGCCGCAGCCCTGAATAAAGAAAAAGTAAATAGTAATCGTCATCAAGCCCTTTTCCTTTTTCAAGTAGCGGATTCCCTCCTTCATATCCTCGGCGAATCGCTTGAAAGGAGTTGCTCTGCCCTTTGCCGCCAATTCCTCCGGACTCAAAAGCAGGTGCGGCTCGATAGCTCTTACCCGTGTTTCGATTGTCGCAGTTGCACAGAACAGAACGGCAGCAAAA
Organism: Clostridia bacterium; assembly: GCA_028703495.1. GTDB lineage: Bacteria > Bacillota > Clostridia > Christensenellales > CAG-314 > JAQVMT01. Next base: position 33,393 of record JAQVMT010000017.1, on the reverse strand, counting down.
GCAAAAATCGGAACGGGACCTATCGTTGCGTATAAAATACCCGCAATCGGTGTCATAATTACCGAGGCAATCGGGTAAATCAAACTGCTTATCGTGTATGCCTTGGAGTAATTGCCTTTTGTGATTAGGTTCGGATAAAAGCTTTCGTATGCCACGTTGTAGAAGGAGCTTATGCTTCCCATAGCAAAGGTTATAATTAGATAGCTTGCATAGTTATACAAATTGAAATGCAAAAGCAATGCCACGCAGGTAAACAATCCCGTGGTTATGTAATCGAGTATGAAAATTGCTTTTTTGCGGCTCCGCCTGTCCAAAACCACGCCCGCAATCAGCGGCACAATCAGCTGCGGAAGCATACTCGCCACCATAATGAGGGCGAAAAGAAACGTGCTGTCGGTTTCTTCGAGCACCAAAAAGCCGAACACCGCCCCCACTGCGGCGTTGCCCAGCATAGAAATAAAGCTACCTACAATGATTATGGAAAAATCCTTAGTCCATAATCTGTTTTTCGTCTTTGTCATATTGTCCTTTGTGTATTTATCGCCTTTTCAAATAGCTTTATATAGGCTTTCGCGCTGTTTTGCCAGCCAAAATCCTGTTGCATACCGAATTCAATCATAGCGTTGAATTCACGCCGACGATTGAAATAGAAGTCCACCGCGCGGTAAACGGTAAACAGCATATCATGCGCGTTGTAGTCGGTGAAGCTGAAGCCGTTCCCCTTTTCCGTTTGCTCGTTGAAGCTTTTTACCGTGTCAAACAGTCCTCCTACCTCTCTTACTATCGGTAGAGTACCGTATTTAAGAGCAATCATTTGGCTGAGTCCGCAAGGCTCAAACCGCGACGGCATCAAAAACAGGTCGCCTGCGGCATAGAACTTATGCGCCAAGTCGTTGTTAAAGGTCACGCACGCGGCTACTCTGTCGGGATAACGTCTGCAAAGCGACCGCGCGAATTCCTCGTATTTTTGCGCCCCCGTACCTAACAAAACAAAACTCATATTGCACTTCATCATGTCGCCGATCACACTCTCGATCAAATCCAAGCCCTTTTGCTCCACAAGGCGGCTGACCAATACGATAAGCGGCGCCTCGCCATAGCTCAAACCCAACGACTGCAGCAGCTTCTCCTTGTTGGTCTGCTTGCCAAGCTTATAGGAATCGACGCCGTATCGCATATAAAGGTGATTGTCAGACTCGGGATTGTATAATGAATAATCAATTCCGTTAATTATACCGAATAGGTTCTTCTTTTTAGCCTGTAAAAGCCCTTCCAGCCCCTCTCCGTATTCTCTCGTCCTTATCTCCTCGGCATACTTGGGCGAAACGGTCGACACTATGTTCGAATAGACGATGCCGCCTTTGAGTAAATTCGCAGAGCCGTAATACTCCAGCTTCGATGCAAAACAGTCATCGGGGAGTCCGGTAATATCCTTGACCTGATCTATCGGGAAAATTCCCTGATATGCAAGGTTGTGAATGGTCAAAACCGTCTTAATTTTGGAGTAAAACTTAATTTTGCGGTAAAAGCAATCCAAATATACGGGAGTTAACGCCGAGCTCCAATCGTTACACTGTATAACGTCGGGTACAAAATTTACATGCGGAAGAATCTCCAAAGCCGCCTTTGCAAAAAATGCAAACCTCTCCAAATCGTATTCATCGTAGATTCGGCTTCCGCAATAGTACATATCGTTGCCTAAAAAATAAAACCTCACGCCGCGCGAAACCAAAGTATATACCTTAACGGTTTGGTTGCGCCACCCCAAGGCTACTCCGTATTCGCCGACAAATGACATCTCGTCCTTGTATTTCTTGTCGATTGTCGCATAAAGCGGCATGGCAACCACGGTTTCGGCACCCTCTTGCACCAACATTTTCGGCAACGCACCTATTACGTCGCCTAATCCGCCGCTCTTTGCAAACGGCTCCACCTCGGCGGATACGATATAAATCTTCATTTTCGCTTACCTCCGTAAATCTGTTGCGGTTGTCTTATTTCTTGTAGCCTTTATACTCGGACATCACTCCAAAAAGGTACCTCACTGCCGACCGTGAGGAAAAGGGGCTTTTGCCTTGTATGCGTCAGCCCGAGAAGGTATCGACTTGATGGAAATGGACGGCGCAGCCATTAAAAACAGCTTCGCTGTCAAATAACGCGGTTTTTGCCGATGACGATCGGGAAGGTGGGTTCGCTCACGAGGGTTTTACCGCTTCCGATGACTACGTTTTTGTCCATTATAACAGCGTTAAGCACGCTGTTTTCCAGCACCTTGCCGTTTTGCATAATGATACAGTTATTGATTTTACTGCCCTTGCGAACCTCGACGGCGCGGAAAAGCACGGAATTATTGACTTCTCCGTCAATTATACAGCCATCTGCGATGAAGCTGTTGCTGACCTTGGCATTGCTTTGGTATCGAGCGGGGACCATATCCTTAATTTTCGTATATATCTTTTTTTCGTTCTCGAACAGCGTGTCCCTTACGTCGCGGTTAAGCAATTCCATGCTGAAACGATAATAGCTTTGAATATCGTAAATATGTCTGTAATATCCATTGAATTCATAGCCGAAGATTCTCAATTTAGTAAGGTTTTTGCCGATGATATCCTTACTGAAATCGTATTCGCCTCTTGCGTAACAGCTTTCCACCAAGGTTATAAGCAAGTCGGTGTCGATTATACAAAATCCAACGCTTTTGGCGGCATTTTGGGTGTTGTTCGGCGATATATCTTTGATTCTGTTGTCGGCAGCCACATCGAAGCAACCATCCTGCGAGGCTGTCGCATCTGCGTTTTTGCTGTACATAACGGTTATGTCCGAATGATTCTCCCTGTGAAAATCCAACATCTCGTCAAAAGTCGTGTTGATAACCGCGTTGCCCTCTGCAAGCATACAGTAATCCTGCTTACCGCGCCTTATATAGTGAAGCACATTGTATAGGCTTTGAATCTTGCTTTCGCCGCTTTCCGTAATGCGGTTTTCGGATTTATAGAAGGGAGGAAGTATGAAAAGTCCGTACTTTTTACGGCTCAAATCCCACTCGGTTCCGCCGCCGAGATGGTCCAGCAAGGATTGAAAGTTGAATTTGGTTGTCAATCCGATGTTGGTTATGCCGCTGTTTACCATACTGCTTAAAATAAAGTCGATAAGGCGATAACGACCGGCGACCGGCATTGCCGCAAGCGACCTTGCGCGTGTCAGCTCACCCATTCGGAGTTCCTCGTTGCCCGCAAATATAATACCCATTGTGTTAAGCATACTACTTCTCCTCCTTTATATCCGAAGTCACCATACAGTTGCAGCCCACCTCGACACCCTCTCCGATCGTCAAATTCTCGCCGATAAGAGTAATGCCTCCGGTGCAGTAATTCGAGCGGTACTGCGGCGTCGCATCGCAATTTGTACCGATCGTTGCCCCACGTGCAATCACCGTTCCCGATGCGATAATGGCTTTGTTGACAACTGCATTTTCGCCGATTTTGCAGTCGGTCATAATTATACTGTCCTTTACCGCCGCGTTTTTTGCAATCACCACACCATCGGATATGATGCTGTGCGCAACCTTGCCGTCGATATAGCAGCCTTCAGTTACGTAACTGTCGGTTACGCTTGCATTTCTGTCCAAAAAGTGCGGTGGCCTCAACGGACTTCTGCTGAAAATTTGCCAGTCGGCATCGTAAAGACCTATTTCACCGCTGTCAAGTAAGTCCATATTCGCATCGTACAGGCTTTCCACCGTGCCGACATCCTTCCAGTACCCCGAAAAGCCATAGCCGTACAGAGCCTTGCCCTGCCCAAGCATTGACGGAATCACGTTTTTTCCGAAGTCGTTACTGCTGCTTTGGTCGGCTTCATCGCGAATAAGCTGTTTCCTCAACTCACGCCAATTGAAAATGTATATTCCCATAGATGCACAGTCGCTCTTTGGCACCTTGGGCTTTTCGTTAAACTCGATAATTTTGCCCTCACCGTCGATTTGAAGTATTCCGAATCGACTTGCTTCCTTGATTGGAACGTTGATATACGCGATGGTGACGTCGGCATTTTTATCTATGTGATAATCCAGCATCTTTGCGTAATTCATCTTGTAGATGTGGTCGCCCGAAAGCACCAGAACATACTCGGGATCGAATTGCTCGATGAACTCCATATTTTGGTAAATTGCGTTCGCCGTACCCTTGTACCATTCGCCGGAGGTTTCCTGCATATACGGCGGAAGAACATATACACCGCCGTTGAGCCTGTCAAGGTCCCAGCTCTTACCGCTTCCGATGTAAGTATTGAGCAGTAAAGGCTTGTACTGCGTAAGCACTCCCACGGTATCTATACCCGAATGCGCGCAGTTGGTTAAGACGAAGTCAATGATTCTGTACTTCGCCCCAAATTGCACCGCAGGCTTTGCAACACCCTTGGTCAGCACACCCAAACGGCTTCCCTGCCCTCCTGCAAGCAACATCGCTATACATTCTTTAGCCATAAATTACCCTCCTTGTTTAACTTTATTATAAATCCGCTCGCCGAATAAATAAATCGGATTCTGCTTGGTCTTGTTTCCAAAACGCATCAGCAGTTGTATTACTCACCTTTTGGCTGTTTAAAAAAGCACTTTGTCGACGGTTAAGGGGCGTAGCACATTAAAAAAGCTTTGCTACCTAGCTGTCTGCCTCACCGATTGCCCAATCCAAGCTTCTGGCAACGGCGCGCTTCCAGCCCCGATACAGCTTCTGCCGATCGATGTCCTCTTGCGGACGGAAGACCCTGTCGACCGATCTATGCTTTGCAATGTCCTCCATCGATGCAAACACACCCGATGCCAGCCCCGAAAGGTAAACCGCACCCAGCACCGTCGATTCGGTAACCGACGGGCGAACGACCTCTGCGTTGAGGATGTCCGCCTGAAATTGCATGAGAAAGTCATTCTTGCACGCTCCTCCGTCAACGCAAAGTCCGCGCATTTTACAGCAGGTGTCACTTTCCATAAGCGAAATCACGTCCTTTGTCGAGTATGCCATAGACTCAAGCGTGGCTCTGATTATGTGGTACTTATTCGTATTGCGCGTAATTCCGACGATAATTCCCCTTGCCGCCTGATTCCAGTATGGCGCACCCAAGCCTGTAAATGCAGGGACAACGTAAACTCCGTCGCTTCCCAAGCTTTTGTCGGCGCAAACGGCAAGCCGCGCCATAGCTTCGCTTTCCGCGCTCGAAGAAATCAAGCCGAGGCTGTCGCGCAGCCATTGAACGGAGCTGCCCGCGTTGAAAACGCTCCCCTCCAAAGCGTAAGTGGGCTTGTTGTCGACCACCCAAGCCACGGTCGAAACCAGCGAGTTGTCCGATAAGCAAACCTCATCGCCTGTGTTCATAAGTATAAAACAGCCCGTTCCGTAGGTGTTTTTGGCGGAGCCCTTGTCAAAACAGTTTTGACCGAACAAAGCCGCCTGCTGATCGCCGGCAATGCCGCAGATTTTTATCGGCTTATTTAACACGGTCGTTTCTCCGACGGTCGCATCCGAATGGACAATGCGCGGCAAAATGCCCTCGGGAATGTCGAAAAGCTCCAAAAGCTCCCTATCCCACCGCAGAGTGTTGATATCCATAAGCATAGTGCGGCTTGCGTTGGTTACGTCGGTGACATGTACCGCGCCCTCGGTAAGCCTGTAAATCAAATAGCTGTCCACCGTGCCGCAACAAAGCTCGCCCCTTTTCGCCCTTTCGCGCGCTCCCTCCGTGTTGTCGAGGATCCATTTGATTTTGCTTGCGGAAAAGTAAGCATCGATGACCAAGCCGGTTTTTTTGCGGATATAGTCGCCGAGTCCACGTTCTTTGAGTCGATTGCAAAACTCCGCAGTACGCCTGCATTGCCAGACAATAGCGTTGCCCAGCGGTATTCCCGTTTTTTTGTCCCAAAGCAACACGGTTTCGCGCTGATTGGTAATGCCCAAGCCGTTCACGTCATCGAGGCTTACACCGCTTTTTGCGATGACCTCGTTAAGTGCGCCGAATTGCGCTCCCCAAAGGTCCCTCGCATCCTGCTCCACCCAGCCGCTTTGTCGGTAAATCAAATCGATAGGAGTATTCACCGAAGCGATAATACTGTCACTTTTGCAGTCGTAAACCACCGCTCTCGCACTAGTAGTTCCCTCATCCAACGCCAAAATGTACCGCTTCTTCACCATTACCTCCCCTCCGTACGAAAAGACAACCTTTCAACCATCGTTCGCGCACTTGAAATTCCATCTCAACCACCGTTCGCGCACTTGAAGTTACCGTGCAACCACCGTTCGCACGCTATATTTCCCTTTCAACCATCGTTCGCGCACTTGAAATTCCATCTCAACCACCGTTCGCGCACCGATAATTCAATCGTCCGATGCCAAAATGTACCGCTTAGTAGTTATTTTTTTCCCAATACCCGAAAAAGATTATGCTTCTCCATTTACATTATATATCACTTTGAAAATTTTTTCAATTGATTTGACATTCATTTTATAATTTGTGTTTTTGAACGTTGCAAGTTGCGTTCGTTACGAAAGTTCTGTTTTTGCATACTTCAATGAATATAAGCTGTTGAATGTGCCGAACGTAAAATCGGCTTTGCTGTAACAGTAAAAGCAATAAAGGCATATAATCTAATAAACCGCGCAAAGCGGAAAAACGGAGGTAAATAGATGAGAAGAAAAATTCCGATTGTGTTTCTGTTGGCTTTGTTAGCGTGCGTTTGCATGACGATGACTGCTTGTAAGCCCAACGAGGAAAAGGGTGTGATTCGGCTAAACGAGGTTACTCACTCGATATTCTACGCACCGCAATACGTTGCGATGAGCTTGGGCTACTTTGAAGAAGCGGGCATTACTATCGAGCTGACGAACGGTGGCGGAGCCGACAAGGTAATGACAGCGTTACTCACCGATGCGGCAGATGTAGGCTTGATGGGGCCCGAGGCGTGCATTTATGTGTATAACGAAGGGCGAAACGACTATCCCGTGGTCTTCGGACAGCTTACCAAGCGTGACGGAAGCTTTTTAATCGGCAGAACGGACGAGGACTTCGATTGGAGCGTCCTCGAGGGCAAGGAGATAATTATGGGAAGGCGCGGAGGCGTGCCCGCGATGACCTTGCAGTATGTTTTAAATCAAAAGGGCTATTTTGACGGCGAAAACATCACGATGAACTACTCCGTGCAATTCAATATGCTTGCGCCCGCGTTTTCATCGGGAACAGGCGATTATGTACCGCTGTTCGAGCCGACGGCAACCCAAGTAGTGTTGGAAAAAATCGGCTATAACCTTTGCAGCATCGGCACCGAAAGCGGGGAAATTCCCTACACCGCCTACATAGCAACGCAGTCGTACATAAACGAGAACGCGGATATGTTGGAGAAGTTTTTGGATTGCATTTACCGCGCCAATCAATACATCAAAAATAACGATTACAACCAAACAGCCGCGCTTATTGCAAGCCACTTCGATGGAACCACCGTTGAGGATATTGCCGTCGCACTCAAAAGCTATACCGAAATCGATGCTTGGATGACAACGCCCTCGATGACCGAGGAAAGCTTCATCCGCCTTCAGGATATAATGATCAACGCAGGCGAGCTGACCGAGTACGCGCCCTTCGACAAGCTGATCTATAACAAAATTGCCGACAAAATCGGAAAGTAGCTTTGCATATAGCGCAGCCGACAGGCGGAAAAGCTGCTTTATTCGGAAGCAGCTTTATAGGGCTTCGCGTTATCCATTAGCAAATTACTTATTAATCACATCTTATAAATTGGCAAATTGAATTATGTAACGCTCTTGTCATTGGCAAATTGCTTTATAAAAAGCCTCTTTCCATTGGCAACTTGAATTAAACGCCTCTTGTCAATTGGCAAAATGAGTTAATACGCCTCTGATTCATTGAGGAAAAATCGCGCAAGCAAGCTCAAAAAAAAGAACGCTCCGTTGTGGGGCGTTCCTTTATTTTGTGTGGGGTTTGATTATTGATAATGCGTGTGGGGCGTATGCGTAGGTTTGGATTTACATATCTGAAAAGTCCCGCTTACGCAAGACCTCTCCGAATCGTATTGTTTGGTTTGTTTACGCGTTTGGGCGATAAACTAATCCGCGTTAATTATTTCTTATGCGAATATAATAGTATGCATCGTTACTTGTCAATGTATAATCAACCTCATTATCATAAGTCGACCAAATACTATCCGTTTGGATATAGGTTCGGCTAGTATATGATATATCGGAATTCACATAATAGTTACAACGTCTTGCACTAGCTCCCGACTCGATACGTACAGTTACAACCGGTGGATTTTCACCGTATGTGGGAACATAGCAAGAGTCATAGTAATCGTAGTCGTTTTTGCTTATTCGATACACCGTAGCAACTGTAGTGTTTAAATAGTTCAAATCGAACTCATAGTTATTTGAAGTGTTATTCAAGTATATAAACACATTATGCAACCTTACCTCAATCAAGTTGTGATCCAAAGTATTTGTCGTTCCCTGTGTAAAGGTGTATGACGTGGAGGTACTTGTCGCGGTGTCTCCGTTTATTGCTCCGTTGAGGAAATATCCGACATATGACGTGCCATAATTACCGTTTGTTTGTGTCAAGCTCAAGCTTATATTTTCGCCATTCGCCAAATATCCCGACCACGCCTTTCCCGTTAAGGATGTACCCGTCAAGGTCTTTGTCGAATTAAGCGTCGTTCCGTCGGAGGTTACCGCCGTCGTGTAGGAGTACGCGTTGTTCATATACACGAAGGTGTTGTGGAAACGCGCCTCGATTGTGTAGTCTTGCACAAGGCTGCTTATGGTGTAAGTCGAAGCAGAGCTTAACAGTGTGCCATTGCTGTACCAACCCACAAAGGTGTTGCCGTATCTTGTATTCAAGGTGTAGTTTGCAGTAAGCGAAATGTTCGAACCCGCCGTTATTGCGTTATAAGACGCGGTTGCTGCGCCGCTGGCACTTCCGCCGGTGGTATTGCCGACCGTGCCCGTTACGGCACCTGTTACGCCAACATATCCCGAATAGGTATCGTTGACCGAAAGCGCGAGGTTATAGCCTTGAGTGAACTTGGCTTGGACATTGTTTGCGCCGCTTACGACCGTGTATGTGTACGGGCTTGACGTGCTGAACGCCGTTGTCGCACCATTAAAGTACCAGCCTGCGAAGCTGTAACCGCTTGCGGTGGCATTCGCGCTTATCGTGACGGTAGCTCCCGTAGGAACATACAGCGAATACTCGGTCAAATGAGTCTGTCCCTCGCCGATAGTTACGGTCGTTCCGCCGTAGGTTACCGTCGCAGTGCCTGCGCTTGCGGGAGAAATGCTTACGGTTACGTTGTCGAACAAGCACTCAATCGAAAGGAACGAGCCGTTGGTGGTCACAGTCGTCGTGTAAATCGTATAACTGCTTCCGTACGCGGTTCCTGTTCCGGCAGGTGTTGTTTGCGTGGTTCCGTTTGTAATCTTCCAACCGTGGAAGCCCTCACCTGTTCTTACATAGGTTTTGAGTGTAAGGACTGTTCCGCTTGAGTAATAGCTCTCATAAGGGTTATTGTCACCGTTTGCGGTGCCGCTTAGAGCGGTGGTATTGACGTAAACCTCGGTGTAGCCTGCCTCCTCGTTATTGAGTGAAACAGAGGTGTTGTTGTAACGTGCCTCAATCACGTTCTCACCCTCAGCAATCGTATACTCAAACGCAACCGTGTTGGAATACAATGCACCGTTAATGTACCAACCGACAAAGCCTCCCGCTGTCGGGCTTCTGTTAAATTGAACGGTTGTACCCAAGGCAAAGCCATTGAATTTGGTAGAACCATTGCTTGCGTTTACGGTTCCCGTTGCTCCGCCATCGGTCTGATATGTCGCATATCTGCCGTCACGCGTGTCGGTAACGTACAATTCGAAGTTTTCGAATCTTGCTTCGACAACAGTCGCACCCGTTCCGACCGTGAAGGTGTATGTCAGGTTGCTGCCAAGCAATGTGCCGCTGCCGTTATACCAGCCGTAGAATGCCGTATTTGCCGCAGGCGTTGCGGTAAGAGTAACGCTTGTACTTTGTGCGATAATTCCCGACCAGCTGCCCACCGTTCCGCCGATAATGTTCGTAGTCGTTCCGCCGTAGGTAATATCCACCGTGCCGTTTGCCACGTTGTTTGCCGAAACGACAACGTTACTGTACCGAGCTTCTATGGTATAGCTCGTATCGTGAGTTATCATAATGGTTCTTGCCGTGGTGTACAACAAATCGTTTTTGGTAACGCCGTTATCGACAAGCAAATACCAACCCACAAAGACATAACCGCCCGTATATGCTGCATCGGTCTTTGCCGTCAGAATATGCACCGAGCCCTTGGGCAGTGTTTTCGAACCCGTGTAATAGTTGTTGTTGTATGCCAAATTCGACAGCTCCTGTCCGTCGAACAAAATCGCCGAAGTTGTCGGGGATGTCGTGACCTTGCCCAAGACCGTGGTCAATGTAAGAGTCACGCGCGTGTCGTATCTTGCCTCGATTTTAAAAATCTCGTACGCCATGTTGTGAGTGTAGGTCAAGCTTTCTCCCACAAGCGTGTTGCCGATAAACCAACCGACAAAGTAATTGCTTCCGACATATTCCGCGGCGGTCATTATGACAACCGTACCTTTAACATATGCGGCTTCAAAAGTACCAGTTACGGTAGTGCCGCTCACGTTATAGTCGGCAACGTCCACGCTTACGCTTCCGCCGCCCGTGACCGTCAATTCGAAGTCATAGGTTTGCACCTCGAAGAACGCGCGAAGTTGAATTATATTCGTTCCCGAAAGAGCGTTGCCCGCGCTTACCGTATAAAAATAATACTTATTGGAATCGAGCAAGGTCCAAGTAGGACTTGCGGCTGTTCCCGAATTGTAGAACCAACCCGTGAATTTATAGCCGTCGCCCGTGCGCGCACTCAATACGACTTGATTGCCCGCCTGATAATAGCTTCCGCCAACATCATCGATAACGCCCATCGTAACGCCGTTGTTGTTGGACGAAAGCTCGAGCGTGTAGAAGGTCGAACCCATTGCTTGCTTAAATATGCCGACAACGATATGACCGGGATAATTTGCAATAGCCGTAAGCGTTAATGTCACGCTCGTTGAGGCGGAAATCGATGTCAAGCCCTTATCCGTTGCACTGTTGAAGTAGTAAAAACCGGCAAAGCTGAAGCCTGTGTGTGAATTCGCCGTAAACGTTATGCTTGTCAACGCGCCGTCCGTGTAGTTATAGACGGTGTTTATCGAGCCGCCGGTAACGTTTTGATACATGGTGCTTGCAGCAATCGTCAAGCCGCCCGTCGTACCCGTCATTGTTGCCAACGCGGTATCGTTTTCCACGGTGTGAGCGTGGATAATCATTTCGGAAAATACGGCAAAATCCCCGAATTCAATCCTTTTGTTTCCCGTTGTATCGGAAATCGTCCATTTCCTTATGCCGATCGTTCCGTTGTTTAGGCATCTGGTTGCCGTGCTTCCCAGCTGGGTAATAACAGTTGCATAGTCCTCAACCCAACGAACACCGCTGCTTAATAGAACAAGGACCGAATCGGTATATGTGGTTTTTTGCGGAAGGGTTACGCCGTATGCCTGTTCCAAAATATGGTCGGCAAACTCGACCGAAACAAACACTTCGTCCGCCCACGCGTTGTTTTGATAAGAGCTCATATACTTATCGCCAACCGAAAGATTATTGTAGAAATAGAAGGACTGTGACGCGTAATCATAGAAATTGGTAAAGCCACCGACAAGCTTCTTATCGTTGTCCGAAACCACCACGTATTCGGGTGAATCGGTCGCGCGAAGGTAAACTCCGCCGTTTCTTGCCGCGTATCCATAGCCGAAGTGAGTACTTGCCGTAATGGAAGCGGTTATGATTCCGATTTTTTCCACACCGAACAGCGCACCCGTATTGACGTTATTAAGTAATGACGCCTCTCCGCACCGTCCCGCAATTCCTCCGACATAAATGTCCTTCGTGCTTTTCGCGCCGACAACCGTTCCGTAATTGATGTTGTTGATACAGAAGCTGCCGTAAAAGATTCTGCCCGAAATTCCGCCCACACATGCGCTTCCGCTGTAGGCAGCTGCGGTTACAATCGTCTCCTCCTCGTTTGCACAATTAAATACATATGCCTTCAAGGCGCACGCAACAATACCGCCCGCATCACCGTCGTACGCAGTAACAGGCGCGTTATTTACGCAGTTGTCGATGATGTTGTCGTATAACGACAGAATAATTCCTTCAAAAATTAATTGATATATGTTATCTGCAACGCCGACGATGCCGCCGACTTCCTTTGTGCCGGAAATCTTCGCACCCGAAGCGTACGCGTAATTGTAGGTAATTGTCTTGTTATCACTCGACAGCGATGCCGCAGCCAAGGTTTCGCCACTTTCAAAGGTGTACGTCGTTTGGGTAGAACAATCCTGCACAAGCGATGCAACCGATAAGCCGACGATGCCGCCGACCTTGTCGTAGCCCGTGACAACCGCTTCGCTTACACAATTGAGAATCGACGCATCCGCGCAAACTCCGACAATTGCCCCTACGCAGGTGGCGTACGGCGCGTAAATATATCCGCCAACAGTCAAATTCTTGACGGTTGGAAGGTAATAAGTATGACCTGCAGATGCGTATTCAGCCAATTCCGATGTAACCCAACCGAAAAGTCCTATATCGTTTCCCGTATCCGAGGTAAATAACGTACCCTCCGCAAATGTAATCTTCTTGCCATCTCCGTCGAAAACGCCCACAAAAGGCTGCGTTCTCGAGCCAATCGGTGTCCATGTGCCCGAAACGGTTAGATTGTAAACAAGCTTATAATGTTCGTCCGCGAAATCCGAAGCCGTCACCGTCGCACCATTATAGTGGACGATGTCGCCGTTTATAAGTCCCTGCAACAGCCTTAGCTGCATCACACCGTACTCCGCCTCGGAAATTGTCAAATCACTATTCTGCGACGCCGCGGAGAAGGAATTGCCGATTTGATAGGGATCGGCAGCCGTACCCGCCGTGGTCGAAGCGTTACCGTCATCGCCGAAGGTAATCGCAGCCCACCTTGCAACCAGCGTAATGTCGCCGGTTACCATCGTGGAAAAGTCGTAAGGCGTAGCCTCCAACGTACGAACGCCGCTGACGTAAGAGGTTTGCTTGTACCAGCCGAGGAAGATATAACCATCGTATGCGGGGTTTTCGGGTTTTGCAACCGTATCGCCCATTTTAACGTAACGCACGGTGTCGTTGTTCGTCCAAACACCCGGATATGCGTTGTAGATAAGCTCTACCTCTGCCTTCATTCCCAAAAGCTCACCCATTCCCGGCTTTAACTGGTTCTCGGACTCCAAAAGCTCGACATCGACGGTATAGGTTCCGCCGGTTAGCAAATAACCGTAATGATTGGCAGCTTCCTCGGCAGCCGTCTTGGTTGTCAAGCTGCTTACACTGACGATAAACTCGCCGTTCATAATCAGATAATCCACCGCAACCAAATCGGTCACGGGAATATAGTAATAATAAACGTCGCCGCTTACGGAAAACGACGCGGTGGAATCTGTCACGTTTGCGGTGCTTGTCGTATAGGAGCCATCGTTCGTGCCCAAAACGTAGGTAGTCAAAACCGTTCCCGTGGTGGTCGCAATTGTAACTGTCGCACCATTCAGGTTGACGGGCTGACCGCTTGAATTGAGTGCGGAAATCGCCAAAATATAGTACTTTTCGTCGTGTCTGACATCGTTCGGCATCAACGAATAGACAGGATTTGCCACCGTGCCGACGTTTACCATCGACTTGACATCGGTAACATGAACCGTCGCAGAATTTGCACCGCTAGTGCTTTCCACATAGGTTTGCCTTGTCGGATACATGGTATAATCGACGGTTACCTCGGAAACGCAATCGGCAATATGCTGATCCTGGTTGTTGGTAATATACTGCTCGATCTCCTCGATGTCGTAAATCGTGGTAACACGCCTTTGCTCGATCCAGCTAAGGTCACTCGATTGGTTTGTGTACTTATAACCCAAGGTCGCGCTTCTTAAAGCACTGCTGCCGTCACTGCTGAAGGTAGTCGCGCCGTTTGGCGGAGTAATTACGAAATAGTAAAACTCCGTCTTGGCGTTGGTGCCGCTGACGTACTGCGCAAAGGTTTCGCCGCTAAACTGCGGTGTGGTTGTAACACCCGTACCATAGTCCATCAGCATAAAGTCGTCTAATAGCAGGCTGTAACCGACAATATCGTCCTCGTCATAGCCCGTCATACCGTCGGATTCCACGTATCGGATATGATTGTTGGTAACGTCACCGCTTCCGTTTACGGTATGCTTGAAGGTATTGGCAGTTATTTGATAATAGCCGATATTTTCGGTCGTAACGTATTGGTTGGTGTAGTCCCTGTAAAACAGCTTTATCTCGGTTCCTACGGGCAGGGCATAGTCCAAATCCACATAGAATTTCTTGTCGATGTTTGCGTTGTCTGCGGCGAACGCGAAGGTCACGTTGCCGTTGGACACATCGTGGCGGTGATTCGCCACATACCAAAGCGTGTAAACGCCATCCTCGGGAATAATATCCAAAGCCGAGGTTACGGTGTTTTCACCCACGATAAACTCGGCGTTTGTCGCGTAGGTAATAACCACAAGGTAGCCTGTTATATCATCTCTGGCAATCGAATAAGACTTGCTTCCCGTCTTAGTTAACTTAATCTCTCTTACCTCATACGCGGGTGAGATTGCCTCTGCCGCGCTCGAATCGTTTACAACGTAGTTAACGTTCGAATAGCCGTAGGAAAAGACCGCAATACGAACGTCGCCCACATAATACGCATCCGAATCGATGGTAAATCTGAAGCCTTGGTTGGTGTCGATAGGAATCATTATATTGTTTTCGGTTTGCAGATAGCTTTCAACGAAGTTTGCATTGATCTCCGTACCCGGCGACTCGACATACTCGATTTGGTAGAGCCATTTAGCATAGAAAATGTTGGAAGTCGTGATCGGTTGCGTTACCTCGCTTATCTGCGCTCCGTAGTTATCGGAGGATCCCGCGCCTCTTATCAGGAAGAAGCCGTCCAATTCGTATCCGTAAAGCTTGACGCCGTATTTGGTGTAGAAGTCGGTTTCGGTTTTATATGCGTTGCTTGTCGTATCGGTAATGCCGTTAATCCAAGCATTGATTTCCTGTCCCCAAATCGTACTTGCTCCGAACATCTGCGTGTAGGTAAACGAAAACTCCGAAGCCTCTATTGAGAAGGTTTTGACTCTCAAGTCATCGGTCATCGAATCCCTTTGGTCGAAGTCGTTGTTCAAATCCAAGGTTATAATGTATTCGATAGGGAATTTTGCATATATATACATCTCGGTCGCAATCGATTGAGTATCCGCTTCGTTTCCCGTACCGCTGTAAAAGGGATTGCCCACGAGTCCTTCCTTGACAATTACGGTAATAACGCCGTCCGCGCTCGTGATATACATAATAGGAACTCTCTCGGTGGACGTACTTCCATGCGGCTCCCTGTAAACCTTGATGATGTAGCCGTTGTCCGTATAATCGGCTTTGAAATAGTACGCAGCTAATGAGTTTTCGTTACTCGAAATTATCTCATCGTTTGCAGTCAATATAACAGAACTAAGCAAGGCGTTAGACTCTCTCGAAAGGGTTATCGTTACCGAACAACCCGAAGCATAGGTTATATCAACGGACAGCTCGGTGGGATTATTGCTGAAGCCCGTCAGATTCTTCAGTGTGAAAATGTAGTCAGCCTCATTGGAAGCCACGTCAAGTCCCTTGAAAT
Organism: Clostridia bacterium; assembly: GCA_028703495.1. Lineage (GTDB taxonomy): Bacteria > Bacillota > Clostridia > Christensenellales > CAG-314 > JAQVMT01. Next base: position 17,576 of record JAQVMT010000017.1, on the reverse strand, counting down.
ATCCTCCGTTGATACTGGTCGTAACGACAAACGGTTGAGAAGAATAATAATAGACATCCTCCTTCTGTGTGGTGTCGGAAGCCAAAGTCATTCTAATTTGTCGCAGGGTCGCACTGTTTCGGTTAATCTTAAGCTCGCCCGCACCGTTAATTGTATCGACATCGTCGGTGTCCGTTAAATTAACCACATATTCGTAATCGACAAGGTTTGTGTACTGTCTGCCCGTGTAGGTAACGTAGGTTTTGTCGTACAGTCCGTCCGCATTTAGAACCCAGCTGTAAGCAAAACGGCTGGTCAGCAACGGATAAATCGTGTAGTATGAACCGTTGAACATCTGATAGGGCAGGGCAACCGTTCCCAAAGGATTGTCCGCGGTATTTGCGGGCACGGTCGTTTCGTCAAGGGTGTGTCCGATAAGCTCGTTCTTATCTACGTAAAAATTCAGGTAGTAACGTCTGTACACGCGCGTGATATTGAAATTCGCGGGGATTGTCGACAGCTCGAAATACAGATAGGGTGAGAAGATGTATTGGTCCGTTTCCGTGTAAAAGTTAGCGGTATTCTTTTGACTGGCTGACAAATTGCTCCAAAGCGTTCCCGACGTTGAGTATCCCGAGTAGTTTTTGTAGGAAATCAAATCCTTGGTCGCGCCCAGCTTAAGCGAAATAACCACTTGAGCAATTTTTATCGTACCACTGCTTATTTGTGCGGCAGAATAACCCGTCAATGCGGCATATCTTGCCACAACGGTTGCATCTTCTGTGTTTATGCTGACTTGGTTGAAATAAATCGATGCGTAGGAGCTTAGGACATTGGACGGATCGTTTAGAATGTACGTCAGTTGTTGCAAGCTCGAATATCCGCAATAGTAGTACAAAACGGTTTGCGAGCTATGAACCTTTATATGGACGTCCTTGTAGGAAAGATAATTTGCATCGCCCGTATTGGTGTTTATTACCGCGTACAAATCCTCGAAGTCGTTTCCGTAAGTAATATTATCTACGTTAGTTACGTTGTTTTCCGTTTCGGTTCCGATAATATTGTCATCGGAATCGGCAAAGCTTCCCGAAAAATCGACGTTGCTATACGTAACATTGTTTCTTTGCGCATAAATGGATGTAAAAACGTACCAACCGTTTGCATGTGCAGCCTCCACATTCGAAGCCGTGGGTACAAACGAAGCGTTGGCATAGGTCGAACTCGGGTGGAACCAAATGTATAGATAGGTCGCCGAGCCTTCGTCTAACGTTCCTATGTCGGAAACGAGATAGTCGCCGTTGGTACCGTTTACAACACTCCAATACTTCTCATTCGTGCCGAAGGTGTTCGTGTTAATTACCTCGAGGTGGTAGCTGTTCTTCATCACCGTGCTTGTGCGCGCGTTGATAATGTCGGGTACCGAAACATTGTTATTTGAGGTAATAATGCCGCTTGTATCCGAAGAAACGTTATTCGTATATCCCGACGAATTGAAATTGACCTCGGTAGCCGCCGAGTAGTTTATCTGTCTGTGGTCGTCCCTTATGGGCGTTCCCGAGGAATCGGGGTAGTTGCTCGTACCGCTTGTTGTAGGAGTAGCACTCAAAAATTTGGTCGCATCGGCGTTATAAAGGTGATAATAATTATTTGCACCCGTAACGTATCTCGCCAATGCGTAAACCTTTGTGTGCGTACCTATATTTGTATCAGAAATATATGTGGGGTTTATCTTCAAAAGCGAGTTGGAATAACAGTTGTTGACGTTTCCGTTTACCTGATTGCCCTCGAAGCTCGATGCGTTGTACTGCGTCAAAATTCCCGCCGCAGCCTGATTGCAGTCGCTTTCCGCAAAGATAACGTTATCTATTGCACCGCAATAGGATACCGAACCGCTGCACAAATAGTGACCTATTATTCCCGAAGCAAACGCCATGGATTTTGTGGCGTAGGTTGTGGTTTGACTGTCAGCTTTGGAATGCATGGTGTTGTTGAACGCAATACAATCGGTTATGTTGACCGTACCGCTCCATGCCGCACCGCCAATGATTCCCGCAACGTAAACCTGCGCGCTCGCGCCGTAGCCGTAGGCGATGATTTCACAGTCCGTGGTCGTACAGCCCGTTACGTTTCCCGTACCTCCCGATGGAATCCAAAACGCGCCGACGATTCCCGCCGCAAAAATATCCTTTGTGCTACCATCGCCGCTTTCCGCTACGCTGGTCGCGTCCACACGCACGATTGAGTTTATCATCGTGCAATTGTAAATCGTTGTATTCGTAGTGTCGTCCGGAGCAACTCGGGTATAGCCCACAATTCCTCCGACCATAACCGTATCGGGATTGAAGTGCGCGACAAGAAATACGCCGTCGCCCTCGCCGCCGTAGCCGTAGAAACCGCAACCCGAAAGGTGCGCGAACATTTGTCTGCCCACCAATCCGCCGACATAAGCCTCATCGCAAAAGTTGGCTTTGTTGCTGATGGTGTTTTGAATTCCTTCGACGTGTAGGCTTGACCCCGTCGAGCCGATTTCCGCATTTGTATAAAGCAACGGATCGTTTTGGTTGTATACATATCCGGCGATGTTGCAGTCGGTCATAGAGACAAACGAACCGCTTACGCCCATATAGTTTCCGACAAGTCCGCCCAAAAACAGACAGTTCAAGCCTGCGTAGGCAACTGTGTTATTGCTTGTGGTTTCATCGCTTACGCTGTAGCACACGCTGTGCGACATGCTTTCGGCAAGTATCTTGCAATCGTTTGCAAGAAGCGTTATATCCGTGAAGCTGTTGCCGCACGAAAAGCCCGTAATTCCGCCCACGTTTATGTTGCCGTAGTTGGTGGAGCCTTCCTCACGCGTGCCTCTGACCGTAACGCCCGAAGCAATGATTATCTCGTGCGAATAGGTGTTTGTAGCAGTACCATTCCTGTCGTTTAACAACCCGACCATCATTCCCGCGCAAACGTGTCCCGTGTCCGAAAAGCCCGTCTGGTTGGTTGCACTGCTGTTGTAGCCGATGTGCGAGGAAGTCTGCGACTGTATCGCCTCTATATTTATCTTTTTATCGGGGTTATTGAAGAAAATGATGTTTCTGTCGGTCACACTCGTTCCCGAGTAATTCATAATGCCCATTCCGACAAAGCCGCCGGCGATTGCTCTGCCGTAGTACTTCGCACTGTTATCCGAGCAAACTCCCGAAAGTCCGTTTTGAACGGCTCTTATATACAAGGGTGCATCCAACGCCCATTCGTATTTATTATCGCCACCATAACCCTCTCCCGTTTTGAACAGCAAATTAGCGGTCGGAATGTTTTTGTCGATGATTCCGATTCTGCCGCCTGCGTATACGCTGCACACCGACTCGCTATCTATGTTTCGCGCCTCGATATAGCTTGTGTAGTTGGCAACAACCGTAAGGTTAACCATCGTGAGGGTTCCAATAGTATTGCCCACAGGATACAAATAACCCAAGATACCGCCGCAAATTGCCGATGCGGTATTGGCATATGCCACGGAGGTGGCACCGCTTGTATAAACGCCGTCACCGATCGCTCTTAGAGTGAATGCGGTTTCGCAGTCGAGCTCGACATCCACAAACCGCACATCGGAGGCTCCCAGTCCATATGTACCGCAAATACCGCCCACACAGACATTACCTCCCTCGACGGAGTTGGCAATACAGGTCAGCGTTACGAAGTCCATGTACAGTCCGTTAACGTAATTTCCGACCGCATATCCGACAAACGTTCCCAAGCTAAGGTCCGAAGATCCGCTCGAATAAAGCGTATTGACGGGGTTGGAAGCAACGATTGTGACACCCGAGTTGAAGTCGATATTTGATTCGATATAGCCTGCAAACATTCCGCCGACCATGTCGACATGATAGGATTCACCCGAAATCGAAACACCGCAGGTAATATCTCTTAATATAACGTCGGTTCCTACGTAGCCGGCAACACCTCCGACATAAACCGTGTTGTCGGTAGAGGCTGTGTTTTTCTGACTGGAGATAGATGCCGAGCCTGCAATATTGAGTCTGCGAATAACGCAGGATTTATGGTTTTCGCCCAAAACAAATCCGAAAAAGCCCAAGGCTTCTTCGTTCTCGTGGACCGTTCCCAAGTCCTTGGATGCAACAATCTGAAAGCTTATGTCGCCTCCGTCGAATACTCCCTTAAAGGCTTCGGATCTTAGGTGACCGATACCCGCGTAGTTGCTGTAGGTGATCGTAAACGCCTCTGTAATTTTAAAGTAACCGTACTGGATCTTGTTGTAATATGCAGAGTTGTTGTAAACCGCACCTGCACTGGCATATGTCGAGTGCGTGTAAGAGAACCACTCGTTAATTACGTCCAGGACGGCTTGCGACCAACCTGCATCGGGTTCGGATTTGTTTAACAAACACATAAACGCGATAACGTGAGCTTCCGAGCTGATGTTAAACGCACCCGACATATATTCGCCCTTGTCCGATTCGGTCGGAGCAGTAACGCTCGTCCTAAATACAACGGGATTGGCATTGCTCGCAGCGGCAGGCATAGTCAATTCTTCCGTATGCTCCTGCGTAGAAGTAGACTCCGTCGTGTTTAGATCTGCTGCGGTATAACTGGCACCCAACAACCAATTGGAAAATAATCTCGTTTCGCTAACAACAGTCAGAGTAAATGTCGAACCGGGAACAACATAATAGGCATAATAATTTAAACCATCGTTATTCGGCGACACGACAAGTGCATCACCGTTCGCATCCTCGAGCGCGTAAACCTTGATTCCGCTCACATAAGTGGTCGTATACGAAGTCTTTGCCACCAACATATTGTATGTGTAATCGTAATCGGTCGCGCTTCCGACTCCGCCGCCGTGGAAATCACCCACCGCAAAAATCAAAGAAATTGCAAATACGACAATAGCCAAAATCAGCACGGCAATCCTTGCCGCACCGTCGATTTTGTCCCGCTTAATCGTTTTGACGTCGCTTTGGGCTTTATTTATATCTGATATCGCGCTTTTATCTTTCATAATGACCTCATATATTGCGCATCTTTACCTTGCTTCAAAGAAATTTGCGCACGTCCTTTGGATGCGTTTTCAACCGTTTCGGTTCGTTGCCTTCCCTTTCGGTTCGCGTTTTCTATCGTTTCGGTTCGTTGCCTTTCGCCCCGTTCTGCGTTTTCAACCGTTTCGGTTCGTTGCCTTTCGTTTAGGTTCGCGTTTAGGTTAACTCGTCAAAGACGTAATACCTGTTTGTTCCGCTGTGGATATTATCCGTCGGCGAGCTTACAAAGGACTGTTCCCCGTCGTAGCCGTGATATATCAACAAATTGCCTCCCGAATAGAGCGTTCCGCTTTGCAGTTCCGTATCGAACACGAGCGTGTTATCGTAAAGCTCCATCGTAACCAACAAATACCTCTGCATTGTTATTCGCGAAACAAAATCGTAATTTTGCCTGTAAAAATCAAAGTAAAAGTCCGAGGATGCGGGTACATAAAGCGTTAATTTATGCAACTGTACGGTGTTGTCATCTTCATCTAAAACGACATTCACGCTGTATGAATAACGCATATGGTTATATTGCTCGAGCTTGCTTAAATCGATGCTGTAGCCCACCCACTCAAACTGAAGCTTAAAGCCCATGTAGGTGGTATTGCCCGTTCCCGTCATAACTCCGTCGGCAACCGTGCAAGTCGAATAGTAATTAAGCACATCCTTGGTTTGCATATATACTCTTTTGCCGTCAAACTCCATATTTGTCATATCGACAGCCGAATAAACAATGAGCTTATCCGCGGCTTTGATATTGATTATGTATTTGTCGGTATACGGTTCGCTTAGGTGGAGTACGATACTTACATCGTCCACGCCGAAGTCGGGAGCCGTAGCTGTCGAATTCGTCGCAACCGTTTGTGTCAATACCTTGGTAATCTTAAGCTGGAGGGTGACAGAGTTTGCGGCGGCATCGCCGTTGCTGTCTTTAACGGCATCGATGGTATGCGCAACAGGATTTTGGTCTGTTTCGCCCACAACCTTGACGTCGTAAAGGTAGGTGTCGTTTTTCAAAAGCATCGGAACGGAGAACACATCCTTAACGTAGTGAGGCGTGTTGGTGTCGTCGGCGACGATGATATCGCCCGCGGCATTGCAATATTCGCCCGATGCCGAATTGATCGGCTCACGCACGGTAAATGTGATATCACGGCCCGTGATATTTTCTCCCGAGTAGTTGTATATGATAACGCTCAGCATTCCCGTATATGTGTATGTGTAAGTGGTGGTGTTGCCACCGTTATCGACAGTCGTTACCGTCGAATCCAACGCAACGATTCTGCCCTGGGCGTTGTCACTCATGGCAAGCGGCGTATAGTAAGCCTTAATAACGTCGTTCTCTCTCTTGACATAAACAGACATCGTTTGAATGGTGCCAACCAACGCAACGGACGATAGGCACAATAGTAGAAGTATTAATATCGTAAATGCTCTTTTTTTCATATTATCAATGCCTTTGCCGGCGTTAACCGACAACGAGGTCGGGCAGTAGGGGCGAACCCGCGTGTTCGGCAGCAAAAGCTGCTTTTTCGGGCGATTGCCACCTTTTCCGTTTATTGTGATACACATTTTTGGTTAATTATGATGCACCTTTAGGTTTATTTTCTTGTAGGGACGAACCCGCGTGTTCGGCAGCAAAAGCTGCTTTTTCGGGCGATTGCCACCTTTTCCGTTTATTGTGATACACATTTTTGGTTAATTATGATACACCTTTAGGTTTATTTTCTTGTAGGGGCGAACCCGCGTGTTCGGCAGCAAAAGCTGCTTTTTCGGGCGATTGCCACCTTTTCCGTTTATTGTGATACACATTTTTGGTTAATTATGATACACCTTTTACGTTTATTTTCTTGTAGGGGCGAACCCGCGTGTTCGGCAGCAAAAGCTGCTTTTTCGGGCGATTGCCACCTTTTCCGTTTATTGTGATACACATTTTTGGTTAATTATGATGCACCTTTAGGTTTATTTTCTTGTAGGGGCGAACCCGCGTGTTCGGCAGCAAAACGATTGCACATATTATAATGGTTGTGTGCGTAATCTACAGGCGGGCGAACACATGGGTTCGCCCCTACTGTATAACTATGCGAAGGGCGGCGAGCACGTAGTTTGCAGGTGCGCCGCTCTGCGCCGAAATACCCCTAGCTTGTCCGCTGGATAGCATCAATAAATATATACACAGTCAACGACGCGCCGAAGTAATCTTCCGCCTGGTACTGCTGCTCACGGACATTTATCTCGACTTGGTAGGTGTCGATCATGAGGTTAGAATACTGATAGGGAAACAGGCTAACCGTTCTGTCCGAGGTATAGTCGGAAAACGCCGTGTCCGTATTTCTCCTTAGAGAAATGTTGCAGTCTACCGCCACGATTTCGCCCACGATCGGGATTTGCACCTCGGCATAGATTGTTACGTGATACTCGGCGTTTACGGTATTGATTACCGAAACGTTTGAGGAGTCGGACATGGGATCGGATTGGTTGTCGTCCTGTGTTCGGTAATTGAACAGCTGAAAGTTGTAGATAATATTATCACCGGGCTTGATATTGTAAACCACGATGCATTCTTTATCCTCGCCTTGCACCTGTATGGTTTCGCAGGTCAATTCAATAGGAATTATGTTCCCCGTTTCGCCGTAGCCAATGCTCTGCCTCTTGTAAAAGAAATACAAGGACGATCCCAAGTTAATTGGCGTAACAATGCCGCCGTTGTCAACACTTGTGGTATATTTGCACATCGTCGCGCATACGCCCACAAAGACAAGGGAAAACACAAAGTAAATCACAAATATAGCGATTCTTTTTTTTGTTTTTGGCATTATCATTTATACAAATCCTTTTTTATGCTCTTTTCTTCTTTTGTAATCCGACTTAATTCGACTTTGCGTTTAATCTTTTGCCACGGTTCTCGTTTTACTGCTTGGCGTAGGTATTGGTTTAGTCAACCTGTACGACTGTGGGCAAAAACCTGATAAAGGGTGTAAGCTCTAGGTTGTCAAATTCGATATTTGACTCGTAAACCAATCGTAAGCTGTTGTACATTTTGTAGTTAACCAAATCGTAGAACATCTTGAGCTTTTCCAAGGCATCGATTTTTGCGGCGGTTCTTTGCGCATCGGTGGTGTAATCGGAATTAGTGTCGACCGCATCGAAAACAGCCCTTTGGTTGCAATATCCCAAAATCGTGTTTATTTCGGTTGAGGAAAGCTCGGTATACCACTTTTCGACGTAGGAGTTAGTTTCGCTGTTCCAAACGGTGAAACGCGGTATTCCGCCGATACTGCTCAAATGCAATACGTAATTGAAATAGCCACCCAAATAATCGGAATTTACCGATAAATTCACTCGGTCGACGGTCGAGCTGAAAAACGAGGGTATTCCGTAAAACTTCTCATACATTATCACGCGAAGGGCAGCCCTTTGCACCTTTACGACCTTTAATCTGCATGCAATATCTGCCGTCGTAGTAAGCGCGAGGGTGTTTTCCACCGGTAGACTAGCATATGCGGAGTCCGTCGCGGGATTTATCGAATAAATTTTGGACGTAACGGAGTTTATGGTTATATCTTCCCTTAACGATGCCAGCAAAACATTGTATGCCGATGTCAATACGTCGTTGTAAAGCACCTTGCAGGTCTTCAGCTCGTCATAGGAGTAGTAATAGTAATAATATGTCGTACTGCCGTCCGTAATGGAGTGAACAGCGTCGGTAATAACGTTGCCCGCAGCATCCTTAAAGGAAGTTGCGTTATCGCCAAACACACAGAACTTTGATATTTCGGAATTCATACTGTTATAATATGAATATACCTTCTCCATAAAGCTCATTAGGTCATATCCGTTGCCTGTGTAATCATATACCCTGTTTGCGCCATTCACGTCACCCTTTCCCCAATTGAATGTATCGTAGAACCACTCACTCGTGAGGTGCTTTTCATAGTTGTACAAATTGTAATAATCGGCTTTTTGTGCATTTGTACAGGTTTCGACATTGTATTGGGAAATCGTTTCCTTTTCCGCGTAGGTCAGGTCGCTGTAATGCACGCTTGTTGCTCTTACCGAGGTAAACGAGGGGCACAGTCCGTCGAGCGTTAACAGATATCTCAAATACTCATAATATCCCGAATATTGAGTTTCAATTCCGTTTAGAGTATATGAGGAATAATCACCCATCATCATATACTTCTGATACGCCATAAATTCGCAATAGCATTGAGCTTTACGTGCATTTGTTATGCTTTCATATAGTAAGACATTATACTTTCCGTTATTCGATAAGACTTTGTAATCCGGATATTCCGCGATAGCCCTATAATCACTAAGTATCTCATCAACATTGCTTTCTGTAAGAGCCGTAACCAAAGTGTCTCTCGTTCCATCGGCATTGAAGTCAAGCATAATAACTCCGCCTGCAAACGTCGAATTCAAATAAGCTTGATATTGCACATAATTCATCTCGCCGACAACCGTCGCACTTGTATCGCTGAAGGAAGTAACATAATAATCGTAATTGTTTACGTCATCCTGATACGTTACCTGATAGACACCCAGCTTTATGGTATCGTGTGAAAGCAAGTCGTGAATGGTCTGAAGGTCCTTTGTTTCCGAATCGTCCCATGTCCAATCCATAAGTAAATAGGTCGAGCTTCCGATCGCCAACGCCTTGTTGACAACTCGCTCGTTAACCGTGCTGCTGTTAACGACAAACTGCACCATCGCCTCATAATAGGTTTCACCGCTTTCCGTTACCTGTCCGAAGCTCATCGACTCGAAGTCGTATTCCACCTCCACGTCGTCGTTTCCCAATGTGTTCAAAACCGTGTCGGAGCTTAAATAAAAGGTGATATCCAAAGGAAACTCCTTAAATTTTGCGTTCCAATACGCCGCATCCTCGGTTGTGAGAATTTCTCCCTTAAAGCCGAACTTCATAGAGAACTTCTCCCAGTTTGCAACCACCTCGGAGGAATTTCTGATTTCCATAACAAAAAGACCGCTCATTCCGGGAATAAGGTCGGTCGCACTTCCCAGCGTGTTGCCCTCGCTGTCCGTAACATTAGTTGAACCCTGTACAAAGTCAATTTCGTTATTCTCGTTGGCAAGGATGCCGTTTGCCAAAAACTCAACCTTCCAAGTGGCAACTCTTGCCGTTTGGTCGCCCGTCGTTTCGGTCGTGACGTACTTCGCCAAGGTGTTGCTTAGGGGAATGGAAAGCACGACAATAAACAGGATTAAAACCTGCACCGTCCTTATTATCTGTCGTCTTGCCTTTTTCTTCATAACCGCTCCAAGGGCATAATATCTTACGCCCACTCCCTTGCTTTTATATACAACACCGCTTATAATCGTGGGTTGCCTTTTTATCTTTTGTGCTTCGTTTGTTTTTTTCTTTGGGATTTCGGGCTTGCGCCCTTCTTTTGTACTTCGTTTGCTTTATCCTTGGTGATTCGGGCTTGCGCCCTTCTTTTGTGCTTCGTTTGTTTTTTTCTTTGGGATTTCGGGCTTGCGCCCTTCTTTTGTGCTTTTACCTTTTCTCTTTTGTAAAATCGTCTTTAGTGCTTCTTTTCTTTGTCTTTTGTAAAAGCCTTCTTTTGCGCTCCTATTTACTTATCCTTGGTAAAAGCCTTCCTTTGTGTTCGTTTGCTTTGTCTTTTGTAAAAGCCCTCTTTTGTAACTCTTTCCCTCTTTTGTAGCTTTCTCCCTCTTTGGTAAGCCGCCCGCCGAGCGTTTACCCTTTGGTAGATTTATCTTCGGTAGTGCGGTCATCGGTGCCGTCCACGGATTCGCCGTTTTCGGTTCCGTCCGCCGAGCCGCAGTCGTTAGGTTTGGCTGCCTCCAGCTCCTCACGTTGCTGTTTGGCTTTGTCAATCGCCCTTTGAAGCTGCGCCAAATCGTCGTCCTCCTCGACCTCCTCTTTTTTGCGTTTGGCAAGTCGGTCGGGCAGGAATATAATGGCAACGCCCACGGCAAGCAGAATAATGACACCCAAGGGCTGTTGGAAGAAATCGATGATTCCTCCGCCGTTTGTGATAATCTTTATGACAACGCCCCTTATCTCGTGAAAGTAAATCGGATAGGGGTCGGTGTCGTTTTCGGGGTTGTCGCCCTTGCACCTCACATAGCCTTCTTCTGTGTTTATCTCGGTAATCCTGTGTGTAACCGGCATATGAGTGGTTCCGTCCGCTTCGGGATCGCGAACATAGGTCACAATGTCACCGACCTCAAGCTTGGATGAATCCACCTTTTTGACGACAACAACATCGTTAACGTTGATTGTCGGTATCATCGAGCCGGTTCCCACAACCAAGCTCGCATAGCCGAAAACCATCGGCACGGGATCCTTGTGCTTGTTTCTCTGCACCGCCGTGTAGACGTTTACGACAAGCAAGAACAACAACGCCGCCATTACAACGTATCCGATAATCCTTGCAATCCAGGTTCCGATGCCCGTCTTGTTGTGGTTCTTTTCGGGTTCGGAGCCGCCCTCGTTTACGTCCCCTTCGACCGCCGCGACCTTTGCTCCCTTTTCGTCAACAGCTTGGTTTGCGGATTCTTCCTTTCCCCCTGCCGCATTCATATTCTCCTCGACCGCCGCGACCTTTGCTCCCTTTTCGTCAACAGCTTGGTTTGCGGTTTTGGGATTGACTGATTCGGCTCGGTCGTCAAGCATATTAATATCGTTTATGTGAGACGAATTACCGTCGCTTTTGGCATTTTTCATAAAATTGTCGGTTACCTCATTATGTCGAATTGTGATTTTGCATTCTGCCCGAGGATATTTTACCATATAAGCGAAGGTCTGTCAACGCAATTTAGCCTTTTATCGCATAATCACACAAAAGCGCAAATACCTTGCTTTCGCCGCACCGAGATATAACCTCATTTTGCATCACACGCGTGCGGTTTGCGTTCGTCAATCAGTACAGATGTCGTGAAACGCGCACTAATCGGATTTGATGTCGTGAAACGCGCTCTAATTGGATTTGATGTCGTGGACCGCACTCACGAGGAGTTGAAGGGTATAGGTCGTTTGCGGATAGACATAGTCCTCGTCGTAGATAGCGAATGCCCACTCCAATTCGAATTGGAGGACGGCGAAGGGCGGAACGTAGCTTATTCGGTAGAGCAGCTCGTCGACTCCCACCCACTTTTTGGCGGATCCGATGACGTATTCGTCGTAGAGCTTGAGGCGAAAGACCATAGGAATATGGTCGGGGTTCATTTCCTCAAAGCTGATGATGATGCTTGCGGAAACGTCTGCGGCGTTTTTGACCTTGAAGATGTACTCACCGCCAACGCCCGGGTAAATGAGGTCAACGTCGTTTTCGTCGAAGTCGCAGAAGATATCTGCAGAGCTTATCGGGAGCCACACACCTGCGTTGAGTGCATGCACCTCGATGAGCGGTCTTTCATCGTTGTAGGAATACTTGTCGATGAGAGAGGCAATACACGTCAATGTAAAGAATATCCCGAGAATCGCAAGGAGTATAATCGCCCCGAGCGTTTCTATCGGTCTTCTTTTATATATCAATGTAACGTGAAGTTTCATGACCGCCTCTTGTTGTGTATACGCAAGCTGTCAAAGGTTTCTCTATCTTCACGTGGGCTTTTGATTATTGCAACGCAATTATCAACAAGTACTTAACGCAAGAAGTCGGAAAAACCGCATAAACTACTTGAAAAACACTCTCTACAAAACAACCCTGATTTCACACTTTACACACGCCAAGGACAGCACGTAAAAGTAAGCATACTTTTTATGCATATTCGTCTTTGGTAAATAAGATTGAAAGTGTCCGTCAGGGTTTCTGTTTTATCTTTTGTTATTGTTTGGTAAATACCTTATCTTCGGTGTAGGTTACGGCGATTCCGTCGCCTTCGGTTCTGACAATCTGGCTGATTCTCAACGCGATGTTAAGAGTGACCGTCGGAGCGTAGCCGGGTTCCGCCCACTTCTTTCCCAAAATGGTGTCATAGTAATCGTAGGTTTCCAAGTCGATCCACGACCAATAAACCATAAGCGTACCGCCGGTGTACTTTTGAATTCTCAAGTCGTCCAAGCAATCCTCGAGGTCACCGCAAAAATCGTTAAGCGTTCTGCGGTTGATAACCGTAGTATCAGTTGCGACCAAAACTCTGGGTTTGGATCTCTCGTCGGTTTCGTCAAAGGTATCTCTGTAATACACGATACGATAGGAGAAGAAATCGTCCTCCGACACCGAAAGGTTACCGTCTGCATATGCGGATATAATCGATTCGCTGGTTTCGACGTCAACGTCGCACGCCAGAGTGTTGATAACGATCTTAAACGCGCCGAAAACGCCCGGTGCAATATACAAATGGCCGTCCGTATCCGCAGCAACCGTTCCGTTGGCTTTGGTCGTGGCATTTCCGAATAAATCGATCCTGTTTGCCGACGGATAAGTCAGCTTGTTTCCGTTTCCGTCCTCTGCATACACATCGAAACGTGCCGTAAGCACACTGTCTTCGGCGACCACGCTAACCGTATATTTGGCAAGCGTCGTTCCCACAATAAGCATGGATAGCATAAACAGGATTATAAACGCAAATACCGCTAAAAATACATTCCTTTTTTCCATAGAAATACCTCTAATCTATGCAAGCCCCTTTTCCGTTGGTTGTGATGCGCCTTTTCGATTATTAATACCGTAGGGCCGAACCCGCGTATCAGAAGGGGCAAACCTTGTTCCGCCCGCAAAGCTTAATCGGGCAATACTCATTTTCCGTTGGTTTGGGTGTGTAAGGTGTTTACCTTTCCTTGCGTACTTACCTCTCGGCTCCGCCTTATGGTAATGCTTGAATACGACCTTGCAGCCTTGTTTCCAAAAGAAGCTAACCCCGAACAAAATGAATAAAGTTGTTGTTAACCAAGCCCCACTATGATGATACATAAAAATACGGAGTTAGCCACTTTCAAAAACACGGCGATGCGTTCGCATCATCCTTGCTTAGGTCGATTCGGTTGTCAAGTTTCGCATTCGATGTTTTAAACGCAACCATCGATACCAATCCTCATCCGATTCAGATCGAATATCATCGGTATAAGTTACGTTTTTGCTTTTTGCACACACGCGTTTTGCTGCGATTTATCGGTAAGCATTAAGCGCGTTTGTATTAGCTTGCTTTTTACATATACTTGAGTTCGATGCCCGAGGCGGTTTTGCCCGCCCCGAGCCAAATTAAACTCAAAGTCTTTCGTGAAACGTTATTTGAATTTCCCTCAATCCCGTTTTACGGTTCGCCGACGCTCTACAGCGTTGCGAGCATTCGCGTTATGCGGCGCGCCCGCTTCAATCCCTAGGGATTAGTCAACTTGGGTTACGGTAATGTCAAGATTGAAAGTGATACACGGTACATTGGTTCCTGCTGCAGCAGCATTACCTAAAGCGGTATCATAAACGTCAAGATTCGTGAAGTTAGCTTTATCAGGATCCGTCAATGCAGCGTAAGTTGTTGCATCAATTAATTGACCGACAGTGTAAGCAACCGTGTTATATGTACCTGCAGTGTTACAAACATATCCACTCTCAAAAGCCCAAGCCCAAGTAATTCCTATGTTATCAGTTCCAACATTAGCTAAATCGGTACCCGCTTCATAGGATTTTGTATAACCGTTAATTGTAGCAACAACGGCATCTTCAAAATCATCAGCACTCGTATAGGTTAATCCAGAGATAGCGGTTCCGTTTACAGTAATAACAATAGGACAATAGTAAGCAGAGTTATATGTCCAATTATCACCCAATTCCAATGTAGCGGCATAATTAACGATAACATCAACTTCGGGATTACCTGCTAATGAATACGCACCGAGTTTGCCATTTGTTCCGGGCGCAACTACTTTTTCTGTGTTAGAGCTCCTTACGGACATTTCGTCAGCATCATATGTACCGGTTGCTGTGAAGTTTGAGATTGTATTATCTACATCATAATATTCCGTGCTGAACATAGTGTCGACATTCGTAGCAGTAACCGTTACGCCCCACTTAGCTACTCTTGCAGTTTCTGTTGCAATATCGCCTGTGGTTACATACTTAGCCAAAGTTGTACCGATAAGGCTGGTTGTGATGATTACTACGATGAGTAATACAAATGTGAGTTTAATTGTTAAGTTCTTTTTCATGGTTTTCCTCCAAATTTTCGCGCGTTCCTCGCGCATTTTTTATTTATTATCAATCCCATAGTGGGTGTTGACCGTATGTATCGCGTCTTGCCTTTTTTGCAATCCGCTTTTTGTTACGTTTCAGATATCGTTCTTCGATTTCCAATCCGCTTTTTTACGTTTCGAATTTCGTGCTTTCCATTCGATTCGTTTTGCGCAGTTGTCATTATTTTATGTATGTACCGTATTTTCAAGTAACCTGCGTTATCGTTACTTTCATACTCAGTGACACCCAGCCGGGTTCGTTTTCCAAAAACATATTTCCCAACTTCGTGTCCCTTTCGTCCGTCTGTCCCGTAAGAGTATTTGCGACAATTCCTTCGCCGACCTCGTCCGTTCCGTTCATCGCCCATATCCAGCCGAGCTTCATTTCGCCAAGCTCATTTGCGATAACCGCATTGGGATCAAGGCGTTTTCCCGCGTTGTCGACCATGTATTCCAAAGCCTCCAAGCTTCCGTCGGCGAATCCGCCACCAGAAACAACCTTGCCGTTTAACAGAAACACAACGGGGAAATACTCGGTCTTTACTCCGTCTTCGACGATTGCCCAAGAACCGCTGTATTCGATAGTCAGCTCGAACACGATGTCGAGCATTACCTCGGAGTGTCCGGAAACGTTGACCGCCATACTGCCCGAGGTTCCCGGCGCAACAACCTTGCTGTCGTCGCTTGACCTTACTGCGTAGTAGGTCATTCCTCCGACCTGAATCTCCTTGTAGGCATTTGCGAAAAGGTCGTCAACCTTGATACTGCTGATATCGCTCTCTCCGTTTATTTTGATGTCAAATGTCGCAACCCTTGCCACGTCATAGCCCGAAGACTTATCGACGTATTTTGCCAAGGTGGTGGAGACCATACTCATACTGAAGGCGACCGCCATTATCATTATTAATAATACAATCGACGTTCTTCTCACCCTCGAGCCTCCCTTGCATCGCACCCGCGCCCTTCTACTATATTATTCTATTTCGCAAATAATTTGTGTTCTTTTGTCGAATATCCGCGAAATATCATATTTATCGTATTCTTTTTCGGGAAAAAGGGCGTAAAAAAGTCCTCTCAACAGCGGCAACTCCCTTACCGCATTAAGTAGAACGAAAAACCCTCTTATAGCTCCCGAGTTTAGAACCCGAAGAACGATGCCCAACTATGTATGCCCGTTTCATTCACTCACCCGACAAGCTGTCGAGTAATCCAGCCGCAACCTGCTTCCGACCGATTCACAAGCCTTAGTTCTTTTCACAACCGTTTTGGTTTCACCCGAGCGATGCCCGACCGTTTTGGTTTTTCAAACCGCTTGGTCGGTGGAGCTGTATTTTCGAACGCACCCGTTCGACTTATCCACACCCGAGATTTGTGTTAGCTGTCGTAAAGCTCTTATTCACTTTACACGTGCATTATACTCCGCACTCCGTAAAAAATCCGTAACAAATCTAATTTTATTTAAGAAATTTTAAAATTTTTTTCAAATAACGCCCCCCCCCCCCGAAAATCGATAACTATCGCGTTTTTTTGGTATACTTTTTTTAAACGAATCTATTTGACTTAAGTTTTGCGTTGTTTTTTACCAATTTTTACCATATTTTCGCCGTATTTCGAAGTGACATTGCATTACTTTAATTTAACAAAATATCTCGATTAACCCACAAAAAAAGGCTTGTCAAACAGCATTTGGGCGTTGTTTTTACCAAATAGATGAATATTACGGCAAATCGGAAAAGAACAGACGGGAAACCCGCCTGTTCTTTTGAAGTGTTCGCAGATAAACGCCGTAAACACTGTTAATCGCTGTAGGCTACGTTTAAAAGTGCGATCGTTATTGTCGAGGTGTTCGCAGATAAACGCCGTAAACATTGCTAATCGCTGTAGGCTACGTTTAAAAGTGCGATCGTTATTGTCGAGGTGGGCGTGGTTCCGCAGGTTAAGGTCAAGGAGGTTGTGTTTATTGCCGTTATATTAATTCCCGCGTTCGTAAATGCCGTGTAATTCGCGCGTGTCGTCGGAATCGGTAGGTACATCATTACCGCCGTCGGAGTCGGTATCACCATGTCCGTCATCGTAAATGAGTTGTTCGACCACATTGCGGGCATAATGGTAAAGAATATCGGCGTCGAGCTTCCTTCCGATGTTCCGGGTTCACCCTGTATTCCTTGGATTCCCTGTTCGCCTTGGATACCTTGTGCGCCTGTTGCTCCTCTCGGGATTCCCAAAGCGTAGGTCGGAGCGGCATCCGTTCCGCTCTTTGTGACCGTCGGCGTTGCGTTTTCGGCTAACATCGACACGGTTAGAGTTATTGAGGGTGTTACTCCGTCTGCGCCATCCGCTCCTGCCGCACCCGTTGCGCCCTGTATTCCTTGGATTCCCTGTTCGCCTTGAATTCC
>JAQVMT010000028.1 GCA_028703495.1 Clostridia bacterium | reverse complement strand
TGTATCCCAAGGCGGACATATAGTTAAACAGTGCATCCACCCAAACGTATATAGTATGGTTAGGATCGAAGGGAACGGGAATTCCCCACTTGATATTTCTGCGCGATACCGCCAAATCCTCCAAGCCGGGCTTGATGAAGTTATTCATCATCTCGTTTGCTCTGGACTTGGGCTGTAAAAACTCGGGGTGATTGTTATATAGATCCTCGATCTGTTTTTGATATTTGGATAGACGGAAGAAATAACTCTCCTCCTTGCGTTTCTCCACCTCTCTATGGCAGTCGGGACACTTGCCGTCCACCAACTGACTTTGGGTGAAATACGCTTCGCACTGCACACAGTAGGAGCCTTCATATTCGGATTTATAGATATCTCCTTTTTCGTACAGTTTAGTGAATATCTTCTGCACGGCAATTTCATGCTTTTTGTCCGTAGTCCTGATAAAGCCGTTGTAGCTGATATTCAAGGTCTTCCAAAGCTGCTGTAAATTAGCGACAATCTCATCGACGAACTGTTGCGGCTGCTTTCCGGCTTTAACAGCCCTTTCCTCCACCTTCTGTCCGTGCTCGTCCGTACCCGTCAAAAAATAGGTGTCATAGCCGTCCATTCTTTTAAATCTAGCCAATGCGTCGCAAATGACAGTAGTATAACAGTGTCCGATATGCAAATTACCGCTCGTATAATAAATCGGCGTCGTAATGTAAAACTTTTTCATACAATTATTCCTCACTCAATATCGATTTGCACCGCTTTTCGTGTTTGACGGCAATACCGTTCTCCACTGCAATCCAAAAACGCGCAATTATTGCATGTAATATGAATTTCAACCGAAAAGCTAATTCGTGATTATTAATTATATTACTTGCGCCTCATTTTGTCAATGAAATATAACCCTCTGTTTACTCCGACTTCTCCGAAGTATATAAAGTAAATGCACACGGTTAAGTCTACATCGGACGTAAAAAACATATTGAGGGGCATTTTATTTATTGTGTGAGAATTAACTCTTTCGTCAATGAAAAACATATTGCATAAAAAGGCTTGAAAAAAAGTTGACTTCGATTGCCCGATATGTTATACTTGCAAAGTCGTAAGGGACAAGCAATTGTAATGAATTGCACAACCTCTTATTGTACGTGCGGATGTGGTGAAATTGGCAGACACGCAAGATTCAGGTTCTTGTGCTAGCAATGGCATATGGGTTCAAGTCCCTTCATCCGCACCACCACCAAAGTGAGCTTTTTGCTTGTTTTGGTTTTTTTATGCACTTTTTGCGCGCAGCCGCGCAGTGCATCAATAAACCAAAAGCATCGCCTTTTGCTCCCTTTGTCTTGTGCTTTGTCCGCAAGGGATAGCCTGAATTGCGTGACGCTCGAGGGTCTGTCATTTTACACTTTTACATAACGCCCTCCGCCCTCTCGCTATTCCGTCGCGCCACTTCGCGCGCTCCTTGCAAGTCCCTTCATCCGCACCACCACACGGCTCATCTGAAATGGCAATAGGAAGCTTGTTTGAGGTATTTGGTTTTTTTATGCACTTTTTGCGCGCAGCCGCGCAGTGCATCAATAAACCAAAAGCATCGCCTTTCGCTCCCTTTGTCTTGTGCTTTGTCCGCAAGGGATAGCCTGAATTGCGTGACGCTCGAGGGTCTGTCATTTTACACTTTTACATAACGCCCTCTGCCCTCTCGCTATTCCGTCGCGCCACTTCGCGCGCTCCTTGCAAGTCCCTTCATCTGCACCACCACCAAAGTGAGCTTTTTGCTCCCCTTGTCTTGCGTGTTGCACGAAAATGTTGCGAAGATAATTTATAAGAATACTAAAACACCAAAAAGACATCGTTATTGCAGTAGAATGTAATACTTTGATTTGGAATATCGAAAAGCAAGAAATAGCAAAGCTTTATAATAAGAATACTAAAACACCAAAAAGACATCGTTATTGCAGTAGAATGTAATACTTTGATTTGGAACACAGGAAAGGCTCATTTAAAGAGATAATTTAAGGGATAACTTGAGGAAAGGCTCATTTAAAGGGATAATTTAAGGGATAACTTGAGGATAATTGAGGATAATTGAGGGTAATATGAAATCGATTAGAGAGATTTACAAAACGGGAAGGGGCCCGAGCAGTTCTCACACAATGGGACCGGAGAGGGCGGCAAAGCTGTTTGCAGAGGCGTTTCCGACGGCGGACAGGTTTGCGGTAACATTATACGGATCGTTGGCGACAACGGGCAAGGGACACGGAACGGACGTGGTTTTGAAAAAGACATTGCCTGCGCCGACCGAGGTGGAATTCGACGTGACAACGCAGGTGGCGCACCCGAACACAATGGACCTATACGCGCTTAAGGACGGCGAAAGGCTTGGCAAGTGGCGCGTGAGGAGTGTTGGCGGCGGCGACATCAAGATTTTGGGCGTGCCGTTGGGAGTGCCGCCCGAGGTGTATCCCCTAAAGCGTTTTAAGGAGATTGCCTGTTACTGCCTTTTCAAGAACATTCGGCTAAGCGACTACGTTGAGGAGTACGAGGGCGCGGAAATTTGGGACTTTTTGCATGATGTTTGGAGAAATATGAAAGCTGCGGTCGCGGAGGGCTTGAAGGCAACGGGAACCTTGCCGGGTGGACTTAACATAACGAGGAAGGCAAAGCTTTTATACAGCCAGCGGCATATCGACGAATCGCCGATAACGCGCGAAAATCGGTTGGTTTGCGCGTACGCCTACGCGGTGAGCGAGCAGAATGCGGCAGGTGAAAGAGTAGTAACCGCGCCGACCTGCGGAGCGAGCGGCGTTTTGCCCTCGGTGCTGATGTACATGCAGGAAAAGCACCGTTTCACCGATGATCAGATTGTGCGCGGATTGGCGGTTGGCGGACTTATCGGCAACATTGTCAAGACAAGCGCGTCGATAAGCGGTGCGGAGTGCGGCTGTCAGGCGGAAATCGGAACGGCGTGTTCGATGGCGGCGGCGGCGATGGCAGAGCTGTTTGAGATGGACATCGATCAAATCGAATACGCGGCGGAGGTTGCGATCGAGCATCACTTGGGACTGACCTGCGATCCTGTCAATGGCTTGGTGCAAATTCCGTGTATCGAGAGGAACGCGGTTGCGGCAATGCGCGCGATAAACGCGCTTTCGCTGGCGAATTTTCTCACGAAGACGAGGAAGGTTTCATTTGATATTATCGTCGAAACAATGAGGGAAACAGGAAAGGATATCCGATCGAATTACCGCGAAACGAGCAAGGGCGGACTCGCCAAGCTCTACATCGAAAACGATTAGGGGCAAACATAATTAAAATAATTTTGAGGTAAAATAAGGGCGGCTACGAAAGTAACCGCCCGATTTGTTTTGTTAGGATTGGGGAAATCGATTTAAATAACAATCAAGTTATTAGCATGCAATTTGTTGGAATCCATAAAATTCGCCAGCAGGATCATATACTAAAATACTAATTGTATATGTCGTCTTGCTTAGCTCGTAATTCGTATGGTTCAAAACGTAGTGTGTAACATTATTAATTGTATAAATATTAATTCCTTCAATTAGATCAGTTATATTGCCTACATTAATTGGAGTATAATATCCTGCATTGATAGTTTGATTTTTTGATGTGACGTGCTCAACGTATGTTATTCCACCACCACCATTTATACCGGCATTCACAGCTGCTTGTGTAAGTTTCTCTGTGAAAACGGCAGAAATGACAAGAGTGTAACCTTGATCCAAGAGGCTTTTTGTATTATTTGTAAGTGTCACTTTACCATTAGCTACTTTTCCTGCCACCAAATCTGAAGCTGAAGTAATCGTTGTTTCACGTCCTGCTTTTGTAAAGTTTTCGATTGTTAAATTAATAGAAGTATTGGTTACGTAACCTTTATTTGTACAAACATGCACTGTAGGAGCAATAATCTTTCCATAGTTTCCACAGTTAGTAAGCGTGACATTTGGTGTATTGCTTATTCCTGAAATGAAACCGGCTGCTTTTGTACTTGCGACAATAGTACCGAAGTTCTTACAGTTTGTAAACTCGACAGTATAAATGTTTTTCTGTAATTCTCTTAAGAAACCTGCAGCTTCAGCAGCTCCACCCTTAATGTGCGTATTATTAATACAATTAACAAACTTTATGGTTTTCGACTGGTTTATACTATTGTTATTTCCATCCTTTATTGAACGTGCACGGTTGAAGAAAACACCAGTATAGTCGTTTGCCAGGATTGTACCATATGTTTTAACATTGTTAAACTCTATAACATACTTATCATCCCTATTCATATCGGGTAATGCCAAAGGATCTTCATCTTCATTGACAGCTTGCTTGTCATTAAAATCATCATAAGCCACCAATGAAGAAGCAACGTTATCAAAGTAGACATTGAAGTCAACGAGTTTTCCAATGAAATGGTAGAAAATACAGTTTCTGCTGGACTCGAACTGTCCAATTGTATTAATTACATTTGATACCGTCAAAGTATTGCCATCGCCATCGATCTGCCCGTAGAATCGTCTAATCAATAAGGTATCTTCAGCACCGAAGTCGATATCATTTGTTAATTGGTAATACGTGTAGACTGCTTTGTTATCTGTATTGAAAGTATAGTTGCCGTCAATATCATTCCAGTCTTGAATGTTGGAAATCAAATAAGGATCTTCTTGTGTTCCGTTTCCGCCCGAGAATTTCGTAGCAGAATCGTTAACAATTTGGTATTGGAAAGATACGCTTTGTCCCTCGTAAGAGATTGTTGCGGTATAGTAACCTACGGCTTGAGTTAAATCAAAACCATTAACCTCGATACCGTATGTGTTGTTGGTGATTACGCCCTTGTTGCTGGCAACAAAAGTGAGAACTTCTCCTCCGTCGCTACTACTTTCCAAAACTCTGATTTTCACCGTGATGCTCTCGGTGCTGTCCTTGGCAAAAACGGTCTTGGGCATTTCCTCAATCGCAATGCTGTAAACCGATACAAAGTTACATGCCGTGAGTGCGAATAGCATTACTAACGCACAAAGAATTACTACAAATTTTTTCATAATTTTCTCCTTTTTTCTTTTATTAAAAACACTTTTGTGCTTTTATCATAATTATTTTACCGCTTTCGCGGTGAACCGTATTTCAGCAATTTTAGGAAACCGCAGTTACAACAATATTCTTTGAGAAGATTTCCACATCGCCGCATTTGATGGTTATGGTGTGTGTGCCTGCTGTCAATGCTGTATCCGAAGCAAATATTGTGTTGCCGGTGTTTTCAACAACGACCATCGCCGTATTATCCACCATTACAGACAAATTGCCTCTGTAATTGTCCAACTTTTCAACGGGAATGTATATCGCAAGCTTTTGTTCCTTAGTATAAGTAGGAGTAGAGTATGGACGCAAATACGTCTTTTGCAACGTCAATTTGTTAGCGTCGGTCAATGTTTCGTCATAAGTCAAAACATTAATGTCCGTGAAGTAGCCCACATTGCCGAGCATTGCGGATATGTTTCCAAATTCGTCAAACATCGTTGCGGAATAATATACACAGTAACCATCAAGCGACATAGCAACGGAAACCTGTTCGGCTTTGCCGTTGGGATTTATTACTATGGGTGAAAATACTTTGTATTTGCGTTGATAAGTGTTGCAGTCAGCGTATGTGTTCGACGGATTTTCGGTTATTCCTGTAGCCGTTATACTTGCTCTTGTCGGAATGGCATTAAAGGCATTTCCTGTTCCGACCGCATACACGTCATACTGGTTATAAGCCGCAGTATATGATGCGGACGGTACCGAAACGGTTCCGATTCCCGAGTTTGCCGCAGCAAGCTCTGTGCTCAAGCTGCCTGTCGCAAATATGGTATTGTTGCGCGTGTTGAGTACAATTTGATTGGACGATTGGAAACCGCTAAATGCACCTGCGCTTACGTAACGAACGGTCGAGGGCAGGTAAATTTTGGGGGTTACATAATTACTTCCATCTTTAACAACATAAGTAATATCCAAATTGTTTCCCATTACATACTTGATACCGTAACAAAATACAATGTGACTGATCGTGCCGTAAGTGTTGGACATCGAAGCATTTGCCGCATTTGTGTTGTAAGGATTGAACATTCCCTTGTCGGATATGTATAAGGTCGAACCGGGTTGATATTCTTCCAACAACGCTTTGATACGCGTTTGCTCACCGGGAATACCCAAATCATCGAAGAAATCATCGTTCAAATCGTTGTATACCTTGTAGAACGTTTCATTTGTGTTATATACGTCAAACGTCGTTATGTTACGTATCGTATAGAAAAACGTCGCAAGCTCGTCATCGCCTTGATCGACATACAAAAGTTCCCTTCTGTTGGATATCGCCTCGGGCTCGTCGGGATATACCGAACTTCCTGCCGCATAGGTTCTTTGTATAAAAGAGGAATTGTTACCGATAATCATTTCATCGGTCTTGCCATATTCCAATCTGTTGGTTTCTCTGTTGTACCAATAGCTGTAACCTTTCGCGCTTGCCGTCATAGGATAGCCGGCTTCTTCAACGACAGCTTCATATAATCCGTGTATATCCAAGTCGCCTGTGATTTGGTGATTTGTCTTGTACACTTCAAAAAGCATGTTCATATTGCGAAGATCGCTTTGATCGCTTGCAATTCTGGCTTTTTGGATTCCGTTGCTTATCGTCGGAATCAGTATTGCGGCAAGGATTCCGATGATTACTATTACAATCATCAGCTCAATCAGCGTGAAGCCTTTCTTGCCTTGTCTGAATTTTTTCATTTGCCTCCTCCACTTTCGTGCTTTCGCACATACACGCGCTTTTGTGTGCGTTTGTCAGTTTCTCTCCATCGGGCGAAAACCTCCGAAAAACCTTTGCCAAGCTCCGCTCCCCACGAACTTTGCCTAACTTCGTCTTTCGTTTGCCCTCTCGCCGCTCCCCACAAGCTGCGCCGATTCCGTCTTTTGAAACCTCGCCGCAAATTTCAGCCCCGACTTAACCTCACCGCTTTGACAGCTTTAACCAAAAACACGCGCATAAACACTTATCCCTGTCGTTTATACGCTTTGCTCTAATCTCTTCCGTCTTAACAAATCCGCTTCGCCGAACCTCCACCTTTTCACGCGCGGAGGCTTATTAATATTTAAGCCTCTCAAGCCTTTTGTATCCGAGTTTTTGTACTTTTTTTAAGCTGTATACATACTCCTCGCGTACTCTTACTTGTATCCATAGTACGTTTTAACTGCCTGCTTTTTTTCGGAAATTCCGACATTTTTTCGCAAATTTGTAAATTTTTTTCAAATTAATTTTTCGCCTTCTTTTCGCCACTTGCAAGGTCGATTTGAATAAGCTTTGCTTTCAATAAAAAACAAATCAAAAAAACTACGCTCGCGTTATGCAATCGCATTTTCGCCTTTCGGGTTGTCGTTACGAATAAGTATAAGCTTTGCTTTCAATAAAAAACAAATCAAGAAAAATTACGCTCGCGTTATGCAATCGCATTTTCGCCTTTCGGGTTGTCATTTCGGATTTGAATTCGCATTTTTCCACGGCTACGCTGTTTTGCAATTTATCGTTATCGCTGGGTTTAATACGAGATTCAAATCCGCTTTCGCTCTTTCGCCATTTTAAGATAGCCGCTTCCGTCAAGGGTTATTCTTTATCATCATCTTCATCCTTGTATAGCTTTTCCAATGCTCTCTTGCACAACCTGTAAATCGTCGTGATCAACAACCCCATTAGCTCGGCAATCTCTGCGTACGTCATTTCACCCTTGTACTTCATTATCAGAATCCTACGCTCTTTCACCGGAAGCTTGCTGATCAGATCTTGAAATTCTATCCTCGCAAAATCAGAAATACTTGCGTTTAACCCAAGCTCCGTCACATATTTGCGCTCTCTCTCGACTCTGCTCTTCTCGCTCCTCATGTAATCAATCGTCTTGTTCCGAATCGATACGCATAAGTAATTGTATGCATCGTATGGCTCTCGGTATGCTCTCGCTATGCGAACAATATCCAGAAAAGCTTCACATACGATGTCATCCGACTCAAATTGATCCTTCGTAAGCTTGTACACCACTCCCGACATCGGTACGTACATTATCTCGAATAATTCCTCAATCGCATCCTTGTCTTCGTTGCATGCAATCGTTATCAGAAGTTCTCCTGCTCTCTTATGTAGTTGTTCCATTTCTTTTCACCTCTTAGCATTTGTCCTCATTTTTCTACGACTTTTCTTTTATTTTAAGCCTTCGCAATTATGAACGGAATGTTTCCTTTTATAGCTTTTTAAGCTCGTTCACTATCCCATTTCTGCTATGCCGTGTAAAAGAAGTTCATAAACTCCCTAAATACGATATAGTACGTTGCAAAACAGCATTATTTTTTGTGTTTCGAAAAAAAATTACCTTTTTCGTGCATTTTTTTCGTTTTTTCTAGGTAGCTTTGTGCCGATATTCTCGGCAACAATTTGCAGTTGCGTTTTTATTTACAAGGATTAGATTCACTTCGATGTTTCCGACATTCTCGGCAACAATTTGCAGTTGCGCTTTTATTTACAAGGATTAGATTCACTTCGACGTTTCCGACATTCTCGGCAACGATTTGTGATTGCGTTTTTATTTACAAGGATTAGATAATTTAACTTGCATGAGTAAGCTTAACGTGATTTACCATATTGATAAAACAATGATGAACATTTGTTCTGATTTAATAGAATTATAACATCGGTTGCAGGATTTGTCAACAGTTTTCGGTAATTATTTTTGTATACTTTCATAGTATTGTTTCATAATATACTTGAGCTGTTGCCGAATGCGCAGATATTGACATCGAAAATGAGAAGGCTTTGCATTAACTCATGTTTTTCCACAAGGTGCTTTTACGTTTTATATCAATGGGAAAACAAAGTTGCAGTCTTTGATGTGCTCTTGCGCAAACGTTTCGGCATATTAACGATAGAATTTATCAATTTTAGGAGGTTTGTATGGTAAGAAAGGTTATAACATGGATTGCCGTAATTTTAACAATCATTGGTGCTCTTAATTGGATGCTGATCGGCATTTTTAACTTTAATTTTGTCAGTTGGGTGTTTATGGGTTCAGCACTTTGGACTGCCATTGTCTACATCATCGTCGGCGTTTCCGGTCTTTGGATGATTATATATCTGGCGACACGCAACGCTTGCAAGTGCAACTGCACTACTTGCGAATAAGAGGGCTTGCGCCCCTCTTTACATATTATCTGCATTTTCCAATATGCTAAGTGATGCGAAAGCAACCAAAATGCTCGCTCGACTGTATGTAGTTACGCATTAGTTAGTGTCCATTCTCTAAAATTCCCTATCTAATTTTATGTTTTTAATATCGGTTTAGTTTATGCTTGTCCGATAAATAAGCCTCATTCTATTTACATCATACATCAAAAAATGCAAAGTAGGATGCATATTTCGATATTTTACTATCGGTAAAAACGCATACTTGAAGTTGAAGTTTTTTGTTCATAAGGTCGGCTTTATAGCTTATTTGTTGTAAGACCGTCAAAAAAGCGGTTTGTCGAATCAATGTATCTTATCAAATAAAAATCGGGTTGAGAAAACAATCAACGCTTAAGCGTTGATAGTATTTTGTGCGTTTGCTTGCGATTAGGATTATGTTAGCGGTCTTTCAATACAAGATATTCAATAAGATGTTTTTTTGCGAAATAAAACAACGGAATACCAAGAGCATAAAGCACAACAGACTGACTCACGGTCAGCGAAAGGACATTATATATATAGACTTCATCGCTGCCCAAAGCAATCCAAAGGACAGGAAGAAAAATTGCATTTAGCAAAATAGGTGGCAATGCAGCCAAGAAAGGATTCTTGATTTTCGATGTCAAGAACCCCGCAAGTAGGGTTATTAGACTTCCTATTGCAATGTCCCAAATACCGAAGGGTGATGCGATATTTGCAATAGCGCAACCGATTGCCAAACCAAACATTGTGTGAGGAGCAAGCGCAGGTAAAATGGTGAGTGCTTCGGCAATCCTTAATTGCAAGATACCATACCCGAACGATCCGAGAATTACGGTAAAGACAACGTAAAGCGCTGCCACCGTAGCGTTGATACATATTAGTCTTGTAGCGTTTTTCATTTATACTTCCGTAGTTTTTATTTTGACACCGTCCGAATTAAAAACGCCAAGAGCTAAGCCGTATCCCTTCATGTTCTATGGGATAAAGCCAAGCCGACACTTCATAATAACGGAAAGCACGATGCCGTAGCGCAGGTTACTACCACTGCAGGGATATTAAATCACATAAATAAAGATAATGCAAGCTTTTTTGCGGCGAATAATTTAAATTTTCCAACCAAGAGTAGAAAAACAAGCGTTGCTATCCACACTGCTTCTATCACACGAGCCAAACCAAGGAAGGACTATTCGGAATAGCGACAAATATTCGCACTCTTTACTCTTTTTTTCCCGTTCTTTGCGTTTACCCAAAAAGGACTATTCGGGAAAGAATCCATTATTATCGCACTCTTTACTCTCTCTTTTTTCACGTTCATAACGTTTGCACATATCCTGATACTTACCGGACAGCTCCAACAGATAGCTCTGCTTTGACTTTTGGGAAAGTGTTTGTAGCTTGTTTTTGTCGGCTAGCATCATGATCGGATTAAGCACTACGTCCTCACTCTCGATTATGTCGCAAACTCTCCTATAAAACGCTTCCTCCTCGTTGTATTTATCCCTATCGTATATCTGATGAGTCAGCGCAATCTTCTCTCTGTTCATTTCCTTTTGCGCCTCCAGCCCCTCGGTTGCCGCAACCTTGCTTAGGTTCTGCCTTCGCTCCCTGTAATCGCTCCAAAAACCGCTGCTCAGCCTTTTCTTTGCCTCCTGACAATAGTGCTTTATACTGACTTCCTTTTTATCCATATTATATCACCCGATCAATCTCAATGCTCCGTTTGACGAACAAAGCACCCGATATGTTAAATGAATTGCCTTTGCTCATAATCTAATCGAGCTTTGTTATATGCTCAAAAAGTTATGCCACAACCTTAAAATCAGTTCAAAATTATTAAATATTAAAAAACTGTTTATCGAATTTTGTCGATAAACAGTCGTTAAACTAGCTCTTATTACGTTTTCTTGCGGCTTCTGCCTTTTTCTTACGCCTTACGCTGGGCTTTTCATAGTGTTCCTTGCGTCTTAAATCACCGATGATACCGTCTCTGGCGCACTTTCTCTTAAATCTCCTTAAAGCGGAGTCTAAGCTTTCGTTTTCACCTACTCTAATAGTTGACATCCTTGTTCGCCTCCTTCCCTATCATCTAAACACCGAATAGCAATCGATTACGTCAACTCGATGAAAATAGCCTTAGGTCTTACTTGCAAGAGATATTATACAGATTTTCAGCCAAATGTCAACTGTTTAAACCCACTAAAACAAAAAATCCGCTTTCGATACCGAATTTTTGCGGAATATCTCTTACTTCTTTTGCTAAGATTGTCCGATTGGACAAAACTATGCAATTCTGCTTATCCAAAGTGCTTTTATGTAGCGAACTGCCACTTGGCAGTTCATCGGGATTTACGGCATACGTCCGATTGAGGTATTATCGGTTTTGCGATCTTGCAGCTCCTTAATCGGGTGGGGCTTTTCGGTATATCGATAGTCTTCGCCATTCTTTTCGATACTCATGTCTATAGTGACATGGCTTGCGACGTTGTCGACGTGGTCGTTAACTTGTTTTTGGTACTTAAAGAAACGGTAATTGTCGGGCAGTTTGTCCGCGCAGATATAATCCTCTTGATATGCGGTTTTTTCCACTGAATCTGCAATAACTTGGCGGACGTATTCCTTATGCGGCTGCAAAACGATAATATTGGGGAAGGTTCCGTCAGGAATAACCTCCTGCCAGTCCATCTTTTCGTAGGTCTGCAACAGCTTGGACGCGTGCGCCAGGTGCGAAAGCTCCTGCTCCAAGCATTCCTCCCAAATCTTTTTGATGCGCTCATCGCTCTCTGTGCATAGATTTGAGTAGTACAAATAGCATTCCGAATATTCGTGGAAAAGCAACTTTTGCAAGGGTGACATCGAGCTATCGATGAAGCTTCCGTAATGCGTAACGTGTTGCTCCTCAATCATTGCAATCTCCGCGTATAGCTTTTTAGCTTGATCGTTTGTCTGAAGCGCGGCGATATTCATATAATAGTTCATCGTCTGCTGCTCCGCAGCCGTTATTATGCAAGCGTTAAGGCGCGATGACACATCGGCTTGCTTGTTCAACGGACGTTTGACATCGTCTTTTGGGTAGCGATGCTCGCTTATTGTAGGACGACCGGGCATAATCTCGGTATAACCGCCCACAAGCCTCTCTGCGCAAACTCCTTGTTGCATCTCCATCAGATCCGCATATCTGTAAAGGTGGTCGAAATCCTCCAAAAGCGCGAAATCCAACGCCTTTCGCAAGTTGCTGTCGCACTCTTTTTCAGCCATTTCCGCGGTCAAATCCACCGCAAGTTGGTCATATCCGATCGTCGTTTCAAGCATTGTTTCATTGGTCGGACGCAACGGGGAAATCCGCTTTTGCTGTTGCTGTTCGTGTCTCCTGATTA
>JAQVMT010000016.1 GCA_028703495.1 Clostridia bacterium | reverse complement strand
GCACAATGCCCGTTTCCGTATCCACGGTAAGAGTATAGCTGTTTCCGTCCAAGGTTGCCGTGTAGGTTTTGCAGCTTCTTCCCAATAAATCGGCTGTGTCTGTTTCGACAGCGTCGGAGTAATCCTCGAGCAACAAGCCCTTCGTGTACGTTTTGAACGCGGAGAAAACCGAAGCTTCCTCGTAAACGCCCTTGTCAACCAAGTCCGCCCTCGTCGTGGTGGAGTTGTAATAACGCCATTCGCCGTTCTTCAGCTCAAAAAAGTTTATGGAAACCGCACTGACACCCGAAGCCGTTATCGACATTTCGCAGTAGAAAGAGTTCGCGGTAATTTCGATTGCATAGGACGTCGTAGATATTGCCATGCCTGACATTTTGACTTCCTGCTTGTAGGTCATTTTCAACGTTGTCGGGAATTTGTCCATCGGATTTACGATAGCCGTCGGATCCGGTCTTTCGACATCGGTCTTTGCAAGCTCGAACTTGTCGGCGGTTATTGTCGTGAGTGTTCCCGCGACCTCGGTCGCAGAGTAGGAAAGCACCATTTCCGTTTGCTTGTCGACAATAATTGTATAATCGATTCCGTTGTGCTTTGCGGTGTACTTTGCACATTCCCTACCCAACAAGGTTACGTCCTCGACGAACGTTTTGTCCGTAAAGAATTTCAAATACATCTTTTCCAAGATTGCATTGACAGAAACATAAACGTCTTCTTCCTTGTACACGCCGACATAAGTCAACGATACGGGAGTGGAGCTCGACATCCAAGAGTGCCATTTGGCACCGATTTTTTCGTAGTAAACGGCATTCGTTACGACCTCGGCACCGTAAGCCGCCAGCCTCTGCTCATAGTAGACGGAGGTTTCGGTAACATATAGCTTGTTATACACGGTCAACACGACCACTCCGTCGGAATTTCTCGTGCTTATTTGCGTG
This sequence comes from Clostridia bacterium, assembly GCA_028703495.1. Taxonomy (GTDB): domain Bacteria; phylum Bacillota; class Clostridia; order Christensenellales; family CAG-314; genus JAQVMT01. The sequence continues at coordinate 47,399 of JAQVMT010000016.1, read as the reverse complement.
TATTCCATAGTCATCGTATCGGGAAGCACATCGAACGGATTTGCGGTCGGCTCCTCGGGATCGGGCTCCTCCGGCTCCTCATAGTCCTTGAATACCGCGGTAAGCGTCATGTTGTTTTCGATAGGCGTTGTAAATTCATACGGAACAACTTCGCCCTGCGCATTCGTATAGCACCAATAATCGAAGGTTTTGCCCGACGGTCTGATCTCGGCAAGCATAGCCGATTTCTCGCTCAACAATCCGTTTGCAAACGGCTCAATCGCGTAAACGTTGTATTCCTCACCTGCATCGGCGGCAAGCTTTGCGTCCTTTGAGTTGTAGATGACAGTTTGAGCATATACCAGCTTTCCGTTGTAAATGAAGGACACGATGTAGTGCTTCTCATTCGAGTATTTTGCAGTAAACGTGATTGTCTTGGTCGCCTCGTCGTATGCATACGCCCAACCAGCAAAGTAATACTCAAGACCCTCGGCATCGATTATGGTTTCGTCCGCATTGTCTAAAACGGCTCTCGGTGAAGCAAGCACAATGTCGTACTTCTGATCGGGTATAGTCTTCCATACAGTGTATACCGGCGGAACCACGTAGGTGTTCATTATCTCGTATACAACCGTAACCGTGTGTGCCTCATACTTAGCATAAACATATAGCACATCTTGGTCGATCGGACACTTTGCAGAGGTAGTATCGATGGCAACGCCGTCCTTCGTCCAGCAAACGAAGTCGAAGCCCGTACGGATACACTTATTCAATGACGAAACGGCATTCGCATGCATCGTGATATTATCGCCATACTTAACGCCATAAGTTGTGGCGATAAGCTCTCCCTTGTAATTGTAATACACAACATCGAATTGATGAATTTCGTACCGAGCAGAAAAGCTAAGATCCTTCTTTACACCGTTTGCAAGAACGTTTTGATAAACGGTGTTATCCGCCCACTCGATAAACTTATATCCCTCGGGTGCGCCATACTTGGCGTTGCCAACAAGCGTATTCTGCGCGTCCTCGCTAAACTTGTAACCGTGTTCAACCAAGAATTCAATGCTCGCGGACAAATCCTTGGCGAAAGAGAACTTAACGCTGTACTTCTTGATTGTAAGAACGGGAGTAATTACGCCGCCCTTTTCAATGCCGACAACGGGCTTGTCCTCCGCATCGCGCCAATCGAAATCGTAACCGCCCTCGTCATAGTAAGGGTATTCTTCTTCATAGACGGGTACGTCCTCTTGCTTTACAAGATCGCTTATCGGCGTTCCTTCCTCGACCTCACCCTCGTAAAGGATGTTGCCGTCGAGATCGACAATGGTAACGTCGTAGAAGTTTGCGCAAATCGCGTAAATGTCCAAATCGCCGACAACCATGGTCGTGCTTAAATTGACTTGCTCTGTCATAACACCGCCCGTCTTGACGTTCCACCACTTGAATTTAAGCGGATCCTCGTCGTCGGCGGCGGCGATACCGTTGTATTCGATATCCCAAAGCAAATCGCCTATGTAAATGTTGTCATAGCTTTTCAGCAACGAACCGTCGCAATCGTATATGCTTACGTCGGCTTTGGTCATCATCGAATTAGCCGCGTAAAGACTGATATCGCTTTTGACGTTTTTCAACGTAGCCTTGTTGCCGTTCTCGTCCAGCCAAGTATCACAGTAAACGACGCGGTAGTTACCGCTTTCGCCGATTTCCTGTTTCCAAGTGAGACCGCCAATCGTTTCAACCGAGCCGTTTCTTATAACGGTCTTGGTTCCGACAAGCTCTCCGTTGCCGTCGTAAAAAGTAACCGTGTAATAAACCCTCGTCGGCTCCTTAAAACAAGCGGTGAGCGATACGCACAACACCGCCATTATCAAAATAAGTAATAGAATTCTCTTAATTTTCATAACCGTACTCCTTATCGGTTTAGTAAGGAATCTTCCCCGCTTTCCATTGTAGCACACTTATGTACAAAATACAAGCGTTTTTTTAAATTTTACTTCAGTATCCGCCATTTAATTTTGCATATATAAAGATTTAGCGCGCGATAAACCGCCGCATAATGTTCCATCAATTGCATTATCCGTTTAGGCAAAGCTTCGGGTGTGCGTTTCGATAATTGCCTTAAAGGTTTCGGCAGGCTTCGGGTGTGCGTTTCGATAATTGCCTTAACGGTTTCGGCAGGCTTCGGGGGTGTGGCATAGCTTTAATTTGTTATTTGATTAACTTTATCTAACAAATTTAATTGATTTGTTTGAAATAAGAGGTTGACAGTTGCACGCAAAGTGTTATAATGAATGCGTATTATGAGGAAAAGGCAGTGAAGTTCACTGCGTATTAAATTTTTCGGAGGAATCAGTATGAATTACATTGAAGAAGTAATTGCCATGACCGAAGCCAAAAACCAGGGACAACCCGAGTTTATGCAAACGGTTAAAGAGGTTTTGGAATCCTTAAAGCCCGCTATCGAGAAGAATGAGGACTTATATAGGAAGAACGCTATTTTGGAACGTTTGGTTGAACCCGACCGCCAAATCATCTTCCGCGTTCCTTGGACGGACGACAAGGGTGTTAACCACGTTAACAGAGGTTTCAGAATTCAATTCAACAGCGCTATCGGACCTTACAAGGGAGGCTTGCGTTTCCACCCGTCCGTAAACCTTAGCATTATGAAGTTTCTCGGCTTCGAGCAGACATTTAAAAACAGCCTTACCAGCCTTCCTATGGGCGGCGGCAAGGGCGGAAGCGATTTCGACCCCAGAGGCAAGAGTGATGCCGAGGTTATGAGATTCTGCCAAAGCTTTATGACGGAATTATTCAGACACATCGGTCCTAACGTTGACGTTCCCGCAGGCGACATGGGCGTTGGCGGACGTGAAATCGGATATTTGTTCGGACAGTATAAGAGATTGAGAAACGCTTATGAAAACGGCGTTTTGACAGGAAAGGGCTTGAGCTTCGGCGGAAGCTTGATTCGTCCCGAAGCTACCGGTTTCGGCGCAACCTACTTCCTTCAGGAAGTTCTGCACCACCTCGGAACAGAGGTTAAGGGCAAGACCTTTGCGCTTAGCGGTTTCGGTAACGTAAGCTGGGGCGCGGTTACAAAGATCACCGAGCTCGGCGGTAAGGTTATCACGATCAGCGGTCCCGACGGATACGTTCTCGACGAGGACGGAATCAGCGGCGAAAAGATCGACTATATGTTGGTTATGAGAGCTAGCGGCAGAGACAGGTGCGAGGACTATGCCGACAAATTCGGTTGCAAGTTCTTTGCAAAGCAGAAGCCTTGGGGCAATGTAAAAGCAGATATCTATATGCCTTGTGCAACTCAAAACGAAATCAGAATCGAAGATGCCGAGAAGATCGTTAACCTTGGAATCAAGGTTCTCAACGAGGTCAGCAATATGCCCACAACCAACGAGGCTATGGCGTATTTGATGGATCACGGTGTTCTTGTTTGCCCGTCAAAGGCAGTTAACGCCGGTGGCGTTGCCGTTTCCGGTTTGGAAATGACTCAAAACAGCATGAGATTGGCTTGGTCGGCAGAAGAAGTCGATGAGAAGCTTAAGGGTATCATGAAGAATATCCATAAGCAGATTTTGGATGCAACCAACGAATTCAACCTCGGTTACAACCTTGTTGCAGGTGCAAACCTTGCAGGCTTCAAAAAGGTTGCCGACGCTATGATCGCTCAAGGTATGGTGTAAACCTATCCCAACCTTTCATTTAATCGCGACCTAAGCTGTTTGTAGCAAGAGTGTTGCGATAATTCGATTATTGTAAAATTCAAGGGACTGTGTAAAAACAGTCCCTTTTTGCGTTATTGCTTTATTTCTTATGGATTTATTCCTTTAATGGAGGCTTAGCCGCTTAGCCGAAAACTCGAATATGCAGCCTCGCTGTCGAACCTACGATTCGAATAAGCCCTTTAATGTGACAACATTATCCATTCGGCTCGAATAAGTCGCCTCGCTGTCGAACCTACGATTCGAAGCATTAATACGTACGCCGGAAATTTGACAACATTCAAGCGTGCGATAAGTGTATTCTACAAATCAAAGCTTTAATACGTACGCTTGTATTTAATTATGCTTGCTCTTACCGTGTCATAGACTTGGGCTTGGTAGTTTTGCGCATCGTCGCCCACGAGTGTGATATTTTCGATAATTACGGGCTTATTCTTGCCCACCTTGGAGTCGATAAACCTTGCGGTTATTTCCCCGATGGTAACGCTGTCGCCCTCGACAATCCCTTCGATGGTGCCTGCGTTTTGGAAGGTAACGTTGTCCGTTCCGTCATAAAGCTTGTCGTTTGCGTACAAATCCTTGATAACCAGCGTTTTGGTTTTGATTATGCCTGTACAACCGCTCAAATCGTCGCTTAGGTAATAATTCGCGGCATCCTCGCCCGTAAGCTCTGTGTTGGCAAGCGAAAGCGTGCTCGAGCCCACGTTCTTGTCCCCGAATATCAACGCACCCTCGGAAACGTTTACGACGTCGCCCTCGATAACATCGGTAAGCATAGACTGAGTCAATGTCGTTGCAACTGCCGCGGAACCGTCATAGGTCTTTAGCACCGCGCCCTTAAGGTAAATCGGCTTGGGCGCAACGGTTAGAGTGCCGTTGGTTATTTTCACGTTATAGCCTGCAAGCTGCGGTGTTTCGACCGCGGTTATGCTATACTTTCCTGTCGAAAGCTTCCCTTCACCGACGTCGGCGGCAAGCGATATTTCCAAAACCGAGCTTCGCGTTTGACTGCTTAACCCACTTACCGAATAGGTCAATTCGGGCATTTGCTCGCCGTAAATCATACTTTTGTCATCGATAACAACCGAAATTGTGGGCTTTTGCACGGTTACCTTAAGCTCTGCAGAGCCTTCAACCTTTTCAACGCAAACCGAAATCGTGTACGTTCCTTCCTTGTCGGGCGTGAAGGTGAAATTGCTCTCGCTGTAGCTGTATCGCGCTGCTTCCGCACCGTTGACAGACCAAATAACCACATCGTCATCTTTTAATTCGCCCTCTGCTTGAAGCTTGTAGGTCTGCGATTGATTGACCGTCACCGTGCTTGTGCCAGAAATGCTCATCTCGTACTTTCTTGCCGCACAGCCAAAAAGCAGGAATACAAGCACTATTCCCACAATGGCAACCGCAATCCAAAGCCAAAGGCCGCCCTCTTTTTCCCGAATCGGCTTGACGCGGTTTTCCAATCCGTCCGCCCCCGTGTATATGGACGCGTCATTCTGCTTAAGCTTGTTGATATTGTCGCTGTAGGTCAAATCCGCCGAAGCCAGCTCGTCCGACACCAACTCCGCAGGCTCAAAGCCGTTGACCTCTAAGGGCGCGGCTGTTTCGACTGCTCCCGTTCCCACAGGTGTGCTTAACGGAAATGCCGAATTTATCGTATCTGTGGCTTCCATCAAATTCACGGGGTTCACGTTTGATGCGTAAAACACGTTGTTCACATCCGAAAAAACGCCCTCGGCTTCGACTGACCGCTCGACTTCTTGGCGTTGCGTGTGGTCGATGTCGTATTCGCTTGCTTTTGTGTATAGATTGCGGTCGCTTGTTTCGCTTTCGTAGTCGGGTGTGAGATTGCTCGCGCTCGGAGCGTACTCCTCGGCAAGCTTATTCCTAAGCTCGTTTCGGGCGGCGGTTAGAACGTTTTGCGCCTTTACGTCCTCGATTGCCGCGTTCGGGTAGTCGTTCGCTCGGTTAACAAAGCTGTGTTCGGGCGCACCCACGTTAAGCGTAACCGATGATGCTTGCGCCTCTCTGTTTTGAACTATCATGTCCTCAAGGTTTTTCCTTTCCCGCATTTTTTCTCCGTCACTCATGCTTGCTTTGTCAAAGGAGTTTCCGTCAACAAAGCCTCTTTCGTTGCGCGTGCTTTCTCCGTCAACAAAGCCTCTTTCGTTGCGCGCGTTTGACGTGTCAAAGGAGCTTCCGTCGCTGTTTTCGGTGTTAAATCCATGTGCTTGACCCGAAGAAAAATCCACGTTGCTTCTCTTTTCGAACACTGTACGGTCGGGGAAGCTCCTTTCGTCGTAGTTTTCGGAGTAATCGGTATCGGGCGCAAGCTTCCAATCGGAGGCGCGCATATCCGACAACGGCAATTGCCTGATGTCCTCGCCTGCTTTTTTGGCATCGCCGATTATTTTGTTGTTTTTGGCGGCGCGCTCGTTTTGGATAGCGACTTCCGCTTTTTCGCTCTCGCTTAGATTCCCCAAAACATATTCATCGTCATAGCTGTGGAACTCCTCGCCCAAATACTTCATTTCATCGTAGCTTAAATGCCTTTCGGGTAAGGTAAACCCTTCGGTCCTCTTTTCGTAAGGAGGAACGTGCGTATTTTCTCTATTTTGCATATCATCCATAAAATCACCTCTTGTAAGTATAAGCGGTACACTCGCTTTTCTAATGTGTATACTAATCCCTCTTAATATCCGTCGATACAGCCAAGCTTCAAAAAAATTCAAGCTTCTTTCTCGTGTCAAGCTCAAGCAAATTATACTTATTCCTGTGCCGCCCTATTTTGAAAGCAACGAATAAAGCTTTTATTTAAGCCGCCAAGCTTTGGCGAAAAAACGTAAAGCGTGCTTCGTTATTACTTGTTTTGTCGAACAAAAAATAAAGCATATTATCGCATAAGCAATACCGAAAATGCACGAAACGGTTGTTATCGACGGATACCGCAGATTACTGCTGCTTTTATTATCCGTAAGTAAATGCAAAATATGTATGCATTTTCCATTGCAAATTATCAATGAGGCTTTCTACATTACAAAAATCGGCTTTGCTTCAATGCGCAATTATTTTCAAGGTAGCTTGCTCGAAATGCAACTGTTTAATACGTGCTTTATCAATTAGCTTTTCAATGCGCGAGTAAAAGGTTGGGACTTTTTGCATCTATGCGTGGACAAAATGGCGAAAAAGAGGTACAATATAAAGAGCCTGTCGGCGGCAACCTGCCAATGGTTTGCCATTGCGATGTAATTCGGCAAGGAGCTTTGTATTTAATTCATCGCGGTCGCCGATTAAGCTCCGCAAGCGTTATCTGCCAAGGGTTTGCCACTTTGTCGGAATAAACGGCGACGTCCATAAAAAGCTTTACTGTCGGAAAGGCGGCAAGGAATTCAATAGAGGTGCATATGAAAAATAGAATACTAAACGTTGTCGGTATGGGAATCGACGGCGAAAACATCAGCGCAAAAGGGTTGACCCTGATTAAAAACGCCGACTTCGTTATGACGGTAGGCAAAAAATCAAAATGCTTCGACTTTGTAAGCACTTTGGCAAACGTGAAGGTTTGCACTCTGGACGGACTCTTTAGGTCGGGGGCTTCTGCGTTTTTTGACCTTGCCGTTTCGAGAATTATCGCGCGCACCTTCACTCATAAAACGCCCGTGCTTTGCTTGGACGGCGGCGGCTATGACAGTCGGCTTTATTCCTTCCTCAAAGCCTCGTCTATCGAGCTTAACACCGTGCGCGGCGCAAGCTTTTTGTCAAAGCTGTTGTCGGTTTATCCGTCAGAGGACTATTTGGCGTTGAGCGTGGACGATTTGCAAGACAAGCTTTTGACCGATGCCTCGCAAAACACTCTTGTTTGGGGAGTGCGCTCCAAAAAGGAAGCCGCGCTTGTGCAACAAAGGTTGTCCGCGCTCTTTTCAAGCGATTGCGAATGTATCCTTACGGGCAGTAACCTTGTTGCCGAAAAGCTGGTCATTCCCATAAAGGAGTTGAGCAGTCAAAGCAGCTATGCCTTCGACACAGCCGTCGGCGTATTCCCCATGCCCCTTCTTGCCCGAAAGGTATTCGGTTATTCGGACTTCGTGCACATTTTGCAGCTGCTTCGCGCTCCCGACGGTTGCGAGTGGGACAAGGCGCAAACTCACGAGAGTATCCGCAAGCATACCATCGAGGAAGCCTATGAGCTTGCCTCCGCAATCGACTCGGGCAACCTCGACAATATGATCGAGGAGGTCGGCGACGTTATTATGCAGGGGCTTTTCCATATCGAAATTGCACGCGCCAACGGCGAATTCGATTACCGCGATGTTTACTCACATGCCGTAAACAAGCTCATCTCGCGCCACACGCACATCTTCGGAAAAGACAAAGCCGACTCGGCGCAAGCCGCGCTTTCCACCTGGGACAGGAACAAAATCGCAGAAAAGGGAATCACCTCCCACACCCAAAATCTCAAGGACGTTCCACGCTCGATGAGCGCACTTATGCGCGCTTCAAAGGTCCAGTCCCGCGCAAAAAAAGCCAACTTCGATTGGACGGACATCTCCTTCCCCTTCGCCAAAATCTACGAGGAGCTTGACGAGGTCAAAGCCGAGCTGTTCGAACAAGGCAGAGCCTCACAAGGCGATAAAGCGCAAACCGCAACGGCAAGCATAATCGAGCAAAACGAAAAACGAGTTGTTGCCGACACTCAAATCACGCAAAACGCAACGGCGCAAGAAATTAAAACCGTTCAGAAAAACCAAACAAAAAGCCCTGATGAGGTTGAGCTTCTTAATAGTGAAAAAGCACAAGGCGACCTCTCCGGCACAAGCTTCAACACGGATAACGCTCAGAAAAACCAAACAGGAAACCTCGATGAGGTTGAACTTCTTAATAGTGAAAAAGCAATAAAATATTTTGTTAAATACACGATTAAAGAGGGCATAAGCAGGTCGGCTTTGGAGAAGGAATTCGGAGATTTACTGTTTGCGGTGGTCAACGCCTGTCGATTTGCCGACGTGGATCCCGAGCTTGCGTTGACACGAAGCACCGAGAGCTTTATCGAAAGGTTTTCCAAAATCGAAGCCGCGGTTACCGAAAAGGGCAGGAAGTGCGAGGACTGCACGCTTGCCGAGCTTGACGCCCTTTGGGAAGAAGTTAAGAGAAGGTAGGGGGCGATAAGCCTATTTTTATACCGCATATTTATTAGTCTGTTTGTAAATATTCGACAATTTATTCTTAATATATACATTTTTAGACAAATTTACGCATATTTTCAGCGACCGATCGGGTACTTCTTCGGTCGCTTTTTTTGCCGTTAACGCATTGTTTTTTGTTCTAATTTCTCTTCCGCAAGCGTTAATTTGAATATTTGACCGTTATTAAACTTAATTATTAACGCATTGCATTCCTCCGTAAGAGTCGCCGTATAATATTCTTTTATCAGTGCTTTTATGTCTTTGATTAGATCCTCCGCTTCGACCGTGTTCCATAAATCTACGTCTTTTGCAATTTCCGTTTCGGTTGCATAGATGTGTTTCATGTAGTCCATGTTATTTCCTCCAAATATTAATTGTCATTTTTATACCTGCAATCGCAGAAGAAAGCTCAACCCAATTTCCATAAGCATAGCATCTTTATTTCGTACACATATTCTAGGACTATTCCGTGCTTATAATCAAGCATCCAAATTGCTTGAGTAGAAGCGGCTTAATTTTTATCGTATGTATTGTACTACACGGAAACTAGCAAACGCAAGCGATTTTGCTAGACTTCGTGTAGAATCTTCGCGTGAAGGAGAATCTTTTATGGATATTTTGTCGAATTTTGCCGAAAGCTTAAAGCTTCTTATGGCGGAGAGGTCGTTGGATTGCAAAAGCTTAAGTATGGAGATTAATCATAACATATATGCGATATATCATTGGACTTCCGGCAAGGGAAAGTATATGCCTTCGGTTGACAGCTTGGTAAAGCTAGCCGATTACTTCGGGTGTTCGTTGGAGTACCTTTTGGGAATGGAGCAAAGCAATCGCCTTACGAGTCCACGTCCGCTGCCGAATTTCGGCGAATGGTTCAAAACCGTTGTTAAGGAAAAGGGTTACAGTCTAAGCGGATTGGCGAAGCAGTCTCATATGAACAACGTATCGTTTTACGAATGGATCAACGGTGCGCGCCCGAGCATTGACAGCCTTATAAAAGTCGCAGCAGTTTTGGAGTGTTCTTTGGATTATTTGATTGGGCGCGAAATATAGTATTAGTCGTAGAATTTGCTTTGTTGAAAGCTTTCGGGCAGACTTCTTACTTTATTTTATAAAGCGGTTAACTTGATAAAGCTATTTTTTGGGGGTAATTCGGCACAAAGTCTTGTTTGTGGCGGCTTTCTTTGGTATTATATATTATGAAATAGTAGGCGCGGCTTTAGGCTTTTGCATAGTGCGAGGGCTAATATTTCGAGCCGCTCGAAACGGAGGAGAATATATGGTTAAATACATAGCGGAACCATTCAGAATTAAGAGCGTGGAACCTCTCAAGATGTTGACGGTCGAGGAAAGAAAAGAGAAAATTAAGGAAGCAAAATACAACCTTTTCGGTCTTAAATCCGAAGACGTCTACATCGATTTGCTCACCGATAGCGGTACCAACGCCATGAGCAGTCAACAATGGGCAGGCGTTATGGTCGGCGATGAGAGCTATGCCGGCGCAAGCAGCTATAGACACGTTATCGAAAACGCACAAGAGATTTTCGGATACAAGTACATTCAACCCGTTCACCAGGGCAGAGCGGCTGAAAAGGTGCTTCTTCCTCTTTTGCTTCACGAGGGAATGTTTGCGATAAGCAATATGCACTTCGATACCACAAGAGCGCATGTCGAGCAAACCGGCGCAAGAGCAATCGACTGCGTTGTCAAAGAGGCGTTGGACACGACCGGCTACTTCGATTTCAAGGGCAATATGGATAACGTTAGATTGGTCAAACTCATCGAAGAGCACGGGGCAAAGAACATCGGCGTTATTATCATGACTATCACCAACAACAGCGCAGGCGGCCAACCCGTGAGCGTTGCCAACATTCGCGAAACCGCTGCCATCGCAAAAAAATACGGCATTACCTTTATGATCGATGCCGCAAGATATGCCGAAAACGCTTTCTTTGTAAAGCAGAGAGAGCCTGAATTTAAAAACGCCTCTATTCAAGACATTATTCACGAGGTATTTGCACTTGCCGACGTGTTCACTATGAGCAGTAAAAAGGACGCTATCGTAAATATGGGCGGACTTATCGGCGTGAAGGAGAATTGCGAGCTTTTCGAAAAGGTTAATGGCAGATGTATCACCCTCGAAGGTTTTGTCACCTACGGCGGAATGAGCGGCAGAGACCTCGAAGCACTTGCAATCGGACTCAAGGAAGGTATTAACGAGGACTTTTTGCGTTACAGAATCGGTCAAATGCAGTACCTTGCAGGCAGACTCGACGAAGCCGGAATCGCTTACCAAAGCCCCGTCGGCGGACACGCCGTTTTTGTAGATGCTGCAAAGTTCTTGCCGCATATTCCCTATTACGAATTCCCTGCGCAAGCCCTAGCTGTCGAGCTTTATATCGAAGCCGGCATTCGCTGCTGTGACATCGGAAGCTATATGTTAGGAAACGATCCCGATACAAAGGAGCAGCTCAAAGCCGATTTCGAATTTACCCGTCTTGCCGTTCCGCGCCGTGTATACACGCAGGCACATCTTGACGTCATCGCAGACGCCCTTTGCGCAATCAAAGACCGCGCACCTACAATCAAGGGCTATAAAATCGTCAAAGAACCCCCCGTGCTTAGACACTTCACTGCCGAGCTCGCACCCTTGGAGTAAATTCAACATACACCGCGTAGCAATTGCTGCGTTCGAGCATTTTTCATATTTTTGAACCAAAAAAAACCAAAGAATATGTTAAAAGTATGCATGTTTAAACGGATTAGTATAATAAAATATATGAGGATTGCGATAAAAAGCAGTCCTCTTTTTATAAAAGCTTTGTAAGATATCCACAGCACCTAACTAAAGTTGTGGATTAAATGTGGATAAAAACGCCACTTTTCCACACCTTATTAACACGGGTCGGGCGTCGAAAAATCGATATTAATGATGTTTTATGCCTTTTATCCACAAATCCACACCGCCTACTACTACGACTACTATATTTAGAAGTATATAATATCAGTCAAAATTCGGGTTGAATATCTTTCGTTTTTATTTTTCTATATAGCCAAAGTTCGAACATATCTAAACTTTTCTCCTTTATACATTGGTTAAATTAAATCTGTAAAACGGAATGTATTTATTATAATTGTTATGCGCGAAAATTACAGGCGGGCGAACCTGCGTGTTCGGCAGCAAAGCTGCTTTTTCTAGCGATTCTCCTTTTCCGTTGGTTATGATATCCATTTATACATAATTCTCTTGTAGGGGCGAACACGCGGGTTCGCCCATAAAACAAATGCATTTTATTTGCATGACAAATGAAATAAAAAAACCGCCCGAATAAATAACGAGCGGTTTGGTGTGGAGCTGGTGACGGGAGTCGGACCCGTGAGCCTCGTCATTACCAATGACGCGCTCTACCTACTGAGCTACACCAGCGTAAATATGCCGAAAAAATGAGAAAAATCAACGTTTTTAATTCGTTATATAAGAAACGTCAAATTAAGTCGCTTCTCAAGTCTGTCTAATCAACGCCGTTGACATACTTTACAAAAAGACAACTAATAATAATCCTTATCAAGTTAGTGCAATCAACGCAAAGCAAACGCATGACAAAATCGACGAATTTTGTTGCTTCTCAAGTCAGCCTAAACAATATACTATTTTTTATGTTTTTCGTCAAGCGATTTTGCGCATTTAAATATAAATAGTTTATATGTTGTCATTTTTGTTGACATTAATCGCTATTTACTTTATAATCTACATTCTATAAAACTAAAGAAACACAGTTATTTATAAGACTTCTTATTTTGTAAAAATATTGCCTGAAGGAAGTCTTTTTGGGCTAATTAGGCGAATTTACGAAATTATGGTAAAGGGAATCAGAAAATTCATTGGTGACAAGGCATTTTATAAACAACTTTTAATTATTGTGCTGCCGATCATTATCCAGCAATTGATGCTTTCGATTGCTGGATACGTTGATAGCATAATGGTTAATAATTACAGCGATGCGGCATACGCGGGAGTGAGTGCTGCAAACAAGGTTGTTTTTATACTTATTTTTATTTGGATGGCTGTCAGCGCGACCGCCAGTATTTTTGTAACGCAGTATTTTGGCGCGGGCAATAAGGATAAAATTAAGGAATCGTCGCGGCTTTGCCTTTATGCTTCGGTAATTTTCGCCGTTTTGGGCTTTCTTTTCATGTTCGTTTTCGGAAAAATGATCATAAACTCCTTTATTTCCGACGAGGTTGCAAGAGAGTATGGTTACGGCTATTTGGATATTATAAAATGGACGGCTTTTGTAACGCCCTTCGTGTATGCTTTTTCCACACTTTTCCGTTCGGTAAAAAGAACGATTTTGCCCTCTATTACGGGAATTATCGAGATTTTAATCAATGTATTTCTCAATTATTGCTTGATTTTCGGTCATCTCGGGTTGCCTCAAATGAATGCAAGAGGTGCGGCATTGGCTACGCTTATTTCGAAAATCGTAAACCTTGCGATTCTTACGGTATGTGCATTGTGTGTCAAGTCCTCGATGTTTTACGGAATGTTTGCAAAGCTCAAGGTCGGCTTCGTTTTGGTGAAGCAATATATTAAAAAGGGACTTCCTCTTATTGGAAACGAGCTGCTCTGGGCAATTGCAAATATTGCGTTTATCAAGTTCTATACCTACAACAACGATACTTGGTTTCTAGCTTACAGCTACGCCCTGAATATCAGCGACCTGTTCTTCATCTTCTTTGCGGGATTGGGCAACGGAACGGCAATTATCGTCGGAGCATCGCTTGGAAAGGGCGATTTTGCGGCTGCTAAACGGGATGCCGACAGAATGAGGGGAACGGCGGTAATGGTCGGAATCGCAACAGGTATTATTATGGCGATCGCTTCGCCGTTTTTAAGTCTTATTTTCCAACCGACAGACGAGGTGAGAAGCTTGATGGTAAAGGTATTAGTGCTTACTGCGGTGTTTGTAACGCTGTACGCCTACAATGCGACTTGCTTTTTCATACTCCGCGCCGGCGGAGACAGCTTGCGAGCCTTTATATTGGATCAGATGCCGACATTTATTATCGGCTTACCCTTGGCGATACTTTTCGGAGTCAACGCCGCCGACTGGGGAATTACGTTGCCGGCGGTCTTTGCCGTGGCGCACGCCTGCGATGTGGCTAAGCTTTTTGTTGCGACAAAGTTCGTCAAGCAGGAAAAATGGATTGTAAACCTTACGGTCATAAACGAGGACGAAAAAGTAATGGAACAAATCCTCGAAAAACGCGATTAAAGGTTTAGTTAACCGAACGGATCGTGCCATATATACGGGCGAACACCTTCTTCGGGCTGACGCGTATGGTGCATTTATTAAGGATTTAAAATTTCCTCATATGCTATCGTAGGGGCGAACCTTGTTCGCCCGAATATATCGAACGCACATATGCATTCTCGATATTCGTCTGCGTGGCTTTGGGTGGGCGCGAATGAAAGAAGGCTCCCTTTTCTGTAGGTAATTTTTAAATGGAAAACACTTTTGATATTATTGTAATCGGAGCGGGACACGCGGGTTGCGAGGCGGCTTTGGCTGCGGCGCGGCTGGGCAAGGCTACGCTTCTTTTGGCGACCAATTTAGACACTGTCGCCTTTTTGGCGTGCAATCCGAGCATAGGCGGAACGGCAAAGGGGCAGATTGTCAAGGAAATTGACGCTTTGGGCGGTGAAATGGGAATTAATGCCGACAAAAGCGTGATACAGCTTCGAATGCTCAACAAGGGCAAGGGACCTGCCGTTTACAGCCCGAGGGCGCAGGTCGACAAGAACCGATACCACATCGAGATGAAAAAGACGCTTGAAAGCACGCCAAACCTGATTTTACGTCAGGGCGAAGCCGTAAGCGTTCGACCTTTTGAGGGAGGTTTTGTCGTTACCACCGCCGTCAATTTGGAGTATAGGGCGAAAGCCGTGACCTTTGCTTGCGGAGTATACCTCAAAAGCCGCATAATTATCGGAAAATGCGTGGTTAAGTGCGGTCCTAACGGCTTTTTGGGAGCAAACGCGCTTAGCGACAGCCTTACTGCTTTAGGATACGAGCTTAGGAGATTTAAAACGGGAACGCCTGCGCGTATTCATCAAAGAAGCGTGGATTTTTCGCAAATGCAGCTTCAGAGTGGCGATTCGAGTGTTCCACCCTTCAGCTATTTAAACGACAGGACTCAAAACGACAAAACCTGCTGTTATTTGACGGCATCTACGCTTGAAACCAAGGAAATCATACTTCGAAACAAGCACCTTGCCCCGATTTATTCGGGAGAAATCGACGGAGTGGGACCGAGGTATTGTCCCTCTATCGAGGACAAGGTTGTCCGCTTTGCCGACAAGGAACAGCACCAAATTTTCCTCGAGCCGGAGGGTGTGGACACTGCCGAGTGGTACGTTCAGGGCGTAAGCTCCTCAATGCCGGCAGAGATTCAATACGAGATTTACCGTTCGATCAAGGGCTTGCAGAAGGTGGAAATTATGCGCGATGCGTACGCTATCGAATACGATTGCATTGATCCGACCGAGCTGTTTCCCTCGCTTATGAGCAAAAAGCACAAGGGGCTGTTTTTTGCAGGGCAAATCAACGGAACCAGCGGTTACGAGGAAGCCGCAGGGCAGGGGCTTGTCGCAGGAATAAACGCTTCTCGCTATATCGACGGATGCGAGCCGCTGATTTTAAGAAGGGACAACAGCTATATCGGCGTTTTAATTGACGACATCACCACAAAGGGAACCAACGAGCCCTACCGAATGATGACGGGCAGAGCCGAATACCGACTTGTTTTGAGGCAGGACAATGCAGACATACGCCTAACGCAAATCGGCTTCGACATCGGACTTGCAAGTCGCGAAAGGCTCGAAAGAACCTTGAAAAAGCAAGAGGAAATGAAGGAAATTGACAAGCTTCTCCAAACCCGTCGCAGCTTCACGGATGCAGCCTCTTTTTTGTCGCTTTTTGACGAGAATACGCCCGAAAACGGCATAACATATAAGGAAATGCTCAAACGCACGCCGATAACGATAAACGCGCTTGCAGAGCATTTTGGAGTGCTTGACGGCTTTAGCTCCCAAGCGATGGAGCAAGCCGAAATTAACGCAAAATATGAGGGCTATATCAAGCAGGCGAACGAGCAAATCGCCAAAAATGCCACCTTGGAGAACAAAAAGCTGTCGCCCGAGATGAATTACGCCGCAATCGGCGGACTTCGCCTTGAAGCGCGACAGAAGCTGGGCGCGATAAAGCCGCTCACGGTCGGACAGGCGAGCCGTATAAGCGGAGTAAGCCCCGCCGACATAAACGTGCTTATCGTCTACCTCGCGCTCCACCCCGACCGTACAGAAGACAAAAACAAGCGTTAAGCTGCCAAATCTCAATAACTGCTTTGCCGAAACGGAGAATTTTTTATGCGAATTTTGTTTTGTTTTAAGAATGAGCGAGGCAATCGGAGCTTTTTTGCTTCCGATACGCTCAACGACAGCAATAATTACAACTCCTTTGCGGTTAGCGTTGTAACCGAGCTTAAATCGAGCAATCGCGACATCGATATCCAAATGGTAAAGTGTATAGGCAGGATAAAGGACGATTTCTTGATCTATCTCGTAAATATCGAAGGCGATAATTCCTTCGATTTAAAGGAGTGCAAAAGGATAGACGAGAACTCCTTCGAGGGGAAACTGATATGCAAAAAGCTTTTCGCGTATAACAAACGCAAGGAAAAGGTCAAAAGCAAGGCGGCATGGCGAGCGATGGACGTTTCCGTATTCGACATCTGTATGTTGGCTCTTTCAGTCTTTATTTTTGTCGCTTCGGCAGTGTGTATGTATCTTAAATTCGCAGATCCCGCCGTTTTTATTCTATCGTTTGGCATTGCGCTTATTCAGTCGTGCTCGGTTATTGCTGCTAAGCTGTACAAGCGCAGAGCGTTTTTGTTAAACTGTAAATACGCCTCTCAAGTGGACGGAACGCCGAAGGAAGTCATTATCAGTCAGCTTTGTAACAACAAATCTAAATTGTACAAGGATTTTAAGGTCAGAAACTTCGGAGTGGATTTTTTTATGTACTCCGAAAAAGCCAATAAGCAATTCATTGAGCTTGCCGACAGGCCTTTTTCGGTGTCAAAGGACAAAATTCGGCTGTGCGAGGACACCAAGAAATGCCTTGCGGAGATAATTTCCTCCAAAATCGATGACGACAAGGAGATTTACGACGGCAAGCTCTTGGGCTTGGGTTGCGATCTGACCGCCGATCCGAACGAGATTATGATCAAACACGCAACCTACAACACCTATGTTTCGATGGACGAGATGATCTACAAAAATATCACTCTCGCCACGCAACCGACCTATTTTTTCAAGGGCAGTGACTTGGCAATCAATCCCGCAACAAAAGCCCTTAAGGACTTTACAAAAAGCCCCCTCACCAACATTTTGGGCGTGAACATGTTGGTTTTTTTGAAAAACCCAAGCGGTTGCGGCGAATTCATCATAAACGTTCAATCGATGTACAACGACGTAAATGTCGACAGATGCGTTCCCTCTGCTTCGGGAACGGTGGACGAAAAAGATTTGGATGAGAGCCGATATAAGCAGTACATAAGCGATAAATATATCTGCGCGCAGGACGGCGCACGGGAGAGCGGCAAGATGCAAGCCGCCGCAATCGACAAAGACGGGCAGAAAAGAAAACCAAAAGCCTACACGTTTTGCGATCTTTTAAAGGTCGGAATGTTTCGCGAGCTTGCAGAGGAGAGCTACATCGAGCGCAAAAACCTTCCCGAGCTGGAAAACGCGAAATTCGAGCTGTTGGGCTATTCACGACTGCTAAGCAAGGGAGGAAAGCCCGACTTTTTCGCACTTCTTACGATCGAGTCCAAAGATATTGACGAGTTAAAGCAAAGAATACTGCTTCATTACGGCGCAAGCCAAAACAAATACGCGGGAGAAAGGCTGTTGGAAAGCAACCGTATGATTTTTATGGATGAAAGGAAGTTTTTCAATGAGGACAAGCAGAACGCAGTCTTTTCCGCACAGCTTGCATATTTGCGCGAATTGCTTTCGGATAAATTTGCCCGTTAACGTGAGCCTTTTATGCGACGAACCCCCTATGTTCGTTCCGTCAACTCCAAAGCTCGTGCAACAAACTCCGTCTTTATTTAAAAATGCTTTGCGTTTTTGAGTCGGACTGTTAAACCTGCCCAGAGAGTATAAGCGGACAAAAAGTAAACAAACGTCAAGCGGCGAAGCCAATAAATACAGCTTCGCCGTTGTCTATTTGATTTTATTAACATTAATACCGTTGAACGGCATAACCGAACGCGACAGCCGAGAGCAGCTCTGCTGTTGTCTATTTGATTTAATTATCATTTATTACGTAGAAAATATTTCCGAACGCGACAGCCGAGAGCAGCTCTGCTGTTGTATATATGATCTAATTTACTTTAATTCCGTTGAACGGCATAACCGAACGCGACAGCCGAGAGCAGCTCTGCTGTTACACGATATGCGGCATAATGACTGCGTTTACGAGGAGGAAATAGGTAAGCACTGCGATGACGTCGACGAGAGTAGTAATAATAGGTGAAGCCATTATCGCAGGATCCAGGTGAACCATTTTCGCGAGCACGGGCAAGGTTCCGCCTATTACCTTGGCAATCCATACAACGATGATGAGGGTTAATCCGAAGCCCAAACACAGCCACCAAATTACCGAAGAGGAAACCGAGCTTCCGTATAGTATCCATACAACGGGTATGTTAATTAAGGCAAATGAGATGCCCACAAGTAAGGCAACCAAGCTTTCCTTAATTATGATTTTGCCGGTGTCTTTTGGCTTGATTTCGCCGACAGCAAGTCCGCGAATGATAAGGGTGCTGCTTTGCGCGCCGCAATTTCCGCCCGTGTCCATTAGACGAGGGATAAAGGAGATAAGCAGAGGAACGCTAGCCAACAACGCTTCGTAGCTGTCGATTACGAGGCTTGTTAACACGCCGCTTACCATTAGAATTACCAGCCATACAATACGCTTTCGCCAGTGAGTAAAAACCGAGGTTTTAAGGTAGGTGTTATCGTTTGGTTGTACGGCAGCCATTAGGTGCATATCCTCGGTGGTTTCGCTCCTAAGGACGTCGATGGCGTCGTCAACCGTTACAATTCCGACAAGTCGCTTTTCCGCATCGGTTATAGGAATCATGATTAGGTCGTAGTTAACCAACAAATTCGCAACATATTCCTTGTCGTCTGTGGTGTGCGCAAAAATAACATTATCGTCCATAATGTCTTTAATTACGTCGCTCATATCGCTTAATAAAAGCGTTCGAATGTTCACGCTTCCGACAAGAATGCGCTTATTGTCTGTTACATAGCAAATATTGATGCTTTCCTTGTCCTCTCCGACTTCTTTTATGCGTCGAAAAGCCTCAAGTACGGTCATTTCGGGGCGCAAAGAAATGTACTCGGTAGTCATTATAGAACCGGCACTGTCTTTCTCGTACTTTAATATATCGTTTATATCCGCACGCGTTTCAGCATCGCAGTTGTGCAATATCCGCTTTACAATATTGGCAGGCATCTCCTCGATGATGTCAACCGTGTCATCAACGAATAACTCCTCGAGCATTTTGCTCAATTCCTTGTCGGATAACGCCTTTATCCAAGCCTCTTGACGATCGCTGTCAAACTCCACAAAGGTGTCCGCCGCCAATTCTTTTGGAAGCAGTCTGAATATAATTAACGCTTCCTTGTCGTCCACCTCGGAAAGCACTTCGGCAACGTCATATGCGCTCATTTCCTCCAGCAAGGATTTTACTTCGTTGTACTTCTTTTGTTCAATTAATTCCTGTATTTCGTACCGCATACCTGCGCCTCCCTTGATTATTGCCGCGGCGAAAGCATTTTCGCTCAAGTGCTTAGCCATTGTATCATTAATTTTAACGAAGGTCAAACGAATAGTGAAAGTCTTCTATATTCCGTCATCTAAAATCCGACAGGTGACAGTAAAACGCACGAAAAAACGCATATGTTAGTTATTTGAGAGTATGCGCGGCATTTTATTATGCATTTTATCACACCCAAAAGTTGGCAGTTTAAAAACAACATTACAAAAACGAAATGCAAGCAGAAGAGTGCTTTTAATAAAGTTTTAGAAAATGATGCATTTACAAATACAAGCTGCTAGGCGACAAAAAAGCCTAATAAGGGGCATTGTTACACTTGTCAAAAGCTTGCTAATGTGATAAAATAAAAGCTAATACTAAGGGTGGCAGTTTTTTGAGCCTTTTGGCAAGAAGCCTCCGTTGTTGAATAATAGCGGTTTAAATGCTCAACTTGTGCAAGAAAGCTTCCGATTTTGTTATCGGCTGTCAATTAGTATTATGAAAAGAATAAACAAAAGAAACCTATGTGGAATTGGGTTAAGGCGGATTTACAATGGGAAGAATTGTTGCGTTTTCAAATCAAAAAGGCGGAGTCGGAAAAACGACAACCGCAATCAATATTGCTACCTTTTGCGCGAAGAAGGGCAAAAAGGTATTATTGGTGGACTTTGATCCGCAGGGGAACGCTTCAAGCAGCTTCGGAATCCAAAAAAACAAGCTTAAAGAGACGGTCTACGACCTTTTGGTCGGCAGAACAACTCCCGATCAGGTTGTTTATAAAACCGATGTTAACGGCTTGAATATCCTGCCCAGCAATGTCGATCTTGCCGCGGCTGAGGTTGAGCTCGTCGGACAAAAACGCAGGGAATGCTTTTTGCGCGATGCCCTGTCTGTTGCAAAGCTCGATTACGACTACATAATGATTGACTGTCCGCCATCGTTGGGCTTGCTAACCTTAAATGCGCTTGTTGCCGCAGATAGCGTTATTATTCCAATACAAAGTGAATTTTTCGCGCTTGAGGGCTTGACTCAACTTGTAAAAACAATACAGCTTGTTAAGCAAAGGTTAAATCCATCGCTTGTCGTCGGCGGTGTCATACTTACAATGAACGATACGCGTTCTATAATGAGCAGGCAGGTATCGCAGGAAATTAAAGGCTATTTCGGCGACAAGGTGTATGAAACGACCGTTCCGCGCAACATCAAGCTGTGCGAAGCTCCCAGCTTCGGCATCCCCGTTTCGATACACGCGCCAAAAAGCAACGGCGCAATCGCCTATGCAAAGATTGCGGATGAGTTCATAAAAAGAGAAGTCTAAGCGCAAGCTATTTCCGCCAACCCACGAGTTCGTTCAACGAAGTGCGGTAGTTTGTGTTACCAACCCACGAGTTCGTTCAACGAAGTACTGAAGCTCGTGTTACCAACCTGCAATCTCGTTCAACGAAGCGTTGGTATTCGCGAAATGCAACGGCGAGGATTTCGATTCGGACGCATCTTACTTTGTAGGGGCGAACCCGTGTGTTCGCCCGCAAAATGCACGTGTATACACCTAAGCAAAATGCACTTGTGTATACGTCCTATGCGACGTTGAAAAAGTCTTAATGCATATTAGGTATAGATAAAGATCGCTTTTATGGCAACCGCGACAGGTTTTGTCGCGTAGAAGGTCTCCTCTTTTGGAGCAAGGGTTCAAAAAGATAAAAGACAATTGAGGTGTTAAGGGATAAAATGGCTAATAATTCAAATAAAGGATTGGGTAGAGGATTAAGCGCGTTGTTAGATATTAACGACATCGATATGAAAGCCGACGAGGGATACGACTCGTTAGAGGTTGATATTAATCGTGTTTTTCCGAACAAGGAGCAGCCGAGAAAAACCTTCGACGAGAGCGCGTTGCGCGAGCTTGCCGAGTCGGTAAAGCAACACGGAGTTATTCAGCCTCTTATTCTTACAAAAAGAGGCGACGACTTTTTGATAATCGCAGGCGAACGCCGTTACCGTGCGGCTCTACTTGCGGGGCTTAGGTCCGTTCCCGCGATTGTGCGCGACTATGATGACAGGAAAATACGCGAGATTGCCCTTATTGAAAACCTTCAAAGAGAGGATTTGAACCCTATCGAAGCGGCTGTTGCATTGAAGTCGCTTATTACCGACTACGGTCTTACTCAAGAGGAAGCAGCCGACCGAATCGGAAAGAGTCGTTCGGGCATAACCAACACGTTAAGACTGCTAACACTGCAAAGCGATGTCATCGAGATGGTCAAGAACAATCAGCTTTCAGCCGGACACGCGCGTGCCCTAGTCGTCGTGAGCGATCCGGATGCGCAGCTTAAAATGGCGAAAAAGGCTGTTGCAGAGGGGCTTTCGGTCAGAGCGGTCGAAAACATGGTCAAGCTCTTTCTCAACCCGCCCGAGCCTGTCGAAAAGAGGAAGACCGAAAACAGTATCGAGCTTAAGACTCTCGTTGACGATATGCAGAGAGTTTTTGCCACAAAGGTTTCCGCAGTATCAAACGGCGAAAAGGGCAGAATATATATCGATTTTTTCAGCAAGGACGATTTGGACAGAATCGTTGAGATAATCGATGACTGGAAGGAGGATAACTTTATACCTACCGTGTAATTTTTTTTGATCGCGGAGCGTAGAATTATTCCTGATTTGGGAATAATCTCTTTGTAAAGAAATTACGGTTAGTTCGTCTATCCGTTAAGCATTTTATTACGCAATAAACATATGTTTATTTTATGATACTAGGGGGCTATTTGGGGGGAGAATATGGCGACTATTGATATCATAACACTTGGTGCAATCGCGATTTTTGCGATTATCGGGCTTTTTCGAGGGTTTACGAGGGCTTTTATCGGACTTTTAGGGCTAATTCTCGTGTTTTATCTTGCGTCGATTTTGTGCGCACCGCTTGCAAAAGCCTATGACAGCTGGTTCGGAGATGCTGTCGACGACAAATTCAACACCTGGCTTGTTTCGGTGGAGGATTCGTTGCCGGGGGATCTCGATATCCTTACATCCGAACAGGATTGGTCTTTGACATCTAATGTCGATGAGTTGCAATCCGCACTCGGGCTTCCTTCTTTTTTGCGCGGAGTTTTGAATAATGTCGTTAACGATGCGATTGAGGAGCACGGTGTGGTTTTCACCGCTTCCATGGTTTTGGCAAGGTATATTACTCCGCTGTTTTTGAGGGCGTTATCCTACCTCACCCTGGTAGTTCTGTTCGGCATAGGTATGATAATTATCAAGTTCGCGATAATGGCAAAGGTTAAAGCCCATGCCGGTCTTTACGCTTTGGACAAGGTCGGCGGAGTCCTATTTGGCGCGTTAAAGGCGGTTTTGATACTTTGCTTTTTATACACACTCATCACCTGCACTTCCTTTTCGCTGCTTGAGCCTGTTCGCGCATACCTTAATGAGCAAATGATTGCCAGCGCGAACGGAATCGGTATTTCAAAGTGGTTGTATGAGTCCGTGTTCGTGGATCTGTTCGTAAAGCTGATTTTCTGACTTTATTCAAGCAGCAGAAACATTCGGTTAAGACGAGCAGTACGACAATTGCTTTGCCTTCTATCCGAGCCTGCTTTGCATTTAATGCAAAATGCGTTTCAAAAGTCAATAACAATTGCTTTGGCTCCAACAAAAGTCTAATCTTTCTTGGAACCGTATATATAAATGAATTAACAAAGTGCGAAGCACTCAAAGCTCCGCACTTTTTTGTTACAATCGACTTTTTACCTAACTTCCGTTTATGTATCTTCTTTATGTCTGCTTATTGCAACTTGCAATCCTGCATAATTACTGTAGCTCGCTATCATTTGCTGTCCATGTTCTTGTACTTTGTAAGGTTTTTTGTGCTTACAGAACCGCTAGCGACGCAACAACTTGTTTGTATTTCTTTGATTTTCTGCGTTCACAAACCTCAAAAATTATCTCCAAAATGCATATATGTTTTACGTGAAACATTTTGCCTAAATTTCATCGTATGACTTTCGCGCGGTAAAAGCTGAATACAATCTAGCTGATTTTAATAGTTATTCGACCCCGTTTTAACGTCTTTATTCTTGTTTCGCTGTCGATTTTGACCAGTAATCACCTTATTTTTGCGCAAAATATGATGATTTTATCCAGAAACACGGCTAAAACTACCCAAACATAACGAAATGCTCGAAAAAGCGGTGTTTCACGTGGAACAAATTCATCGCATTACGAAGCGTGAAACATTCCGACAAGGTTAGTTTGGGCTTTCTGCCATAGACACAAAAGGGAAGCTGCAACCTTCGCGGTTAGGAACGAAAAGGCGAGCTATGGACTTCGCGGTTATTAAGGAGAAATGCAAGTTAATAAACCTCGTGGTTGTAGGTGAGAAGTGTTTAGACTGTAAGCTTCGCGGTTATAGGCGAAAAACGATAGTTGCAGTTGTGAGAGTTAAAGCATAAAAAAAGGGCTGTCGTGACTGACAGCCCTTTTGTTGATATCGATATTAGGGGAGATTGACGTAGGAGCGTCCGGCGAGTAGATGTCCGAGCCAGTTGAGCTTGTAAACAATCTTTGTAAAGAAGCCGCCCGCAATTTGCGTTCTTAGTGTCTCTCCGATGTTCTCAATCTTATAAATCGTTTTTGCGGGGATCTTTATACCGGCAAGATCGAGGAGCGGATCGGACGTAAACTCAACGCCCGTGTTGGGGTTTGCCTCGGGCAGAATGGCGATAACCTCACCATCGGGTATCATTGCGATACAGCCGAGAACAACGCCGAGGAGCAGGAAGAAGGTTACGAGTGCGAATGCAAGTCCGAGCCATCTATCCAAGTTGCGGTATGCGCGTTTGCGAACAAAATTAATGCGAAGACGCCGTCTTGACCAGAAGTAGAACACGATTAGTCCGACAATCACGACAACAAGAACGACAAGACGCCATATGGCGGCGACCATATTGCCCGTTGTGAACCCTTTTATGGCACCCGGTATCAAAAGCGCGCACGCAATGGCGAAAACAATTATTTCAGCCCAACTCAAAGCCAGCTTGCGTATTCCCTTGTGCCAACCGACAAGACAGCCGACGACAAGTAACGCAATTACAATTACATCAAATATCATAAATCCCTCCGAACATATGTTTGCGATAACGTAAACTCTATTTTGTTCTTGCATTGTAGCACAAAAAAATGAGATTGTGTTGGATTTTATAAATAAATTCAAAAAAATATTACAATTATGCAATTAGGTTAATTGACCAAGAAAGTTCCGCGGTGGTATTTAGTTGCGAAAGTTGCCTTGGCTATAAACGAATAATTCAATCAAGCTTATGATTTGAAATGGAGCATATGAATTTACTAGATTAACTCATCTTTTTGTGCAAAACAAATGTTCGCGCGCAAAAGCATTAACCATAAACACATAAGACATAATGCCCAATTAGACAAAAAGTGTTAAAAAAACAGGCTAGCTGCCACTAGATTTAAGCAAATGACGTCGATCATTAAGTTGATTTAGTAAAAATATCAAATAATCGGCAATACGAGCCGACATAATAATCGGGAGGATTATGCAGGTAAAGAACAAAAACATTTGGGAGATTAACGCCAAAGAGAACGGAGCGGCAATGTTGATTAACTGCGCAATAAACAACGCCCTCAAAACGCCCGACAAGGACGTAGTATTTCTTTGTGTAGGGACAGAAACGGTGGAGTGCGATAAATTAGGGGTTGAGGTTGGCAATAAAATAAAATCGATGTCAAAATATCACGTTTACGGCAGTAACGGCAAAAACATAGATGCGTGCAATTACCTTGCCGCGGTTGATTTTATCGACAAAATGCATGGAGATTCATTCATTATCGCTGTCGACTCCGCGGTCGGAAAGCCCGAGCAAATAGGCTGTGTGCAGGTTTCGGAAGGAGGACTTCGCCCGGGGCTTGCCGTCGGTAGAGAGTTCGAGAGCATAGGCGATGTCGGCGTAATCGGAATTATCACAGATAAGAGATCGGATTTTTGCAAAAACGACAAGAAACATACCGATATTGTCAAGGAAATCGCCGAAGTAATTACAAAAGCAGTGGAAATCGGAATCGGTGAACGCTTTGAGATGTTCTAGTCGGGTGCAGTTAACCATATGCAAAGGAATTTAGACGGCTTCACAAAAGCAGTGGAAATCGGAATCGGTGAACGCTTTGAGATGTTCTAGCAATAGAAATATGCAAAGAATAAGAAAACGACCTTACCGTTCGATAGATTAGCAAGCTATGCAATGTAGATGGATATTAATTTATCGAAAATGCTTATCTATAAAGTACCTTTGTGCAAATAAAAAGCCCTCAAACGCCATACAATATGCAGAGAACTGTTTTGTGAGGTGTTAATGAAGAACGATGGGAATAAGGCTTTTGTAAAGGGTGCAATAGTATTGACTGTAGGGGTGGTGATTGCAAAGGCTCTTGGCGGCATCTATAGAATACCATTGACGAATATGCTTGGGGCGTACGGAATCGGAGTATATCAGCTCATTTTTCCGATTTACTCCTTTATAATGACCTTGCTTTGCGTGGGAATTCCTTCCGCAATCAGCAAGCTTGTAGCCTTGGCAGGCGTTGCAAAGCCGATAATGTCAACCAACGGCGGAATGCCCCTCGATAATCACAGTAAAAACGCGGCTAACAAAGCAAAAGCCGAAAGCGGTACGGAAGCAAAAGCAGCTAATGCCGCAGAAGAATCCGTAAAATCGGCTGTTCGGGGCGATTTTTATGCAGAAAAAGTTGCTCAAGAGCGTAAAATATTGCGCACCTCGGTGGTCTTGTTGTTTGCATTCGGACTTGCGGTAAGCATTGCTTTGTACTTCTTTGCGCCGCTTTTGGCAAAGCTTCAAAACTGCGCGGAAACCGAAAAAGCATATAAAATCATCGCTCCGAGCGTGCTTTTGGTTTGCATATCCGCCGCATTAAAGGGCTATTTTCAGGGGCGAATGTATATGAAGCCATCGGCAGTGGCGCAGATCGCCGAGCAGGTTGTGAAGCTTGCATACGGGCTGATTGCCGTCTACTTGGCGTTGCCCGACGTTGTAAAGGCTGTGTATAGCGCGGTTTTTGCGATTACCGTAAGTGAGGTGGTCGCTGTGGCTGTTCTCGGGCTGTATAGCTATATCGACTACGTTAAGCAGAACAGGCGAATAAAGGCTTTTAGCCCTGAAAAACTCTACCTAAATGCCCGAAGCCCTGTAAATGAGCAAAAAAACCGTGATATTGCTAAAAAACTAGTGATTTGGGCTGTGCCAATGACGATAAGCGCGACCATGGGACCGCTTTCGCATATTATTGAAAGCTTCATGGTCCAAAACTTCTTGGTGGACGCGACTGCCGTTTACGGACTTTGGGCAGGTCCAGTTCACTCGCTTTTGAGTCTTCCGCCGGTCCTCATCATGGGTATTTGTATAAGCATTTTGCCCTCTGTGACGGCTGCCGCCGCGAATAAGGATAAAGCAACGCTGACTAAGCAGTTCAACACTGCCTTTAAGTGGGTTGCAGTTATCGGATTGCCGTCCTCGTTTGCACTGCTGATATTCGCAAAGCCCGTGATTGGGTTGCTGTACGGAGGACTTGAAGCGGCAGAAATCGAGTACGCCGCATATTTGCTTTCGGCGTCCGCCATGAGCGTGCTTACCGCCTCGATGGTGTTCTTGTCGGTGTCGGTTTTCAACGGATTAGGCAAAATGTACCTTCCGGTAGCCATTATCGGTGGCGCATCCGTCCTAAAAGCAGTTGCAGACGGGCTTTTGTTGACCAAAACCGACCTCGGAATGAAGGCGATTGCATTTACGTCCTTCGTGTCAAGCGCAATCTCATGTTGTGTCGCACTGGTTCTCTGCGTTAAATCAGCGCAAATCAAGCTGGATTTTTGGGACGGCTTCGTAAAACCGCTCTCTGCAACCGCGGTTATGTGCCTTTGTTTGACGTTAATTGCCTTTATTAAACGTTCAAATCCGCTCACGCAAACCGAAACCTTGGTTGCGATATTCTTGACAGCGTTGGTTTACGCGGTCGCGCTCGCGATAATCGACAGAAGCTATGTTAAATCGCTCACCGCAGGGCTTTTGAAGCGAAAAAACCTTTGATTTTTCGGTGCGTAATCGCAATGTAACCGTATAACATTACCTATACGCGCAACAATAACGGGCGAACACATGGGTTCGCCCCTACAATATATAGGAAAAACCATAGATCATATCAATAAGATTTTACGATAACATCAGGATTAAACATTGATCATATCAATTTGATTTTAGGAAAGAAGCATTAGGGTTTAAATCTACATAAATTCCGCAAGACAAGCATTTAGGCAGACAAAAACCATTACAATAGATATACAGGGTAAATCACCCTACGACAGAAAAACAGGCAAAGCGCGTTGGGATAAAACCGTGAAGCTATCGGCATAGTTAAAAACGGCTTATTTACGGCATTTTTTAAAGAAATCGGAGATGAGAGAGGAGCATTCGTCGGCTAGAATTCCGCCGAAAACACGAGTGGTTTGGTTCATGTTGACGGTATCGAAAAGGTTAACGACAGAGCCGCAACAGCCGCTCTTTGGCTCGGGTGCGCCGAAGTAGACGTTGCGAATACGACTGTTTATAATCAAGCCGACGCACATACAACAGGGCTCAAGTGTTACATATATGTCGCAGTCGCTAAGCCGCCAATCGCCGAGATTCTTGCAGGCGCGCTCAATCGCGACAACCTCCGCATGCATAAGCGCAGTTCTCGTCTTTTGCCGCTTGTTGTAGCCGCGCGCAATCACCTGCCCGTCGCGCACGATAACCGCACCGATAGGCACCTCCCCGTGTGAGGCGGCAAGAGCAGCTTGCTTGATAGCCGCTTTCATAAATTTAATATCATTTTGCATAAATTCTTGACTATCCATAAATCCTTGAATTATTTGCGCATTTTTTGTATAATCCCCACATATTTTCTGCGCGGAGATCGAAAGTATGTTCCTTTCTTTATCTTGTAAGTGCGGGTATATTCTTTGCTTTTTGTCTCTAGATCTAAGTTGTGTTCCTTGCTCTTTGCTCGGAGCTTTGCCCCGTTGTCGGTTGTTACAGTGGATCAAGGCGAGGTTTGTTTTGCAACCGCGGATATTCATCGGGAGTGGCGGCGTTCTTTTCAATGAGGAGAATTGTCCGTTCGGCTTTTTCTCCGTCAAACGGGGGAAGGGTAAACTGCGGCTTTCCGACAATCCTACCGCCGAGTGTTTTTAAGGCGTGTTGTGCTTCGTGAATTTCCTCTGCAGATGGCGTTTTGTATGCGATCATCATGCCGCCGACTTTGACAAGCGGCAAACAGTATTCCAAAAGCGTGGGCAGGTGCGCAACCGCACGACTCAAAACCACGTCAAAGCTTGCGCGCATTTTCGATTTGCCCGCTTCTTCGGCACGAAGGTGCAAGTTGATTGAACGAACCCCCACAGTTCGTGCCAAAAAGTCCAGGAAGTCAATTTTTTTGCGCGTAGCGTCAATCGCGGTCAGCTTGATATCGGGACGAATCAGCGCAATCGGGAAAGAGGGAAAGCCATTGCCACAGCCGACATCGCACACTCTTGCGCCGCTCTTGATATAGGGCTCGCCCAAAAGCGAATCGACAACGTGCTTGATGAAGTACTCCTCCTTGTCTGAAACCGCGGTCACGTTCGCCGCCTCATAGCCGACAAGCGTTTGATAATATTGTTCGAATACAGCCTGATTTTTGGCATATTCCAGCCATTGCTCGGGTGAAAAATCCATATTTTTATACATGACCTCCGTCACAAAAATTCTTGAGAGAAGAGAGAGGTACAGATTATGCCCCTATGCAGACATACGCGCAGCCGAAAACGCAGCTTTGCTGCCCTGCTAGACGTTGAAGCGGAAGAGGACGACGTCGCCGTCTTTCATGACGTAATCCTTGCCTTCGGAGCGAACCTTGCCTTGTTCCTTTGCGCCCTGATAGCCGCCGCAGGCAATCAGCTGTTCATAAGGGACGACCTCGGCGCGGATAAAGCCTTTCTCGAAGTCCGTGTGGATTTTGCCCGCCGCTTGAGGGGCTTTGGTGCCGTTTGTAATTGTCCAGGCGCGGCTTTCCTTCTCGCCCGCGGTCAAAAAGCTGATAAGACCCAGCAATTTATAGCTCTTTGTAACAAGCCGATTGAGTCCGCTCTGCGTAAGTCCCAACTCTTCGGAGTAGAGTGCGCGTTCCTCGTCGCCCAGCTCCAACAGCTCGGCTTCGACTTTTGCGGAAATCGCAACGCACTCGGCGTGTTCGCGTTCGGCACGCTCGCGGACCTGTTTTACCGCGTCGTTTTCCTTTCCGATCTCGTCCTCGCCTATGTTGGCGCAGTACAAAACAGGCTTTGCCGTCAAAAGCAACAGCTCGTCCAGCATTGCTTTTTCCTCGTCATCGAGGACGAGGCTCCTTGCCGGGAGATTATTGCTAAGGTGCTTATAGACCTTCTCGAGGACTTCGTTTTCGTCCTTGTAACGCTTTTCGCCGCTCTTGAGAAGAGTTTGAAGCTTAGTAAGACGAGTTTCCACGCGCTCCATATCCGAAAGCAAAAGCTCCAAATCAATGGTGTCGATGTCCTCGTTGGGGCATATTTTGCCGCTTACGTTGATGATGTTGTCGTCGGCAAAACAGCGCACGACGTGAACAATGGCGTCAACCTCTCTTATATGGCTTAAAAACTTGTTTCCCAAGCCCTCGCCCTTGCTCGCGCCCTTGACAAGCCCTGCGATGTCAACGAATTTAACCACCGCGCGCGTAGTCTTTTTGCTGTTATAAAGCTTGGTCAGCACTTCCAATCGCTCGTCCTCGACCTCTACGATTCCCACGTTCGGCTCGATAGTGCAAAACGGATAGTTCGCGACCTCCGCTCCCGCCTTGGTCAGAGCGTTAAATAATGTGCTTTTTCCTACGTTTGGTAGTCCTACGACTCCTAATTTCATTGTACTAAACCTCTATTTTCAATAATTATATTTCCATTGTTTGGTAATTGCTACCGTACGGGCGGCATAGGGTTGTTCCTACTTTATAGTATGGACATAGCTCGCAAGCAACCTAACGCGAAAGCAGTAAAAGCAGTTGCCTATAAAAGTCGTTGCCACTGCCACACCACCTATACCACTCATCGCACAGAACGAATTCGAACACGTAAAAGCAGTTGCCTGTTAAAACTCGGTCAAAATGGAGTTAAGCAGATACATTTTTTCCGGTCTTATGTTTATAGAGTTCTCGTCATACACTATAAGCCCGAGACGTTCCAACCGTTGGATTGTTTGGGAGTAACGCGCGATAAAGTCGGTGTAAAACATTTGGTTATACGCGGTGATGTCCATTCCCTCCGTCTTGCGCATGGCAAGCATAAAATACTCCCACTCCGCCTCGTTAAGCGACAGCTTGTGAGAGGTCGACTGCACGGACTTTCCCTCATTTATCCTTTGGATATAGTTGTCTAAGGATTGAATATTGCTCGACCGAACGTCGCCCAAAAAGGAATGTGCGGCAACGCCTATGCCTAAATACCTGCCCCAATTCCAGTAATTGAGATTATGGCGGCTTTCGTGCTTGGCTTGCGC
Organism: Clostridia bacterium; assembly: GCA_028703495.1. GTDB lineage: Bacteria > Bacillota > Clostridia > Christensenellales > CAG-314 > JAQVMT01. The sequence goes on along the minus strand of JAQVMT010000016.1, from coordinate 15,992 downwards.
GAAGTTGCTGACCTCGTATCGGAAAACATCGCGAGCCTCCAACGCGGCTAACGTCATTTCGTACATATCCGCCGTCAAATCGTCGGGCGGCATTTCCAAAGAATGAGCGCATACCGCCTTGTGAAGCAGTGTTCCACGTTCGAGCTTTAGCGCATACGCAGAAACGTGCGGAAGCTGCTTCGCCGCCAAAAGCTTAAGCGTTTGTTCGACATCGAAAAGCGATTGCGTGGGCAAGCCTAACATAATATCGGCGTTGATATCGGTTATACCTACGTTGCGCACTCTGTCGAGAGTGGTAACGAAGTCCTTACAGCGGTGCGGTCTACCGATAAGCTCCAAAAGACGGTCGCTGTTGCTCTGAAGTCCGATACTTACGCGGTTCACGCCCGAGGCGGCAAGAGTAGAGGCAAACGCTCTGGAAAGGCTGTCAGGGTTGCACTCAACGGTAATTTCGGCATCCTTTTCCACTTCGAAGCAGTCATAAACCGCATCCATAAGTCGCCTAAAATCCTTGGGCGGCACCAAAGAGGGCGTTCCTCCTCCGATAAACACCGTTGCAACCGAGCTTGCCTTGTCCTTGCGACTCTTCATTTCGCAAATCAAAGCATCGATATATGCGGGAATACGCGATTCCGAATGCGCAAACGACACAAAGTCGCAGTAATTACACTTGCTCACGCAAAACGGAATGTGTATGTATAATCCAATTTTCATAGGTAACCTTTTTGATAATGGCGCATTTTGCCCTCCAACTTCCGAGTTTGTTGCACCAACTTCCGAGTTTGTTGCACCAACTGCCGAGTTTGTTGCACCAACTGCCGAGTTCGTGCCACTAACTGCAAAGTTCGTAACACTAATCCCAGATGTTCATTCAATCAACAGCGAAGCTTGTGCCAATTAAAGCCATTGTGCATTATAGTAGGGGCGAACCCGTGTGTTTGCCCGTTTTTGACCGAGTTCACGCGAAATGAAGGTGTTGTGCCTTATTGTCGTAGGGGCGAACCCGTGTGTTTGCCCGTTTTTGACCTAATTGTCGTCGATTTTGAGGATGCTCATAAAGGCTTCGGAGGGGATATAGACGCTGCCGACCTGCCTCATGCGTTTTTTGCCTTCTTTTTGCTTTTCCAAAAGCTTCTTCTTGCGGGTGATGTCGCCGCCATAGCACTTTGCCAAAACGTCCTTGCGCAGAGCTTTGATTGTTTCGCGAGCGATGATTTTGGTGCCGATAGCCGCTTGAATGGGAATTTCGAACATTTGGCGCGGAATTGCATCTTTAAGGCGTTCGGCGACGATTCTGCCGCGCGTGTAGGCTCTGTCCTCGTGGACGATCAGCGAAAGCGCGTCGCAAAGCTCTCCGTTAAGGAGCATATCCAATCGAACGAGCTTACTCTCTCTATAACCGATAATTTCGTAATCCAAGCTCGCATAGCCGCGCGTTCGCGACTTGAGGGTGTCGAAAAAGTCGTAAATAATCTCGTTTAGCGGTATTTCATAGTGGATTTTGACTCTTTTAGTGTCAATATAGGTCATATCGATGAAAACACCGCGCTTGTCTTGGCACAAATCCATAATCGCGCCGACATACGCAGGCGGAGTGTATACGTAAACCGCCGCGATAGGTTCTTCCATATGCTCGATTGAGGTCGTCGGGGGAAGTTTGGTCGGATTGTCGATTATCTGCATGGCTCCGTCGGTAGTGTAAACCTTGTAGGAAACGCTGGGTTGCGTGGTGACAAGGTCAAGGTCGAATTCGCGCTCCAACCGCTCTTGAATGATTTCCATATGCAAAAGCCCCAAAAAGCCGCACCTGAAGCCGAAACCTAATGCCACCGACGAGTCCGGCTCATAGGCTAAGGATGCGTCGTTGAGTTTAAGCTTCTCCAAGCTGTCCTTAAGCTCCTGATAACGACTGCCGTCGGCAGGGTAAATGCCGCAAAAGACCATCGGCAGCACCTGCTTGTAGCCGGGAAATGCGGTAGCGCACGGATTATCGGCATCTGTGACCGTGTCGCCCACTCTCGTGTCGGAAACGGTTTTGATGCTTGCGCAGATATAGCCTACATCACCCGCTTCCAAATGCTCGACAGGCTTGGGATTGGGGGCGAAAATACCCGTTTCTGTAACCTCGAAGGTCGTTTGGGTTTTAAAGAGCTTGATTTTACTGCCCGGCTTTACCTTTCCGTCAAAAACTCTGACGAAAACCAAAACCCCCTTGTAATTGTCGTAAACGCAATCGAAAATCAATGCCTTCAACGGCGCGTTTATGTTGCCGACGGGCGGCGGAGTCTTCTCGATAACAGCCTTAAACACCTGATCGATGTTGATATTCTCCTTGGCGGACACCAAGGGGCAATCGCTTGTATCCAGCCCGATGGCTTCCATTATCTCTTCCTTCACCTCGTCGGGACGCGCAGAGGGTAGATCGATCTTGTTGATTACGGGGATAATCTCAAGGTTGTTCTCCAAAGCAAGGTAGACGTTGGCTAGCGTTTGCGCCTCAACGCCCTGACTTGCATCCACAACAAGCACCGCACCTTCGCAGGCAGCCAAGGAACGACTTACCTCATAGGTAAAGTCGACGTGTCCGGGCGTGTCGATAAGGTTAAAGGTGTATTCCTCCCCGTTGTACTTGTACTTCATTCGTACGGGCGTAAGCTTTATCGTTATTCCGCGCTCACGTTCCAAATCCATCGAATCCAATAGCTGCTCGGACATATCGCGTTTGGCGACAAGCCCGCTGTTTTCGATCATTCTGTCGGCAAGAGTACTCTTTCCGTGGTCTATATGAGCGATTATGCAAAAATTTCTGACTTTATCCTGTGACATCTGTCCCCCTGTTCGCTATGTCTTTGAGCATCGATTCCAAAGCAATTACAACTGCGTTTAATTTTTAGTACTGCGCGCGATGTTTTTTATTCAGTAATTCAAGTACTAAGCGCGATAATCTCGGTATAGTAGCTGAAGTGCTAAGCACGATGATTTTATGCCGTAATTCATGCGTTAAGCATTATGTTTTCGGTATAGTAGTTAAAGTGCTAAGCATTGTGATTGCTATGTCGTTTGTATTTAATTAGTATTACGCAAGGAATTATATTCCAAATGCCGCGGTTTGTCAATAATATTTGTGGCAATACGGCTTGCCGATATTATCCGCCGCCCGTCAAAAGCAGAAAAAGCGTGATAATTTGCTTTTCCGAACGCAATATTGCGTTAAAAGAGAGACTTTTATTCGGAAAGTCTTGACCCAAACCGCATTTATGGTATAAAATATACGCAAAAGTATTATTGTGACGGAGGTCGTGTATATAAAATGAACAAAAAATTTGCAGAAAGCGCACTTTTGAAAACGCCTATTGCGCACAGAGGCTTGCACAACGCGGATTGTCCCGAAAACAGCTTGGGAGCCTATCAACGGGCGATCGAAGGGGGCTATCCGATCGAATTGGACGTGCATTTTTCCGCCGACAAGCAAATTATGGTCTTTCACGACGATATTTTGGAAAGAATGACGGGCAGAAAAGAGAGAATCGGCGATTTGACCGCTGCGGAGCTTACTAAAATAACGCTGGGCAACACAAAGCACACCATTCCCACGTTCGAGCAGGTATTAAGTCTTGTCGACGGAAAGACGCCGATACTTATCGAGGTCAAAACGCATGCCGAGGTCGGCGGACTTGAGGCTGCGTTGCTGAAAATGCTTGAGGGCTATGGAGGCGATTTTGCCCTTCAGTCGTTCAATCCGCTCATCGTTCGATACCTTTCCAAGCACTCCGAGTACGACTGCGGACAGCTTTCAAGCAACATGTCGGATCAGGATATGCCCAAAATCCAAAAGTACCTACTCACGAAATGCTTGCTTAACGGCTACGCTCATGCTTGCTTTACATCTTACGATGCGCGGTTTATCGACGGCAAAACCGTAAAACGTATCCGAAGACATATGCCCGTCCTCTGTTGGACGGTACGCAGCGAGCGCGAACGTCAAGCCGTACAACCCTACTGCGACAACATCATCTTCGAGAACTTCGAACCCAAGCTTTGATTTCCTCTGTCGAGGACACGGAGATTTTAAACGTCAAGCCGTACAACCCTACTGCGACAACATCATCTTCGAAAACTTCGAACCCAAGCTTTGATTTTTTTGTCGAGGACACGGAGATTTTAAACGTCAAGCCGTACTGTTCATGCAGATAGCCTGTTAATCCTTCGTAACCGACGAATACGCTATCTTACAGCGAGCCGCACCGTTCTCGCGAACAACTTCGCCTGCCCGTATTCGGACAAATTCATGGTACGTGCGCGCTTTTTGTCGAAATATGAAATGTGTCGAAATTGTGTAATAGTGTCGAAACTGTGTTGTCGCATTCTTCTTTCTTTCATACTCTTTCGCGGTATTTTAATTTGTTTGTATATACGTGAAAAAATTATTTATTTTTTTATTTCTAGTCGATTGAAACGCTTCGGGCGGAGGCAAAATGGCATAAAAAATAAGAAAAAATGACAAATATAAGCATAAAATATTGACAGTTTTTTGCAAAAAGTGTATACTACCACTATATCTATATATCATAGGCAACTTATACGTTATTGCGAATGGAAGGTTATTCGCATATTAAAAGGGGCGTGAGAGGGTGCAAATCTTTATATGGGTAGCAAATCTACGGAGCCGCAAATTGAGCGGGATATATACGCGCGCGCGTAAAGCGGGCAATCGGCGGTTACCAAACACAGACGAGGTGTTGTTATGAAATTTATCGGAAGACTAATGGTGTTTATGCTCGGTTTTATACTGGGTGTAGTCGGTGTTCTCGGTGGATTGGTCGGTTCGTTGTACTATGCGTACACAGGGCTAACGCTGACCAAGCTTTCCGATTACAATCTTGTTTCGAATGACTTGCTTGAGGATTACATAGATCCTTCCTCGGAAACGAACATCAAGGATATGTCGCTTCAGGACATATTGGCGAACTTGATGTATTTGTGGAACGGGACAAGCGGATTGACGCTTAGGCAGCTGGAGGAGGTCTACGGTCTGGACTTGTCGGAATTGAACTTACCCGACGAGATGATGGACTGGGATATAAGCTTGCTTATAGGCGATACCGCGCAGAGGAAGCATTTCCTTGATGCGGTGTCCTTTAAGTGTCTGTTCGAGCTATTGAGCAAAACTCTCGAGATTACATACGTTGACGAAAATCTCGCCACGCTTAGAGATGCGATGAGCTACTACTTTGACGAGAAGGGCAACGTAAAGGGTTTGAAGTATGTGGGACTTTTGTTCAACGACGACGGATCTTTCGATATTAACAACCTGTACAAGGTATTCGAGGGCGCGGAGATTCAAGACCTTATCCCCTCGTCTATGATGGAGGGGTTGGACGATTATTTGCTTACGACCATCGACGCGGTTTTGGGTATCGACATCGGAGATTTGCTCAAGGCGTTGATTAACGGCGAAGGCGACGTTATTGCGTTGGAGCTGGAGGCTATTGCCGACACGAAGATTGCCGACTGTCTGCCCGAATCGTTGCAGCCCGTCAAGGACATCTTCGACGACATGGTGTTCGGCGATATAATGTACATGGAAGACAACGAGGACGGAACGCAAAGCTTTAAATTCGACAAGGACGTGTTCTTCGACGAAATTACGCTTTACGAGATTTTGGATCTTTCGAGGTTCTTCGATACCAACGCAGAGGAGCTGATTGCAAAGATCACCACTCCCGCATTGCAGGAGCAGGCGAGAGTGCTGTTGGCTTACTCGTTGTATGAGCTGTTCACCGATGAGAACTTACTCGAGAACGCTTTGGGCGAATTGACCTTCGGCGATTTGATTGATTTCATTTTAAGCTTGGTTGCGCCCGATTTCGACATATACGGATTGCCCGAGCCCTTGCCCGAGATTTACGGCAAGCTCGATCCGATTAAGCTGATCGACATTGTCAAGGGCATTATGGACGGCGATTACAGCTTTATCCTTGACGACGCGTTATACACCTTGACGCTTGACGATTTGGTTGGATATTACATTCGCAAGCTTGCCGAGGATATGCCTGCCGCATTGGGCTTCGTTCTTCCGATTTACAGGGCTTTGATGAATATCAGCGTTCAAGACGTTATCGACAACGGACTCGACGCGATATTGAATCCCTTGATGGACATCACGCTGGGCGACCTGCTTGTGGGCTTTGTCTACGAGGGCAAATACTCGGTGGCGTTCTTGGACGACCCCGAGGGTGTCTACGAGGCTTATGAGTATGAATACGACGATAACGGCGAGAGGATTGAAAAGCTTCCTCAACCCGTTTCGCAGATATTCGAAAAGATCCAAGCCACTACCATAAGGGACATTCTCTGCATGGCGGGTGTTTTGGACGATTATGAGCTTTCGATTATGGACTGGTTGAAGAGCACGGTGTTCACGTTGACAATCGATGAGCTCGTGTCCGACTACTTCGCATTGGTTCCCGAGGAATTCAAGGGACTGCCTCTGCGTGAGTTGGTTCAACCGATCTACGACAAAATTAAGGTTATCAGCATTAACGACATCATCGACAGTAAGGGAGTTGCTTTCCTTGACGCGTTAAAGAGCTATACCATCGGTGAGGTTTACGACTGGCTGGTTTTGATTGCCGAGTCGATTTTGACCGTAACCGGCGTTATGAGTGAGGATGAATACCTTTACATTCCTTACACCATAAGAAAGCATATCGAAAAGACATATGACATAAAGATTACCGATTTGATTAAATTCCTGACAGAGGACTGCTGCGACTTCGAGAAAGCCAAGGTCTTGTTCAAGGATTTGTTCGATACCACGTTGGGCGAGCTGTACTTGCAGCAGTTCGAGGACATTCTCAATGCGATCGAAAGAATGAACGACGGCTGGCTCAAGGACTTTTTGAAGGATTGCATCCTTATCGGCAGGGCTTTGCTCGAAACCGTCAAGGACGTAACGCTATGCAGAGTATTAGAGCTTCTTTATGACGATGACTCGATGGCTTTGGTGGATGCGGTTTATGAGTATATCAAGTACATGACCTTTGACGAGATCTTCGGAAGCTATTTCGAGGCAACCGGTTTCTACGATTGGATCGCAGAGCAACACGAGGTTGTTCGCTTCCTCGTCAACATGTTCGTATACGCGACCTTGGACGAGATAGAGAATATCCTTTCCGCTTTGCTTGACGGCAATGTGCTTCCCTTGGTTGAGTTTATCGAGAATAAGTATTATGAGCTTTATGACGAGGAATTGACGTTGGGCTTCTTCCTTGCTTGGCCGATCGAGAAAATCGAAGAGGCTTACGCAGAGGGCAAGCTGCATAGAGCGATTGCTCTGCCTTTGCTTGTGATACTGAAGGCTTACTGCCCCGTTAAATACAGCGAGGTTGTGGATGCTGTTCAGGCAAATCAATATTCCGAGCTTTTGAAGCCTTTGGCAAAGTTGACGATTGCCGACATATTTGCCGAGGGTTTGGATTATGTTTGGGACAAGGATAAGGGCGAATGGTACTGCACGACGGGCGATGAGGTTCTTTCCTTATTTGTAAAGCTTGACAATATGAACAGGAACTATCCGGGAATGGAAACCGTATACGACATGTTCTTCTATATGGCTAGTGTTGAAACTCTAAAAGAAGAAATCCTCCACGGCGATTTGATCGAGGTTGTGATTTACTTTGTCGAGATTATTTGTCCCGAGTGCGAGTATGACAATCACGAGCAATGCATTAAAGATATGGTCGACAGATTCGGCAGCTATGCGTTGAACGAGTCTATCGATTGGGAATATGTTTTGGGCGACTTCTCGATCGGAAACGTAATCGACATTATCGAGGCGAGAATATCCTTCGCAATTCCTTCCGCGGTGAAGGAGCTGCCTATCTACCAAAGATTTGCGGGAATCACGATTGCCAAATTGATTTGGCATTATGACGATGCAGTTGCCGTTATGCACGGTGTGACCGTCGGCGAAATCGTGGACGTGTTCGAGCTGCTGTTTGGCGAGATTAATCCCGAGGTCGAGCTGTATGCAAAGCTTCTCGCCAACGTTGAAAATCTGTCTATATATTATGATATATATATAATGATAAAGGAAGGCAGAACGCTTGACCTTGTCAATATGTTACTTAACAAAGTGTCCTTCCAAGATTTGATCGATGCGTTGCTGTACTACACGATCGAGAACGAAAAACGCGGCAAGGTCAACGCGACCGATCTTTTGATGCGTTTAGACGCCATGATGGTTGGCAACCTGCTCACCGAGGAAGGCAGAAAGGTTTTGAGGCAACAGGGCGGCGATACCACGATCGGCGAAATATTCGACCTTGTTCTTGTCGTTATTGACGAGGTGTTGGATACAACCGATTGGACCAAGTTTGAGGTCACTATATATAATAATGTTAAGGGCATAAGCTTTAACGACATTTGCGACGTCATCGACAACGGCAATACCGAAACGCTTGTGAGAAGTGTTTTGGCTGACCTGACTATCGGTGACTTCGTTGAAACCATCGAAGCGAGAATCTATGACATCGACGATACGGTTACTTCGTTTACGCTTTACAAGAAGGTTGCCGCTATCAAGCTGATCGATTTGATTTACGACATCGACATCGTGATCGAGGTTTTGAAGGCGATCACCGTCGGCGACGTAATGGAAATCTTCGAATACTATGTATTTGAATTGAAGACCGAGGTCGAGTTGTTTGCGAAGTTAAAGGCAAACACCTACGGACTTGCTATTTATAACGATATAATCGCAAAGATCCAAAACGGCGAGCATATGGAACTGATCAAAGCCGTTTTGAAGGACGTCACGTTTGCAGACATCATCAACGCGATATTGTACTACGCGGTGGACGAGGCGAAGTTTAATGAGCTTAACGCCGAAGCCCTGATGGTAAGACTTGACGGAATGATGGTTGCCAACCTGCTGACCGAAGAGGGCAGAAAGCTTTTGAAGGAACAGGGCGGTGACACCACGATCGGCGAGATTATCGATTTTGTGCTTACTGCGATTGAAAAATCCGTCGACACGAGTACTTGGACGAAATTCGAGGCTACGATTTACAACGGCGTAAAGAGCGTAAGCTTCAACGACATTATCGATGCTATCGACAGCATGGACGCCATAAAGGTATTGCTGAGAAAGATATTCGACCATTTGACAATCGGCGATCTTATCGACACGATCGATTACAGAGTTATCGATATCGATGGTGCAGTATTCACGTTCACGCTTTATACAAAGCTTGCCGGCTTTGAAATTTACGACATTATTCTTAACGGCGACGACTTCATCGACACGTTAAGAGGAATTACTATCGGCGATCTTATGGAGATTGTCGAGTATTATTGGTTTACCCTCGATACAGATATCGAGCTGTTCGCGAAGCTGAAGGCTAACGCCTACGCGCTTGCTGTTTACAACGACATCATCGTAATGCTGAGGAATGGTCAATATATGGAGCTGTTGGAAGCTGTGTTGAAGGACATCACCTTGTGTGACGTGCTTGATTTTGGCTTGCGTTTAATTCCTCCAATGATTGACGAGATCAGAGAGGACATCTTGGCGACCGAGCTGTTTAAGCTTTTCGACACGATTTTAATAACCGATTTCTTCACCGAAGCGGGAAGAGAGGGTATCATAACCAAGCTCGAGGGCGTTCAGATTAAGGACATCATCGAGGTTGTTTCCGCGTTCTTGGGTGTCGGCTTCGACAAGACCGACTGGACGAAGCTTGAGGTTACTCTTTACAACAACCTCGGCGAAATCTACATCGTCGACATTATCAAGGCGTTTGGCGACCTTGCCAAGGTGGAGGAGTTGATTCAGTCGATTTTGGGCGACCTTACTATCGGCGACTTCCTCGACACCGTTGACTACAGACTGGTTAAGTTTGACGACGCTGTGTTCGGCTTCTCCCTGTATCAAAAGCTTGCCGCGATTAAGCTTGTCGATTTGATTTTCAACATCGACAGCGTGATCGAGATATTGAAGGCGATCACCGTCGGCGACATTATGGAAATTGTCGAGCATTATCTGTTTGCGCTCGACACCAAGGTTGAGTTGTTTGCGAAATTAAAGGCGAATACATACGCTCTTGAAATCTACAACGACATCATTTTCAAGATTATCAATGGCGAAGTTAATCTGTTGCTCGATCAAATACTTGCGGGCATTACCTTTGCCGACCTCGTTAACGTTATTCTTTATTACACGGTTGACGATGCCAAATATGCCGAGCTCAACGCAGAAGCGCTGATGCTTAGATTGGACATTATGGAAGTTGTCGATTTGCTTTCGGTTGTCGGCAGAGACAACCTGTTGGAGCAAGGCGGCGACATTCTCATAAAGGAAATTATCGACTTCGTTCTCAAGGCGATCGATGCAAGCCTTGACACTGCCGACTGGGCTAACTTCGAGGTTACCATCTACAACAACGTCGGCTCGTTGAGTATTGCAAACATCGTCGAAGCGTTCGGCGACTCTATTGCGCTTGAAAATCTCGTAAGAAAGATTTTGGGCGACCTCGACCTCGATGACGTTGTCGAGCTTATCGATGTTAGAGTTGTTGTCGTTCCTTCGGTTATCAAAACCTTTACTCTTTACACAAAGCTTGCCGACATCAAGTTGGTTGACCTGTTCTTCGACTTTGACAGCGTTGCTGCAATACTCAAGGCAATCACGGTCGGCGACGTAATGGAAATTGTCGAGTACTTCCTCGGCGAAATCCCCGTTGACATCGAGCTGTTCGCTAAGTTAAAGGCAAACACCTACGGTCTTGCAATCTATAACGACATAATCGTAATGCTTCAAAACGGTCAAACGACCGAGTTGCTTGAAGCGATACTTGCAAACATCACGTTTGCCGACGTAATCGACGGAATATTGAGTGCGTTTGTAAACGACCTGAAGCGTCTTGAACTTAGTGCCGAAGCGTTGATGGTAAGACTTGACGGAATGATGGTTGCTAACCTGCTGACTGAAACGGGCAGAGACCTGCTCAAGCAGCAAGGTGGCGACACGACAATCGGCGAGATCATCGACTTCATCGTTACTGCGGTTGACGGAAACGTAGACACAACCGACTGGACGAAGCTTGAAACAACTATATACAACAATGTTAAGGCGATCAGCTTTAACGACATCTTCGACACGATCGACAGCGGCGACTTCGAAACGCTCATCAAGAACATATTGGGCGACCTGGATATCGGTGACGTAATCGACACGATCGACAAGCGCGTGTATGAGTTTGAAGACGTTGTCTTTGCTTTCGCGCTTTACAACAAGCTTGCCGACATCAAGTTGGTTGACCTGTTCTTCGACTTTGACAGCGTTGCTGCAATACTCAAGGCAATTACGGTCGGCGACGTTATGGAAATTGTCGAGCATTACCTCGGCGAAATCAATCCTGCGGTTGAGCTGTTTGCAAAGCTTAAGGCAAACACCTACGCACTTGCAATATATAATGATATAATTGCAAAGATCCAAAACGGTGAAGCTGTTGCATTGCTTGAAGCGATACTTGCAAACATCACATTTGCGGATTTGGTTAACGTAATCTTATACTACACGGTAGACGATGCGAAGTACATTGCGCTCAACGCCGAAGACCTTATGGCAAGACTTGACGATATGTACCTTGCCGACTTCTTCTCCGAAGCGGGCAAAGACATGCTTCGCATTAAGGGCGGATACATTGCGATCAACGACATAATCGACTTTATAGTAACCGCGTTGGACGGAACGCTCGACATCACGACTTGGACGAAGCTTGAGGCCACTATTTACACGAACATCGGCGACACGACGATCGGCGACATATTGGATGCCGTTGACTACGGAACGTTCGATGCGCTTGTAAAGGGTGTGCTTGCCGACCTTGACATCGGTGACGTATTTGACACGTTCGACTTTAGAATCGCGACGATATACTCCGAGATAAAGACGTTCACGTTGTACAACAAGCTTGCCGACATCAAGTTGGTTGACCTGTTCTTCGACTTTGACAGTGTTGCCGCTATACTCAAGGCAATCACAGTTGGCGACATTATGGAAATTGTCGAGTATTATCTCGGCGAAATTCCTACCGATGCAAAGCTTATTGCAAAGCTCAAGGCAAACACCTACGGTCTTGCAATATACAACGATATTATTACAAAGCTTGTTAATGGTGAAGCGACCGAGCTGTTGAAGCAAGTACTTGCAAATATTACTGTTTGCGACGTGCTTGAATTCCTTCTTCGCCTGATTCCTATAATGATACCCGAAGTCAGAGCGGACATCTTGGCAACAGACCTATTCAAGCTATTTGACACAATACTACTTACGGACTTCTTCACCGAAGAAGGCAGAGAGGGCATCAAGACCAAGCTTGAGGGCGTTCAGGTCAACGACATCACCGAGGTAATTTTTGCGGTGCTTTCGACCTCGCTCGACACAAGTGATTGGAGCTACTTCGAGGTAGAACTTTACACAAACATTTCCGACCTGTACATTGTTGACATAATCGATGCATTCGGCGACAGTGCGAAAGCAGAAGCATTGGTTAACACAATGTTTGACACGCTGGACATCGGCGACCTACTAGATTGTGCGGCATACAGATTCGGATTTGCAATTGACGACCAACTCAAGGCGACGGCGCTTTACACCAAGCTTGCCGACGTAATGTTTGTCGACCTATTCTTCGACTTTGACAGCGTGGCAACGATGCTCAAGGCGATCACGGTTGGCGACGTAATGGAAATCTTCGAGCTTTATGTTGCCCAGCTGCCTGTATCGATTGAGTTATTTGCAAAGCTCAAGTCCAATACTTACGCGCTTGCAATCTATAACGACATAATCGTAATGCTTCAAAACGGTCAAACGACCGAGTTGCTTGAAGCGATACTTGCAAACATCACGTTTGCCGACGTAATCGACGGAATATTGAGTGCGTTTGTAAACGACCTGAAGCGTCTTGAACTTAGTGCCGAAGCGTTGATGGTAAGACTTGACGGAATGATGGTTGCTAACCTGCTGACTGAAACGGGCAGAGACCTGCTCAAGCAGCAAGGTGGCGACACGACAATCGGCGAGATCATCGACTTCATCGTTACTGCGGTTGACGGAAACGTAGACACAACCGACTGGACGAAGCTTGAAACAACTATATACAACAATGTTAAGGCGATCAGCTTTAACGACATCTTCGACACGATCGACAGCGGCGACTTCGAAACGCTCATCAAGAACATATTGGGCGACCTGGATATCGGTGACGTAATCGACACGATCGACAAGCGCGTGTATGAGTTTGAAGACGTTGTCTTTGCTTTCGCGCTTTACAACAAGCTTGCCGACATCAAGTTGGTTGACCTGTTCTTCGACTTTGACAGCGTTGCTGCAATACTCAAGGCAATCACGGTCGGCGACGTAATGGAAATTGTCGAGTACTTCCTCGGCGAAATCCCCGTTGACATCGAGCTGTTCGCTAAGTTAAAGGCAAACACCTACGGTCTTGCAATCTATAACGACATAATCGTAATGCTTCAAAACGGTCAAACGACCGAGTTGCTTGAAGCGATACTTGCAAACATCACGTTTGCCGACGTAATCGACGGAATATTGAGTGCGTTTGTAAACGACCTGAAGCGTCTTGAACTTAGTGCCGAAGCGTTGATGGTAAGACTTGACGGAATGATGGTTGCTAACCTGCTGACTGAAACGGGCAGAGACCTGCTCAAGCAGCAAGGTGGCGACACGACAATCGGCGAGATCATCGACTTCATCGTTACTGCGGTTGACGGAAACGTAGACACAACCGACTGGACGAAGCTTGAAACAACTATATACAACAATGTTAAGGCGATCAGCTTTAACGACATCTTCGACACGATCGACAGCGGCGACTTCGAAACGCTCATCAAGAACATATTGGGCGACCTGGATATCGGTGACGTAATCGACACGATCGACAAGCGCGTGTATGAGTTTGAAGACGTTGTCTTTGCTTTCGCGCTTTACAACAAGCTTGCCGACATCAAGTTGGTTGACCTGTTCTTCGACTTTGACAGCGTTGCTGCAATACTCAAGGCAATCACGGTCGGCGACGTAATGGAAATTGTCGAGTACTTCCTCGGCGAAATCCCCGTTGACATCGAGCTGTTCGCGAAGTTAAAGGCTAATACTTACGCGCTTGCAATCTATAACGACATAATCGTAATGCTTCAAAACGGCGATGTTGTTCCTCTGTTGCAGCTTGTACTTGCAAACATCACATTTGCCGACGTAATTGACGGAATCATGAGCTTTGTGATGGGTGTTGCCGACAGGGCGCAATTGAGATTGACCGGTCTTATGATCATTCTCGATACAATGTTGACTGCCGACCTGCTTACGGCAGCAGGCAGAGATCATCTGTATGAGCAGTCCAAGTCAGTCAAATTCGGCTACTTCGTCGAAGCCTACTGCGTCGTAACCGGAATCAGCGTTATTACAACCGACTGGTGCAAGCTGGAAAGAACCATTTACAACGGTCTTTACGACCTGTCCATCGGTGACTTTATCGATACCCTTGCAGATGCTGCAAAGCGCGAAGAGGTATTGAGAAAGGTTCTTGACGACCTCGACCTCGGCGATATTGTCGATCTGATCGACGTAAGAATTGTCGAGCTACCCGACGTTGTCTTTGCCTTTGCACTTTACAACAGACTTGCCGACATTACGATTATCAATCTGATTTACGACATCGATTACGTTATCTACGAATTTAAGATGATAACCGTCGGCGACATTATGGAAATTGTCGAATATGTTGCGGGTGAAATACCCACCGACATTAAGCTGTTTGCAAAGCTTAAGGCAAACACCTACAGTTTGGCGATTTACAACGGAATTATCAAGACTATCAAGAAAGGCGAAACTATCGAATTGCTGAAAGACGTGCTTAACGGAATTACGTTCGGCGACGTTATCGATGCAGTTTTGAGAGTTGCCGGAATTGAACAAACACGCATTGACGACATCGAGTCGTTGAAGCTGTTTACGACTTTCGATAGTATGTTGCTTGCAAATCTGCTGACGGCAGAGGGCAGAGCGACATTGCTTGAGCAAGTGAAATACATTGAAGTTGGCGACTTAACCGATTTCGTGCTTTATATCCTTGACAAGACGGTTGACACAACATCTTGGAGCAATCTCGAAGCTACCGTTTACGGGAACCTCAACGATATGTTCATCATCAACGTTGTTGAAGCGTTCTACGGCGGAAGCAAGACCGAGTACGCCGTAAGATGGTTGATTGAAGACCTCGATATCGAAGACGTCGTCGCCACTGCGGGGTTGAGATTCGGCTTCGAAGTGCCTGTCGACGTGAAGACTCTATCCTTATATAATAAGATCGTTGTAATCAGACTTGTTGACATCGCGTACGACATGGACGCGGTTGCTGAACAACTCAAGACAATTACGATGATAGATCTGCTTGATGCGGTGCTACTTGTAATCCCGTCTATGGTTACTTCGATTCGCGACAACGTAAAGGCAAGTGCGGTTGGTTTGGTTCTTGACGGAATCACGATCGGCGACCTTACGACTGAAAGCGGAAGGGAAACCTCGTTCAACGAAATCAAGGCGTTGACGGTTGGCGACCTCATCGATCTGGCTTTGATAATAATGGCTAGAACGATCGACACAAGCGACTATGCTTACATCGAAATAACACTGTACAACAACCTCAAGAAGGTAACCTTGGGCGAGTTGTTCGGAATCTTCGACGGAACCACCGATGCCGAAGCTTTGGCAAAGGGAATCCTCGGAGACCTGAACATCGAACACATCATCAGTTGCTTGGAATACAGATTAGGCTTTATAATTGATGCAAAGGTTAAGGCGTTGACCTTGTACGGCAAGCTTACGACAATTAAGCTTTCGGACATCTTCTTCGACTTTGACAGCGTACTTACAATACTCAAGGCAATCACGGTCGGCGACGTAATGG
>JAQVMT010000015.1 GCA_028703495.1 Clostridia bacterium | reverse complement strand
AAGGCAACAAATCTGTTCTCCTTCGTTCCGCTACGCTCCACTTCGGAGAACAGATTCAACTCTCTAACTTAACAACAATTTCAGATTTAGGGTGTTTTCCGACTGAACATTTCTTGACAATTCCAATTAGTATTAAAAAGGATAAAACTAAATTTATCGTATACCTAAATAAAACTAATTAGTATCAAACTAAAAATTCAATAATAAGTAAAACTAAAGCGATGAATTTTCGTTTTACAGCTATTTATTGCTCCATTTCGGCTTTATTAATGCAATAGAGTAGCTAAAAGCAAATATTCATCGCTTAGTCATATTTTAGCCGTCACCGACAAGGCAAAAGCTATAGATATGTTTAAAATAATTAATTAAACATAAAATACAAAATCGGGTATTTACCTATTTCATAAATCCACGCATTGTCGGGATTTACTTCTACGTCAGCGGTTGAAACAAACTTACCCCACTTTAAGGTTTCGGTAATAAAGCTTTCGCTCATAAGTTCTTCGCTTGTTATAGCCGTAGCGTAGCTTGAAATAGTACCTTCATTTTCGCCGTTTTTTGCCGTAATAATTTGCTCTTGACTGTGGTAACAATCCTTAATTGTACCTTCCTCGTTAAAGCAGCATACTCCGCTGGCATAGGCATAACAATTATCAACATTCGATTCAGCACAGACCGTACCTATGGCAAAGCAGTTTGAAATGTAGCTGAAATCGTTATAGCCACAAACTCCTCCTGCAAAGTTATACAATGAATCTTTAGAATATACCTCACCGTTAAAGTAACAATTAGTAATTGTACTATCGTCATTATATCCGCTCACGCCGCCGCTTGTGGAGTACGATTTTGCAGTCGAGTTTATTTTTCCATTTGCGTAGCAATTATTTATAATTCCTCCACGACAGTTATATCCGCTTATTCCTCCAGCATAGGCATTTCTATTACTTGAAGTAGCGAAAATCTCCGAGTCGGAATAACAATTGGCAACTAACCCTGTATTTTCTCCGCATATACCTCCTACCATTGCATTAAAGCCTGCGCTTCCCTTAACGGTACCCAAAAAATAGCAATTAGTAACTGTGCCTCTATGGTTAATACCGACTAATCCTCCGACATAAATATCATCGTATGGACCTACAGTATCCCCATAAACAGTGCCGCTATAGGAGCAATTCAAAACAGTTGCTTGACTTCTGCCGCAAAAACCGCCGACATATGGCGTTCCGCCTGTCATAGATAGGGTTACGACTCCTCTCGAAACATGGCAGTTAGTAAAGGATTTTCCGTATCCGCACATTCCGCCGATGAAGGTTTCATTGTCGTTATCAACAATAATTTTAAGTCCGTCAATATTTAAGCTGTCTATGGTACCGTTGTTTATGGAAAAAAAGCCAATATATTTACTGTTTGCTTCCTTAATTTTAAGATCGCTTAAGGTGTATCCGTTGCCATAAAAATATGAGCAGTAAAATAATGGTGTCCAAAATTCTGAGCTTAAATTAATATTACAGCCAAGCGAATAAGATGTAAAGGGATTGATACTTTTCAGCTCAACAAAATTGATTATTTCGACGGGATTGCCGATACTGCCTAGCTCGCATTGAGTAGGAACAGCCTTCCAATCCGAATTTGTTCCTATTAATCTCGGATAAAATCCACTCTTATATTCCCAAGCTTGCGCGTTAAACTGCAAAACATTTTCTTGCCAGGAAGGATTAGAAAGTTCAGCGCATGTGGCAATCTTGCCATACCCTGCTAAATATCCGAATTCAGGAAAATAAACATTAGAAACAGATGTGCCAAATGCGCACATGGCACTTATTTCCGTGCTAATAGTGGAATCGCTTACCGTAATATTTCCTGTAGCAAAGCAGTCCTTAATGGAATCCGCAAAGCCTATTAAGGTGCCTAACTCGATTTCTTTTGAGTTTTGTGTAGTGATATTACCTGTTGCATAGCAACTTAGCGCACTGCCTCTAGCGAGCAAGCCTCCTGCATAAATCGAGCATTTGATTGAATAAGCCGTAATATCAACAGATGAAAAGCTATCCAAAACCACACTCTCGTCGGTTTGTCCGCAAAGACCGCCGATATAGATGGAGCTGTATTTATAATCGAAGGTATTATTTGCACTTACTTGACCATCTGAATAGCATTTAGTAATAATATTGCTCTGTCCGCAAAGACCGCCAACAGATAAGCCTTTAGCTGCCGAAGCGTCAACTGAAATATTTACCGCAGATGCAAAGCAATTAGTAAGCATATTGCTATATCCGCACAATCCGCCCACGTTAATATATGTTAAATCCGATGTGGCAGAAATATCAACGTTACTAACTCCTAAGCTGTCAATACTTCCACACGACCTTGCAAATAAGCCTATATCTGCGCTGTTATTAGAATCGATTTTTACATTATAAATAACGTATCCATTGCCGTAAAAATTAGAGAAGCTATTTATCGGAGTCCAATCTATTCCGATTAAATCTAAATTACAGCAAAGCGAGTATGATTTCCATGGATTGATGCTTTGAAGCTCGTTTGCAGTTCTAAGTATTATAGGATTGCCAATACTGCCTTCTTCACAAGCTGTTTGAACTGCTTGTTTGTTTTGCTTGGCTTTTTGTAGCCGCGGATAATAACCATTATTAATACTCCAAACGCTTCTATCAAGCTCTAATACGTCTGTATACCAGCTTGTATTACTTAATTGCTCGGCTTCAACAATTTTGCCAATGCCTGCGCAAAAGCTAAATTCGGGATAAAAGCTGTTTTCTACATCACTGCCACAGCCTATTAGTGCGCCAATGTTGATAAGCTCTATACTCGATGCTGATGAAGTTTTTGCAGCCGAGAAACAATTTTTAACGTCTGTGGTATCGCATTGTCCTATTAAACCGCCTATATAAATGGTTTTTTCCGTTGAGGTTGCACATACGTTTCCGAAGGATAGACAGTTTTCAATTGTGCTTGAAGAGGTTTCTCCGCAAAGAGCACCTACATAAGTGTATCCATTAGAATTAACCGTAATGTTACCCGATGTATAACAATCCTTAATCGAAGATTTATAGCCATAACCACACAAGCCACCGACTAAAGCAGTATTAGCAGTTAGGTCGATTGAAAAATCCTCAACTCCGAGTTTTGAAATTTCACTTCTTTCAATGTATCCGAACAAGCCGAAATAACGACACTTTTCTATAGGAGAAGTAGAAATAATAAAGTTTCTTATCACATAGCCGTTACCATTGAAGTTTCCTAAAAATGTTAAATTGGATACAAATTCTCCCGTATCGGAATAAAACTTTCCAATTGGATCCCATTCCAAACCATTAAGGTCTAAGTTGCTTTTAAGCTCATAGCAAACGCCACTAGCGTTATACTCCGTGTCGACATCCTTTACCTTATTTGCTAAAAGCTTAAGCTCTGCGCCCGAAGAAATTATATAAGGAGCTTCCTTTGTGCCGTTGCCGCCTGCAAACGAATCTGCTACAGTGCCGTCCCATAAGCTCCATTGTGCTTCTTTTTCAAACCGCGCCACTATATCAACTGCATGATAAGGCATAATAAAGCTGTACTCGATTTCCTCGGATTGTAAAGCTTCATCAATAAACCAACCACCAAGGTCGTAGCCATCGCTTGGCGAAGCTGAAATTGTTACGGTTTCACCGCCTTTATACATTCCGCCGCCGCTAACACTACCTAATTCCGTATCAGACGAGGTAATGGTTAGCAAAAAGCTTTTGGGACTTGGTCTGACTATGCACGAAACCGACAAGGCTGCTATTAATAGTAGTACCATAATTACAGCCAAAACCATAAAATAATGCTTAAATGTTTTCATAATTTGCCATCCTTTTCCTAATATTGCGCTATATACTTAGGCATAACGCGCCTGCTAATTTGCCCGTCCAAAAAGAGAAATTTATAAAAAACAAACTATCGGTAAGCCATTTATCATTTGTTTAGCTAAGTTAGCCAAGATACATATGCACACATATTTTTTGCTTCTTTTGGGCTGTGATTATTGGCGGAATCTATCATTGCACCGATACCGTCAATATATTACTCTTTTATAATTGTAATCCTATTTAACGAAATTGTCAATAGAAACTATCAAAGAATTTTTCTAAGCTTAAAAGATTTATAGGCATAGCAATTATAAAAAACTATCTGCATAAATTTTGCGCTTTTAAAACGATTCATATTTTGTCATTAGTTTTTTAGTTGCATAGTATTTTTTAACCTTATTTTTACTTATTTAGGGATAGAGTTTTGGTTTATTTGGGTTTTGTTGGGATTCTGTTTAAGTTGAGTTGCTAACATTTCTTGACAATTCCACAATTCCAGTTACAAGATAGGCAAAATAATTATTTTGCTGTGTAAATTAATAACATACCCCACGCAAAAACACACTTAATTGCCTAGATTGCAATTTCGAGGTGAGTAAACTCGGTAAACGAAGAGTATTTTACTTATGATGCTTATAGAGGTTCGTTCGGAATCTCCCTATATTCTGTTGCATATGTCATTTTTCTTTGATATAATAAACTCAAAAAGTAGGAATTGACTCGAATATTGCTTTCATAATAGGAGACTGAAAATGGAGTTTCGAAAGGTTTTGATTCTATACCCGAGCAGTTTGATAAATGGCGTCCGAGGTACTGTAAAGAAGCCTTCGACCATATCATCAACTATATCGGACTCGACAGCCGAAAATCAGTGCTTGAAATCGGTCCGGGAACAGGACAGGCGACAGAACCGATTCTTGCAACCGGATGTAATTACCTTGCGGTGGAGCTGGGCGAGCATCTTTATGAATTCACAAAGAATAAGTTCGCCGAATACTCTAACTTTCACATTGTGAACGGTGATTTTGGAACCTATGACTTCAAAGGATCTCAATTTGATATGATATATTCCGCGGCAACAATTCAGTGGATTCCCGAACAGATTGCCTTTTCAAGCAGCTATGAGCTTTTGAAAAGCGGCGGATATTTGGCGATGATGATGCACGGTGATTTTAAAACTCCAAATGAAGCACTTTTTGCAGATATTCAGAAGGTTTATTCGCAGTATTTCCAGCCCGAAACGCGATACTCGCAAAAGCTGATATACTCAAATGCTGTCAATTATGGCTTTACTGATTTTCGTGAATTTAGGTTTTACAGCAAAAGAGTATTTAATGCAAATGACTATATTGAATATATCGGAACGCACTGTGACCATATCGTATTGAAAGAACCATATCGCTCAGAATTTTTTTGCGGTATAAAAGAAGCCATCAATAATCACGGGGATAAAATCGAAATCAAAGATACAGTGATAGTTTATTTAACGCGAAAGCCATAACTGCGCATTATGAGCATACCCCACACATCTCCAACTTTCGGTTTATCGAGATGACAATTGTTAAGTGGGCGAACTCGGCAAACGGAACAAACGATAAAGGCGCGGAGGGTGAAGTTCAAATCAAATTCGTGCTCTTTGCCATAAACCAAAACGAGCTTTAGTTTGTTTTGGTTTTTTTGCCTTTATTTCATATGACAATCAAAACCAAACGCTACGCTTTTCGCTCCGTTTCGGTTCGACGAGTAACGTGGATAGACTGGATTGTGTAACGTTCGCATAATCAAGCAACAAATAAAGACTACTAATTTTATCAGTATTTTTCATCACAAAACGCATTTCATTTTGCAACAAAAAAAGACTGTTTTTGCAGCAGCCCTTTATATGCGATTTCATAATAATTCAGTATTTTTCTTAACTACGGACTCTGTGTAGAAAGTACGATATTATTATAAAGTATCAAGACATACAGCATTAATGCTATTTTAGTTTGTTTAGTAGCCCGAATATTTCATCTAAATCACGGTAAAGAGTATCCACCTCATTCTCGCTTAGATTTTGCAAGGAGTACGAAATATAGTCGTTGACAGTTTTATTGTATTCCATGGATACATCCTTTAGTTTTTGCGTTGCAGTGATTTTGATTATCCTTCGATTATTCTCGTCATATATTCGACGCAGATAGCCATTCTTTACAAGCTTATTGACCGGACGCGTTAAACGTTGATTTGATACTCCTAGCTTTGTCGCAATTTGCGTCATCGTCATCTCACCATTTTCCTCCAGTGCTACAAAAATTAAAGTATCTACCGCCATAAAGTTAAAATACTCTTTGGATTTGCTATTATGGTGTAATCCATTCGGTCGAACCAATTTCGATTGCAGAAGCACAAGTACTTTACTTGATAAGTCGCCTAAAGTGTTGTAAAAATTTCCATTGTAGTTCATAGCTCGCCTCTCCTACGGATATGTCCGCGCAATATGTAAGTATCCGTGCGTGTCATAGCTTACTTTCATTAGCATATTTTCATACCAACTTAGTTTTTCCTGAATCTAAAAAGCGTTACATTCACATTATTCCTACTGTAACAATCACGAATACATTTTAGTTATAGCTTATTCAAATGGTGTTTGTCAAGTGTTTGATATTAAAAATAGGCTACATTTGCATTTATTTTTATATTCAAATGCTTGACATATAGCTTTTTCAATAGTAAAATGAGGATAAATTAAACTGGTGTTGATTATAAACAGTGTTTAATATCAACCAAAAATCATATCTATATTGGGCTTTAGCCGCTTATTGGCTTGTCTTTATGCTAGTAGAATGAAAGGCAGTACAATTCGGTAAAACAAATTTTTTAGGAGGCAAGAAATGAATATTGCAAAAAAGGCATCTACTTTGACATTGTTGATTGTATTATCGTTGGTAATGATCTTCACGATAAACAACTCAGCGTTATATGCCAACGGTAATGGTGTTGTACCCACTTCAATTGAATCCGCATTGACTTCGCAAATAGTCAAAGAGGTAGATCAAAAAACAATCGATGAAATTATACAAGTATTTGTTATAGTCGATGACAGATCCCTTATTGATGAGAGCGGAAGCGAATCCTCGATCCGAGATTATTCGATATCGGACAAGGGATTATCTTTAAGGCGTTCAATGTGCAAGTCACAAGACAGTGTTTTGGCATTGATAACCAACGAGGGACTTCAATACGAAATGGGATACAACTATTACACTTTATTTAACGGATTTTCGTTAAAAATTAGGTATTGCGACCTGGATTCCTTGCGAGGAATAAAGGGTATTTCAGAAGTAATAGTATCCGATTATTATACCGCTCCTTCAGCAGAAGAGGCCGAAGCAAATGCAAAGAATTTCAATTATTCTATTGAGGGATATGATGGAAGCGGAATGTCGATAGCGGTATTAGATACCGGTGTAAACTACAATCATACTGCGTTCTCAAGCTATCCTGATTATGTGGCATATACAAACAAGCAAGTCGAAGAATATATTGAGAAGAATGAACTGCAGGGAAAGTACATAAACGAGAAAGTACCATATGCATATGATTATGCGGATTATGACGATGACGTGATACCTTCAATATATCACGGAACGCATGTTTCGGGTATATGCGTAGGAAATGACGATTAGCAGAAGTGTACTCAAGTCTAATTGCTGCAATTGATGAAGTTATGTTCAAATAAATGACTAGCTTATACTAGGTGCTGCCAATGTAAGTTAGAAAGCATATTTATCTTTTTCATTGCAGAGCCGCGTTACTTGCAGTAATAGTACTTCTATTACTGCAAGTAATCGCCTTGTTCGACAAAGTATAGCCTTGAATTCGCAGCATATCACTTGTGTAAATACAACTTAGAATAAAAATAATTTAGCTTACAAAGTTTTCTATATTTAATTTTAGCATCCGTTAAACGAAACGGTTGACTTTTATTAGAGTTAATCAGCTATAAGTTAACTACCTACAGCAAAGGTTATGCAAGCATACAAGCCATCCGAATCGGTTTTGAGTAGAAACGCCCAAGAGGTTGTGCTGTTTATCAAGTGAGCATTATCAGATGCTGTTACAACGTCCGACTTAATGTTAAATGGAATTGACTTTTTTCGTTTCCAAGATGCTCGATTTCATACATATCTAGTATAAGGATTCAAATCGAGAACTCATACATTTTGTCGTATTTCATTCCCACACATAAACTTAATGTTAGCTTGTCAAGATTATAAACCGCCGACCATTGGTTACTGATGTAGCAGTCCCAATCCTCATAATACACATCGACCATAACGGCATGCGACAGCGTATTCATTGCTTCATCTATTGTCATGATTCCTTTTGCATCGTTGACAATTGTGTTAACCACATTATAACGATTCCACGTATCGCTGATGACATCGCCGATATGACTTTTTTCGGCAGTTAAATAATGGTTAGTAATTGTCAATTTGCAATCGTCGGGAGAGACTTTCCTTATTACGTTGATTTTATTATCGATATATTCCACAGCCGCATAATCTCCTTCGGCATCGGACAGAAAAAAGTGGTAGTTGGTATCGGTTGAGTAATTTTTATGCATATCATAGCTTTTAAACATTTCTATTGCTTCATTAACGGTAGCGGCACGGTCAAGAATCAGCCTTATCATAAATGATGTTATAACATCGGGATTTCCGTTGTCTTGCTCGGTGCCTTCATCGGGAAGATCGAGAACGGATATAGCAAGCCCCTTTTCGTTCATTCCGTCCATCGGCAAATAAATAGCGGCAAGACAAAGAAGTCGGCTTATCGACGAATCGGGATAAAAGCCGTCTCCATACCCGCAAAAAAACAAATCGCACATAGATATGCTTTTATATCCCTTTTTCGGAGCGGATTTTACCATGAGTATCGATGTATCCCTATAATCATAGTTGCGGCAAAAAAGATTTCCCCGTCTTGAGAGTCTGCACTGAAAGTAACACATCCACCGGTGACAAATTTATCGAGGTCTATACTAACGGGAAAACCTAAATATTTTTCTGAAATGTATTGCATAAGGCGTTCCCCGTTATATATCCCGTAATCGAGCGCTTCGTCAAGATCGTAATCCGCCATTGAAAAATCCATTGTGTATAACGGATAATCGTTTAATTTGTTCATCGTGTTTAAGGCTATCCGTTCATTAGAAAGCTTGTTCATATAATAACCGAATATGCCGACAATAAAAACTGCGATGACCGTAAGTATTATCAAAATAGTAAAAACTGCTTTTTTATGCTTTACCATCCGCCTAACCTTCTTGACATTCTATATGATGAAAATCCAAAGTCATTTGATTTCACGCTTAAGTATATCATTTTAAAACATCGTATGTCAATCTATTTGTTCCTTTGATTCAATTATAGCTTGTTTGTTATATAAATGCGCGTATTGTCAAAACCGCTTGCATTTAAGTGAATATAGGAGTATACTTAAGGTGTATTCAAGAATGATAGCCGTATACAATTATCACCTACTTTTTATTGAAAAACCGATTGAATGTTGATAGTACGATAACCCTTACTAAATCCAAACAACGTTCGCACAAGTGAAATATGCTTCAACTAGAGAATATATCCAAATACTACAAAATGTCAGACAACACCGTGAACGCACTTGAAAACATATCGATATATTTTCGCAGTAACGAATTTGTTTCGATACTCGGACCTTCAGGTTGCGGAAAAACTACTTTACTGAACATTATCGGTGGTCTTGACAGATATTCCGACGGCGATTTGAAAATTAACGGCCGTTCCACAAAACAATTTTCGGATATGGAATTGGACAATTATCGGAATCGTAAAATCGGTTTTATTTTCCAAAGCTACAATCTAATACCGCATCAAACCGTATTTGAAAATGTGGAAATGGCATTGACCTTATCGGGTGTCCCCAAAGAAAAGCGCAAAGAAAAGGTAATTTCCATGTTGGATAAGGTCGGACTTTCAAACAAGGTCAAGGCTCTTCCCAGCCAGCTGTCGGGCGGTCAGATGCAAAGAGTCGCCATCGCCCGTGCGTTGATAAACAACCCGGAAATATTGCTTGCCGACGAACCGACAGGTTCTTTGGATACTGCGACAAGTATCCAGATAATCGAATTACTAAAAGAGATTGCACACGACCGTCTTGTAATCATGGTGACACATAATCCCGCGCTTGCCCAACAGTATTCTACGCGAACGATTCAACTTATCGACGGAAAAATTGTAAACGACAATAATCCATACAACGGCGAAAACAATGTCGATATGCAAGAGAAAGAGTCGGTCGCTACTACCGCACCGAAAAAAAAGAACAAAACTCATATGTCGTTAGGTATGGCTTTTATGCTTTCGCTCCGAAATTTAATGTCAAAAAAGGCACGTACCTTTCTTGTTTCCGTTGCGGGAAGCATTGGCATCATCGGTATCGCCTTGGTATTGGCTATATCAAGTGGATTTAACCATTACGCCGCACGGGTGCAAGAGGATACGATAACCGCATACCCTGTCACCGTCAATTCACAAACGACCAACTATTCCTCGCTTCTCGATCCATTACTTAGTTTTACCGATAATACCGAATCAAGGTTTGATACCGACGTTATCACCCAAACACCCATCCTTACCGATATGCTACGTTCTTCATCGATTGGTGTGGTGTATAACGATTTATCGTCATTTAAAGAATATCTTAATACCATAAGCGATTTAAGTGAGCATGTGAGCAATATCCGTTATGATTACAATTTGAAGCTTAGCTATTACGTGGCAAAGGATGTCGGCTATACAAAGGTCAATGCGCTCGACATCGCCTCTTATTACGGCGATATAATGGGAACGATGGATATCGCTTCGGAATTTACGAACGTTTTTGAATGTTTCGGAGAATATATCGATAACACAACCCTGATAAAGCAGCAATACGACCTGATTGCTGGTGATTGGGACACCGTATTCAGCGATCCTAATTCCGCCATCATGTGGGTTGCGCCGTACAACACGTTAAGCGACTATATGCTTTATAATATCGGTGTAAGCGAAGGAAATCTGCCTTATGAATTAGCTCATTATATGTTAATAAACGGATACCTCGTATCAGTAAAGCCTTATGCTCAATACACAGAAGACTTTGTGTCTACGATGAGCGAAGCGGAAATAGATGCCGTCCTCATTGACAGTATGGGATATGCCAAAGACAGCACGGGATATAAAACCACAAAGAGTTTATTTATTAAGGGATATTTTAAAGATATCACTCCTTTTTCAAAGTATACCGCCGATTATGTTTCGCGCATGACGGAAGAAAAGATACACGACTTTATCGTTAATACGCTTATGATTAAGTATAACGATATAATACAGGAATCGGTCAATATCGAGGAGCTTCTTGCGCTGAAATACAAGGTGCTTACCGAATCGGATTATTATGCATACAACGGAGAGAGATACTTAAAACAGTCGGACGGAAACGAATATATGCAAAGCGTTATCGGTAATTCCGATACACTATCAATCGGCGCAATCGTTAGTCTAAAAGAGGGATTAACAACAGGCTGTTTGCTTTACGGCATAAATTATTCCTCGAGTTTTTCCTCAAATCTGATGGAACGTATTGCAAAAAGTCAGGTCGTTACGGCACAGCAGGCAGATGAATC
The DNA here is from genome assembly GCA_028703495.1 of Clostridia bacterium. Lineage (GTDB taxonomy): Bacteria > Bacillota > Clostridia > Christensenellales > CAG-314 > JAQVMT01. The sequence continues at coordinate 37,280 of JAQVMT010000015.1, read as the reverse complement.
CTTTGACATACTAACCGGCGAATTGTTTTCAGAGGACAACGAAAAAACCGTTATTGACAATTATAATCTGTTCGGAGTTGTGGATTCCGACTGCCCGAATGCAATCTATATATATCCTAAAAATTATGAAGAAAAAAACTATATTATCGCGTTAATCGATGCCTACAATGAGGACAAACCGATAGACAAACGAATTACTTACGCCGACACAATGGGATTTTTATTAAACGGCATCGTAAACATCCTAAGCACCATAACAAGTATTCTTTCCTCATTCGTCTCAACCGCTCTAATCGTATCCTCCATAATGATTGGTGTCATTACTTATATTTCGGTTCTCGAGCGCAGAAAGGAAATAGGAGTACTGCGTTCAATAGGAGCCGGCAAAAACGATATTGCATGTGTATTCAGCTTCGAAGCGATTATAATAGGACTGATTTCGGGGCTGCTCGGCATCGCAATAACGGCTTTGCTTTGCGTTGTAATTAATATCGTAATCGCATCGATGATAACAATCGGAGCAGTAGTTTATCTGCCACTATCCGATGGACTTATCCTTGTTGCGGTTTCGATTGCTCTTTCTTTCATCGCGGGGCTTATCCCTTCTTGTATTGCCGCAAACAATGATCCGGTAGACGCTCTCCGAAACTGATAACTATCGAAAGCACAAATTCAATCGCAATACAGCAATAGAAAAGAGTTGCAACGATAAAAGCGCGTACAAAAAGCTTGCTTTTACCTATGGGACGGAGCTATCGAAAATTACTGAAAAATCGCATATCTCATCGGAAGAGGAAATACTATCCGCATATGCTCTTGCGGAAAGATAGCGCAACAAGGCAATACCGAACTGAAAAACACCACAAAAGTTGGAAGCGAGAGTGAGAAAAATTATTGAGGTGCATAGCATTTCTACTGTTGAACTTACTATGGCAATTAACTTTCAATCTAAAAATATGGCGGATATAATTATGTATCAGATTATTGCTTGACATATCGCAATTGATATGATATACTACTGTTTACGACATTATTGAGGACAAGTAAATTGGACGGCAATCGAATATGCATAAACTCGAGAGAACTTATTAATTCGGTAGATTGAGTAATACGACAGTCATGGATTGCCGACGATGTTAAAGGAAGAAAATATGGAAGATACGATAATTAAGGGAAGAAGATTTCACACAAGCGAGAGTGTAACCGAGGGACATCCCGATAAAATATGCGACAAGATATCGGATAATATACTCGATGATTTGATTGCACAGGATCCAAAATCTCGAGTTGCCTGTGAAACGGTGGCTAGTACGGGATTTGTGGTGGTATTCGGTGAAATAACCACTAACGCCTATGCGGATATTCCGATGATTGTGAGGAAAACCCTCCGCGAAATAGGCTATACCGATGACAAATACGGATTTTCGTCGGATTCGTGCGCCGTGTTTACTGCAATTAACGAGCAGTCGGCGGACATCGCTTTGGGTGTAGATAAAAGCTTGGAAGCAAAAGCCGAAAGCGGCGATAGATATGACAAGGTGGGCGCGGGCGATCAGGGAATGATTTATGGTTTTGCCTGTGATGAAACACCCGAGCTTATGCCGTTGCCGATAATGCTTGCGCAAAGGCTTGCCAAACGGCTTGCCGAGGTAAGAAAGGACGGGACTATTCCTTATTTAAGACCTGACGGAAAGACGCAGGTTACCGTTGAATACGACGGACTTACTCCCGTTAGAATCGAAGCGGTTGTCGTGTCGGCTCAACATGATCCCGACGTTACGCAGGAAAAAATACGCGAAGATGTTATCGAAAACGTTATCAAGCCGATAATCCCTTCTAATCTACTCATTGACACCAAGATTTATGTGAATCCCACCGGCAAGTTCGTTATAGGTGGACCTGTCGGTGATTCGGGATTGACGGGAAGAAAGATCATCGTGGACACCTACGGCGGCTATTGCACGCACGGCGGCGGAGCATTTTCGGGCAAGGATCCCACGAAGATCGACAGATCCGGATCATATATGGCGAGGTATATCTGCAAGAACATTGTTGCGGCGGGACTTGCAAAACGAGTGCAGCTGGATTTGTCCTATGCAATAGGCGTTGCTCATCCCTTGAATGTGTTCGCAAACTCTTTCGGAACGGGTATTCTCGATGACGCCGATCTCAATGCTTTAATTAGAGAGGTTTTTGACCTTAGACCGCTTGCAATAATCGAAAAGCTCGATTTAAACAGACCTATCTACGCCGCAACTTCGGTATACGGTCACTTCGGCAGAGACGGCTTCTCCTGGGAGACCTGCGATATGACCGATGTTTTACTGGAAAAGGCGCAAAAGTACCGCAAGTAGAGCTTATCCCTGCATAAACGGTTACAGGAACAGCATAAGGAGAGATGCAATAGACGCTTCTTAATTGTCTACTATATATGGTAGGAGCAACAGCTTTACATCGGATAACGAGGTCCACGATAATAAAAGCCGTTGTCTTTATATGGAAGGGGCGAAGCTCTTGCGTTCGTCCGAAATATGAAAGAAAAATCGTAAAGCCGTTTGGTTTTGAAGCATAAAGGGATTTTATTCGCTATAAGTTGGTGAATGCGGTATTGAAAACGTTACAATCTGCTCTTATTCGCTTGTGCGAAGCCCTAGATCTAATGTTTTACGTTGTAAAAGAGCCTTTGCTTGAGTGACTGCACCTAAAGCGAAGGCTTTTCTGTTGTGGGCGGTGTGTTTGATTTCGATTGTTTCGAAGTCGTTTTCCAATAAAATCGTATGTTCGCCGATTGCCGCGCCAATTCTAATTGAAACGATATCGACCGTTCCGAGCTTGTCGCTTAGAGATAGAGCTGTACCGCTGGGCGCGTCCTTTTTCCCCGCATAGTGTTTTTCGATTATCGAGCAACAGAAGTTATCCTTTATGCGCGGTCGAATATCGTCGCAAAGCTTGCCGATAAGATCAATTCCAAGGCTCATATTCGGCAAAAAGCAAAGATATTTCAAATCGGCTTGATAAATTTGTTGCTTTTGCTCCTCGGTATGACCTGTTGTCCCTATGACCAACGGAGCATTATTAAGTGAGGCAAATTCTACGGCGGCAAGGCTAAGCTCGGGGGAGGAGAAGTCAATTACGACATCGAATTCCTCGTAAATATCTTGCCAGCTTGTGTAAATCGGGATAATGTCGGCTGTATGTGCGCCTCGGACGGATATAGCCGTGGCTCGTTTGTCTACACCCGCACTAACTCGATCACCCGACTGCTCGAGACATTCCGCAACGCATCTGCCCATTTTGCCCATAATTCCGAAGATTATCGCTTTCATATTGTCACCTCGCGTGGCTTCCGGCTAAAGCGTTATGCTTTATGTATTTGCTATACTATGTAACGCCAAATTTCAACGTTTTGACAAGTGAATTAGTGTTAGTTAATTTATGTTAATTCCGTGACTTGTTCCCGATTACTAAACTCGAATATCTCATATAAAACGCGGTTAATTGTCACGAAGTATGCCTGTTCGTTTACTTGCAACTACATTCGATTGAATTTCGCGCATTATTTCAAACAACTGCGCTTCAAATCGATCGCGTAAGCTATGGCTCAATTCCGCCAAGGGAAGTCGAGGCAACCCGACATCTGCGCCCAAAAGGTTAAGAGCAAATTTGACGGGGATAGGGTTGACCTCGCAAAACAGAAGCTCCGAAAGTCGCGTAACCAGTGTGTTGAGAAATATTGCGCGTTCAGGGTTAGTTACGTAGGCAGTACGAAGAGCGACGATCAGCTCGGGAGCTACGTTTGCAACTACCGAGATGATTCCATTTGCTCCATATGCTAAAAACGGTAGGTAAGCGCAATCCTCGCCGCATATTAAATGGAGCTTCCTTCCGTGCACTCTGTTTTTTATGCATAAGTCGTGCTCTTTGCCTGTGTTGCCATCGGTATTGCCTTTCGAGTGGCTCATTGTCTCAGATTGGTTATCTATCTCGCTCATCAAAACGTGGACTTTGTGATTAGAACAATCGGAATAGTCTGTCGAGCTGTCGGTTTGCTCGGTTACGATAATTCCGAGTGAGTTAAGTCGGTTGACTGTGGCTTCTGCTTCCTTGATACCTATGATGTTGGGAAATGCGAGCAAAGAGCGTATGACCTCTATCGGAAGGCTGTAGCCTGTTCGCGATGGCACGTTGTAAAGTAAAATCGGCAAAGCCGTAGCTTTTGCCAACGCGCCGAAATGCGCGATTGCGCCGTTATTGTTGCACTTGTTGTAGTATGGTGTGATGGCAAGCAGACAGTCCGCGCCCTCTTTTTCTGCGGCTGCAATATACTCAAGGGATTTTGCCGTGTCGTTGGTGCCTACGCCGACGATGAGAGTTGCACGATTTGCGATGATTTCCTTGGCGACCGCGATAACCCTATACCTTTCGTGCGCCGAAAGAGTGGAGGCTTCACCCGTCGTGCCTAAAACGGTGATGCTTTCAACTCCTCTTGAGATAAGGTTATCGATGTGATTTGCCAAAGACCTTTCGTTGACTTCTCCGTTTCGGTCGAAGGGTGTAACGACCGCCGTGCCGATTCCGATTTTCATAATAGTACCTCTATTCCGCAATTATTGCCGCTGTTGTAACCTAAACACTAAGTTCAACTTTATTTTTTATTTTCTTGAGGCACGTGTATCGTTCTTACGTGCGGCGTAATTCCAAAAGATTCCCAAAGCATTGAGAGCGGCACCCCGCAACAGATTGTCGCCCGAAACGTAGCAAATGACGCGTTTCCCGTCGACTCGTACTCTGCCCAAAAATACTCTAAAGTCGTTAACGCAATTTCGGTTAAGCAGAGGTGAAATTTCCGAAGTGCAGACGGCGTAAGGATATTCCTCAAAGCCCTTATGCAATCGAATAGGATCGACTTCGCGAGCGGTTTCGAGATAAATGCTCACCGAGTGACAATTGGTTACAGGAGTGCGAACACAAGTAGCGTATATCTCAGAGAGCTTGCAGTCTATGCGTGCGCTCTTAAGTATTTTCAAACTTTCGCCGACAATCTTTTTTTCCTCGAGAGTATAGCCGTCGTCGCACATTTCGTCTATTTGGGGATAGTTGTTGTTTACCAGTTGCGACTCACCCGACAAAAAGTTGTCCAAAGCCTTTTGTCCCGCACCCGAAACCGATTGCAAAGAGGTCAGCACAAGCTTTTTTGCACCGAAAAGTTTAATTATAGGGTAGATAGCCGTAAGGTAGATTGCCGTTACGCAATTTGGATTGGCAATAATATTGAATTCGTTTTGAAGCAAAAAACCGTTAATTTCGGGAATAATCAATGGTATATCGGGCTGAAGTCGATAGTAGCTGCTGTTATCGATGACCATTGTGCCCAAAGCGTTCAGACGAGGAGTAAGCTCTTTCGATGTTTCGGAATTTGCACACATAAATACGCAATCGGGAGCATTTGAAGAGGAGAGAAGCGAACTGTCCAAAGCCTTAAGCAGATTTTGAATACGAAGCTTTCTTCCGAGATATTTTACTGTTTTGTTCTCACTGTAGGAAGATCCGAACAGCGACAAACGGCTTACGGGGAATTCGTATTTTTCAAGCAAACTAAGCAAGGTTTTTCCCACAAGTCCGCTTACGCCGACGATGCCGACGCTTAAATTATCGGGAATTGATTGATTAATTGTGCTAAAAACGTTTGTCATAATGCTTTAAATGGTATAAAATAGAGGGTAGCGTTGTAATAAGCTTATCGCAGATGTCGGGATTATGTATAATAACCCGACCGAAGGGTATGTCGATTATCTTGCTTTCCTAGTATATTCCATGCAAATAGATTGTGTTACGGCGATATTTCGTAATGCGAGTATATCGGCTAGGAATGAGAGATGATAGTTATCAGATTACGGTAGACAGATTACAGATAGATATCCGATAATGGATTTCATATAAGAAGATTAAGGATAGAATATGGACAAGAGAGAAGTTTATTTAGATAATTCGGCTACGACGAAGTTGGACGAGGACGTGCTTGAGGCGATGATGCCTTACTTTACGGAGTACTACGGAAATTCGTTGAGTCAGTATGGTTTTTCCAGAAAATGCGCTCAGGCGGTAGACGATGCGCGCTACTCGGTTGCAAAAGCAATCGATTGCAAGCCTGTAGAGGTGTATTTTACCTCCTGTGGCTCCGAGGCAAACAGTTGGGCTGTAAGAGGAGGCGCTCTTTCCGGAAGAAAAAGAGGCAGTCACGTTATTTTGAGCAAAATCGAACACCCTAGCATTATGAACAGCGGAAAATGGTTGACTCAAAACGGATTCGACGTGACATATTTGGATGTTGACAAGTACGGAATGGTACACGAAGACGAGCTAAGAAAAGCCATACGAGAGGATACCGTGCTTATAAGTATCATGCTTGCCAATAACGAGATCGGCACGATACAAAACATACCCGCGCTTGCTGCGATTGCTCACGCAAACGGAATAGTTTTCCATACGGACTGTGTTCAGGCTATGGGGCTTATTGATGTTAACGTAAAGAAATTGGGCGTAGATATGCTTACAATTTCCGCACACAAATTCTACGGTCCAAAGGGAGTAGGCGTGCTATATGTAAGAAGCGGTTTAATTATTGACAGACTGATTAACGGTGGCGGACAGGAAAGAGGAATGAGAGGAGGAACTACCAATACTCCTTTAATCGTCGGAATGGGCGTCGCGATTGAAAAAGCAGTTACCGAAACGGATACCAACGCCGCAAAAATCACGCTTATGCGCGACAGAATGATCGAAAGGATCAAAAACGAAATTCCCGATGTAATCTTGAACGGACACCCGAGACAACGTTTGCCCTCCAACGTAAATTTTGCTTTTAATTACATTGAGGGAGAAAGCATTTTGATGCGGTTGGATCTCGAGGGAATTGCCGTTTCCAGCGGTTCTGCTTGCAGCAGCGGTTCTTTGGAGCCATCCCATGTGCTTCTTGCAACCGGACTTCCCGTAGAAAGGGCGCACGGCTCCATTCGTTTTTCAATTGGAAAGCACAATACAATGGAAGACATCGACTACACTGTCGACAAGCTGAAGGTGATAATCGCTCAGCTTAGAGAGATGTCACCTCTTTACAAGCCTCAAGATAGGGTAAAGGAAGTATAGCGAAGAACATATATAACCGAAATTATACCACATGCGACCGAGCTTTCGGTTTGGCAGAGAAAAGCTATATGCAAAAAAACCAAAAGAACGGTTTTTGCAAAAAGCGACAGAGTTTTCGGTTTGGCAAGTAAGGAGCCTTGATTGCAAGATACCAAACGGTTTTTGTATAAATAACCCTTCGATATCGGTTAAACAGGGCATAATTTCGGAGATAATGCCGTCGGCAGAGTGCATCTGCTAATCCAAGCGGCATTTAGTGAGATAATTATGTATAATCAAAAAGTTATTGATGCATTTTCAAATCCAAAGAATGTAGGTGAAATCGAGAATCCCGACGGAATAGGTACTGTCGGAAACGCGACCTGCGGTGACATCATGCAAATCACATTGCGCATCGAAAACGATATTATAACAGATGCGAAATTCAAAACCTTCGGTTGCGCTGCCGCTGTTGCCACGAGCAGTACTGCTACCGAGATGGTCAAGGGAATGAGTATCGATCAGGCACTGAAGCTAACCAACGCCAAGGTTGTGGAGGCTTTGGGAGAGCTTCCCGCGCAAAAAATGCACTGCTCGGTGTTGGCGGAGGAAGCAATTAAAGCCGCGATAGAGGACTATTTGTCCAAGAAAAACAAGTAATTTGTTTGAAAAGAACAAATCATCGCAAACCGATTGCGACGTAAATATTCATATATGCGACGGTCGCATCAAGGTTTGGTCGGGAGATAAAAACGTCGGAGGTATGGCGTTTTCCAAGAATCCCTTTCACGCCGAAAATACCTATTTGCGCTTTGATCCGAAGGAGTTCGATCTTGCTTATGCCGCAATGCTTTTCGAAAGAATCGCGGATGCTTTTGGGCCGTTGCAGGTTATGACCTATTCGGACGATCAAGCAATGCTTGCGTTATTAAAGCGTGGCGACTTTGAGCGAAAAAGGCGTTGCTATGAAGCCGAGTTTACCAAAAACGATTTGATTAAACGCGAAAGTGCATCCGCCGTGCTTTGTGCTGAAAGCCAAAGCCGTGAATATGCGGCATTTTGTGATTCGATGTATGCGCGCTACCAGCATATTCATATTAACGTAAGTCCGATGACGGCGAGTTTGACGGAGTTTTGCAAACGGCTTCCCAATACGGTATATTATGCAAAGAATGGCTGCTCGAATTATGCTTTTGTCGATGGCTCGGATTGCATATGTGAACGGAGATCCGCGGTCGTTCGACGATTTTGCGTATGGCTTGTCGGTGCGGATTTTGGATGAGTATGCCGTGCTTTGCTTCGAGTGCGACGACTGCGATGACATTGCCATGCGTTTGCTCGGGCTTTTTAAATTAACAAACAAGCCGACCTTCGATACATATATCCGCAAGGCTTAAGCGTGTCGGATTCGACGCGAATACTACTTTAATACATCATTTTAATAATTGATTGATAAACAATTAATCGTCGAGATAGTTGCTTTAGATTGACTTAGAGTGTAACAAATTTTATAATGTATATGTGCAAGTTTGCGGTCATTCGTCATTTATGTGGTGAGCGTACTTGTGATTGCCGATTAACAACAATGTTTTTGAGTGGCGATTAAGAAAAACTTAGGCAAGGTGCGGCATGTGCGCCGCATTCTACATTTAACGGAGGTAGATTCAATGAAAATTACGTTGACAAACAGTCCCAAACAGAAGCCTACGGGAACGTTAGGTTTTTGCAGGTATTATACGGATCATATGTTTACTATGGAGTACGACACAGAACACGGTTGGCATAACGATCAAATTGTTCCTTACGGAAATTTGTCCCTTTCGCCCGCAACGACGGCACTTCACTACGGACAAACCGTATTCGAAGGCTTGAAGGCATTCAGGAATAAAGACGGCGAGGTAAATATTTTCCGTCCTTATGACAACTTCAAAAGATTGAACGATTCGTGCGACAGGATATGCATTCCTCGTTTCGATATCGATAAGGTTATGGAAGGACTAAAGACGCTATTAAAGATCGAGGAAAGTTGGATTCCCACCGAGAAAGGCACGTCGCTTTATATAAGACCTGCCATTATCGGCGTAGATCCTTTTTTGGGCGTAAAAGCTAGCGATACATACCTATTCTTCATTATACTTAGTCCCAGCGGAAGCTACTATGCACACGGCTTGAAGCCCGTAAGCATATATGTTGAGGACTTCTTCAGCCGTTCGGCTCACATCGGCGGCACCGGTGCTGCAAAGTTCGGCGGCAATTACGGAGCCAGCCTAAAGGCAAGCTACGACGCAAAGAAGAAGGGCTACGATCAGGTGCTTTGGTTGGATTCCAATGAGCATAAGTATATCGAAGAGGTCGGCGCGATGAATATGTTCTTCGTCATCGACAACGTTGTAATTACGCCGTCGCTAAACGGAAGTATTCTCCCCGGTATCACAAGAAACAGCTTGATTAATCTGTCTAAGAAGCTTGGCTACAAGGTCGAAGAAAGGAATGTTTCCATCGACGAGGTTCTTCAGGCTGCAAAAGAGGGCAGACTCAACGAGGCTTTCGGATCGGGAACAGCCGCCGTTGTAAGTCCCGTCGGCAAGATAACCTTTAAGGATGAAACGTACATCTTGAATAACGGCGAAATCGGCAAAATATCTCAACAGCTTTACAACGAGCTTACGGGAATCCAAAACGGCAATTTGCCCGACGAAAATGGTTGGATTGTCGGTATTAAGTAGTTCTTCCGTTATTCGGAGTAACGAAACGAGCCGCAATCGTACGAGAAGTAAGCTCCTTTTCGACGACTTATCGGCATATTAAATTTATGGTTGATAAAGAATGAAACGAGCCGCAATCGGACGAGAAGTAAGCTCCGTTTCGATTACTTATCGACAATAAAATTTTCGGTAAAAAAGAATGAAAAGATAAAATAAACCTCCGTGCGCTATGTTTGGCGTTCGGAGGTTTTACATTATTTTACTGACATAAATCGGGCAGATAGATTTGAATACATTCGTGTTTAGATTCCGTTGAGGGGCAAATAAAATGTGCTATTACGCTTCCGATTCGCCGATTAAGGCAAGACACATCCCTAAGTAGCTACTTTATTCAATCCGCTTCCATATAAATTACAAGGTAAGCGTATTAATGTCACAAAATGCACGGGCGAAAGTGCCTAACAAAAGCAAGAAATCAATCCCTCACAATATTGTCCGTTTCGATTGAGTGGGCGATATAGGTTAGGTGGTCGGCGGTACGTTCAAGGTTACAAACTAGGTTTATAAACACGCCGCTGCTTTTTGGTTGGCAGGTGCCCTCGTTAAGGCGTTTGATGTGGCGCGCAATGAGGTCGCGTCTGCAAAAGTCGATTTCATCCTCGATATCGTCGGCATTTTTGAGCGAAACATAGTTGTTATTGAGAAATGCGGACATTGTTTGATTGTAAAGCTCCTTAATCTTGTCGTACATTCTGTTTAATTCGGTAATAACCGAATCCGAAAACTGAAGCTTTTGCGCTACTGTATGGTTTGTGTATTTGGTGATATTATCTGCAAGCTCGCCGATTCTCATTATGTCGTTGGATACGTAGTGTAAGGAGGCAACCTTCTTCTCATCGTTGTAGGTCAAGTCCTCCAGAGAAACCTTAACGAGATATTCAAGCATCTTTTTGTTTGTTGTGTCCAGCTTCTTAAGCACCTCCAAGGTTTTTTCTCTTGCATTTATATCTTTGTCTAGAAAGCCTTGGAAGGAGAGATCCAAAGCTTGAAATGCTATACCTGACATTCTTCCGCACTCCTTCACGGCGTGGCTTATTGCGATGCCGGGTGAGGGAATCAAACGGTCATCGATGTAACTCAATTCCTTTTCCTTGTCTTCATTCTTGTCCTTGACAATCAGCTGTGAAAGCTTTACGAAGACCTTCAGGAACGGCAGGAACAAAACAACGCTAATAATGTTGAAGAAGGTGTGGAACATTGCAATTTGCGTGGAGGGCTCGGGGAACCATTTTGCCAGCGTATCATCCATAAAGCTACTCCAACACAGCAGAACGACCATAAAGATTGCCGATCCGATAACATTGAACAGCAAGTGAATGACGCTTGCGCGTTTGGCATTTGCAGTCGTTCCTATGGAGGAAATCATTGCTGTTACACACGTTCCTATGTTGCTTCCGATAATCAGGAAAAGTACTTCGTTGCCACCGTTGCCGATGACAATTCCGGCGGCAGCCATCGATATTACAACGCTAGTTACCGCAGAGCTACTGTGAATCAAAGCCGTAAGTACGATGCCGATTCCCACAAGCAGGAAGGGATTGGATACGCTTCCGATAGCTTCCATTATTTGGGGCTGTGTGCTGAAGTAGCTCATTGACGATTTCATAAGATCCAATCCTACGAAAATAACGCCCAGTCCCGCAATAAGCATACCTATCGACTTTACGATATCCTTTTTGCACAGCATATTCATAAATATGCCTACAACGGTGAAGGCTGCTGCAAACTCCGCGAATTTATAGGACTGCAGCGCAACGATTTGCGCAGTTACGGTCGTTCCTATGTTCGCGCCCATAATAATCGCGCCCGCTTGGAAAAGCGTCATAATTCCCGCGTTCACAAGTCCCACAACCATTACGCTCATAAGAGTGGAGCTTTGCACAATGGCGGTTACGACCGTTCCTATTCCTGCGCCTATCCATCGGTTGTTGGAGGTTTTTGCAATGATGTTTCTCAATTTGGTGTCGGCAAGCTTTTCGGTGTTCTCGCTAAGCAGCTTGATACCCACCAAAAACGCGCCCATTCCCGCTAGTAAAAATAAGATATTGTCTAACATAATTCTCCTATTATTTCATTTGCTTGTTGCACTTCGCGAACCTTGACGAATTTCATATGTAAAGTCCGTTACGCACCCTTATATTCGAATTATAGAATATCGCAGTTAAAAAAACTGTGTATTGATGTAAAATTTGAGTAATATACTGATAATTTTTTCAGTATCGGAGAATCCATAGTCACTTTTGCAAAAAGGCATCCGATAAGTTAATCGTCGAAGTCGGAGATTTCATAGTTGCTTTTGCAAAAAGGCATCCGATAAGTTAATCGTCGAAGTCGGAGAGTGCGTAGTCACTTATGTTTAGTGGCTTCCTATTAGAAATGTGTCGAAGGAATTCGGGCAGGATGTTTTTTCCAAAAACACATATTAGTGAACATTTTGTGTAATTTTGGAAAAAAGACGGTGTAATTGATTGACATAAAATCTAAAATTTGATAGTATTTCCCTATAAGGTGTTTACACTGTGAATATGGTGTTATATAACCTATGAAGATGTTCGGTTTAAAGGGCTAATTTTATTTAGATTTTAGGTTAAGATGGCTTTTAAACGAAATGCTTATACGGCTAAGGAGCCTTTGATTGATTCGACACGAATCTCGGCTTGATATTTTAGGTGGATGATTTTTCGCTAATATTACGACTGTTAGCTTCGATTGCAGCCATTTAAGATGAATATTATTCTTGCCGATATTCATACTCTCATTTAATCAGGAGTTACCTATTTGGAGATCGGAGTGAGACAATTATATATATTAGTCGGTGCCGTGGTGGCTGGAGCGTTGCTGGTATCGTTGGACAGGTATGTATTCAAGGGAAAGACGGGCTGGCGCAAGACGGTGGCTTTGGTTTTTGCTTTGGCTTTCGGCGTCCGTTATTTTTCCTACAATGATGCGTTCAAGGAAATAATCGGATTGAGCGGAGGAGGGCTTTCGCCCGTTTTGACGTTCTTTAGCACGCTTTTTATATGGTTTTACTATGCGTGTGCGGTGATGCTCATACTTGTGCCCTTTTATAAAATGGACTTTCTGCGGCTGTTGACGAAGTATTTTGCACTGCCTGTGATCCTCATAAATATCGTGCTGGTTAACGCAAATACTACCTTGCTGTTCGGCGAGGGCAACGCTAATGCGAGTATTATTACCGTTATACTTTACATGGTGGAGCTAGGCTTTGCTACGGCTATATGCGCAATGTATGTTTTCTCCGATTTCAGGTGGAGATACGACAAAAAGACGGTAAAAGCTTCGATTGTGGCGGCTTTGCTTATGGTTGCATTCAGCTTGCAGGGCTATGTTTTTCAGGTGTTTTTCGGCAATGCCAATCCGCTGTTTAGCGTAGACGATTTTACGCCCTACCACAGAATATTTATTTACGGCGGGTTTATTATACCTTTCCTATTATATTTACTGTTGCACAGGCGCGACGAACAGACGATTAACTTTGCTTTGGTATTCATTTCGTTGGCAACGATGATCTCGGTGTGCTTGCGTTATAAGTGGGACGTGTGGATAGATTTGAGGCTGTGGCCCTTACACCTATGCAACACGGCTATGTTTGTGATACCGTTTTGCCTTATATTGAAACTAAAGAGGCTGTTCTATTTCACATACTTCATCAATATTCTAGGTGCGTTTTTGGCAATGATAATGCCAAACTATTCGGACGTCAATCTGACCTCTTGGGAATTGGTGGTCTTTTGGATTAATCACTATTGCGCATTCTTTATGCCGATTTTATTGGTTGCATTGAAGCAATTCGAGAGGCCCAAAATTAAACAGTTTATTTATTCGATGATTGCTTTTTGCGTATACTTCGTCGCGATACTGTTTATCAATGCTTACTTTAAGGATACGGACTTTTTCTTCCTTAATTCGGACTTTATTCCCGATAAATTAGGAACGTGGGCGGAGAATATGTTCAATTTCTCCACAAGCTTCAATATAGGAGATGTTACATTGGTATTCCACCCCATTTACCAAGCAGCTTTCTTTTTGGTATATGTAGCGGTCGCTATGGGAATGTGGTTTATATATGAGATAGGCTATTCGACAGCCGATTTATACAACGATATGTTCGAAAGGTTGAGGAAGCGGAAAATCAATATCGCGGAGTACGCAAAAACCTCTGTCAATGGAGAGAAAATGGATAATAACGAGATATACTTGGAGTTGCGGCATTTTACCAAGCAATACGGAAGCAGTAAGGAATATGCGGTATTCGATGCTAATTTGAGAGTCGACGGTGGTACGATTTTCGGGTTTTTGGGGCCGAACGGAGCAGGCAAATCCACTATTATAAAGAGCATAGTGGGTATTCAGCCGATAACGGGCGGACACATAACTGTGTGCGGCTTCGATTGCGAATCCGATCCCGTCAACGCCAAAAGGCAGATCGGGTACGTTCCCGACCATTACGCTTTGTATGAGAAATTGTCGGGAAGGGAGTACATCAACTATATCGCCGACATTTACGACGTAAGCGAAAGCGATAGAGCGGAAAGAATCGACGGAATGGTCGAGTTGTTCGAGCTGTCGGACTCTTTCGATTCGGCGATAAAGACCTATTCGCACGGAATGAAGCAAAAGATTGCTATAATGGCTGCGCTTGTACACGATCCGAAGGTGTGGATTTTGGACGAGCCGCTGACGGGATTAGATCCCAACAGTATCTATCAGGTGAAGGAGTGCATGAAAAACCACGCCAAGAAGGGAAACATTGTGTTTTTCTCCTCTCACATTATCGATGTTGTGGAAAGGATCTGTGATGAAATCGTGATAATTAAAAAGGGCAATCTGCTTGAGAGAAAAACCGTTGCGGAAGTTGAAAAGGTTTGTCCCTTGGAAGACTATTATATGAAAGTTATCAGTGATACCGAAGCGAGCAGGGTATTGATAGGCGATGTTAAGAAAACGGAGGCAAAGAATTGAAACCGTCAGCCGACAAAACAAGAAGAAACGAGTTATCGCACTTAAAGACTCTCGTTTTTATGCAATTGCAGGATAAGTTGGATTTCAGCTTTACTTCGTCGAGGAAGCTTTTTATCAGAAAGGTTGTGCTTTCTGTTGTAAAATTTATTCTTGTCGCGGCGGTGGCTTTCGGCTTATTCCAAGTCACTGCATCGTTGAGATTGTTCTCCAGTCGAGCAATCGTTCCGCCGGAGGTTTTGACTGTAATTATGACTGTGATATTGGCATTATCAGCCATTGCGTGTACGGTCGGGCTTACTAAGCAGTTATACTATGCGGATGACAATCGGGTGCTTATTACCTATCCTGTCAAGAACAACATGATATTTACGTCAAAGCTTTTGGTATTCTACTTTTACGAATGTCTGAAGAATTTGACGTTTTCCGTCCCTCTTTTGGTGGGCTTCGGTATTTGTAACACCTACGGCTGGATTTACTATATTTGGCTGTTCGTCGTCTACGTGTTTATATCTGCCTTTCCAGTGGCAATAGGCGGTGTGCTTTCCATCTTCGCGATGTGGTTGAACCGTGTATTTAAAAGGCTTCCGGTTTTGAAGGCGTTATGTGTGGTGGCTTTGGTTGCGGGAATTGTCTACGGCGTGGTAAAGCTTATCCTAATAATTCCCACGGACATTGATCTTGTGGGCTACGGAGCCAAGATTTCCGGACAGATCAGGGACTTTTTGTCCGCGTATAACTCACGGCTTTGGTTGGTACGATGCTTCGTATATATGATTACGGGAAAAGCCGTCAATATGGATTACGTCGTGTTAAGCGGTCAAACCTTCCTATATTTCGGTGTCTTCGTAGGAATAATCGGAGTATTCGTGTTGCTTTGCTTCCTATTGAGTCAGCCTTTATTCTTTAAAATGATGAGCAGCTCCTTTGAGTACGAAAAGAAGCGTATTCAATCGAAGGGAAACCACAGACATTCAAAATACTTCGCATTTATACAAAAAGAGTATCGTACTTTTTCCCGAGATACGGGACTTGTGGCGAATTTTTTGGGTGTATACTTAGCAATGCCCATACTTATCCTGCTGTTGAATCAGATTTATTCGGCGTTGAATACAAAGCTTCAGGGCGACTATATGACTTACGCCTTCAATCTTTTGATGATTCTGCTTCCCGTGCTGTCTAGCAATTCCATTGTTGCTACGCTTTACAGCAGAGAGGGACGCGCAGGCTACATTAAGAAGACAAAGCCTGTGAAATACGCTTTTCCTCTCACGGCAAAGCTCATAATTACCATCGTGATGTCGAGCATTTCGATTATCGCGGCGATGGCGATATTCCAAGGCTACTGCCGCTTTGAGTTTACGGCAATCGCTCCCTTGACAGTGGGCATTGTAGCGGTGCAGGTTGCGCATCTGTTTTATTGTGCCAGCTGCGATATCATGAATCCCCAGAACGAGCAGTACTCCACGACAGGCGACACTATTAACAATCCCAACGAAACAAGGGCAACCATCATCGCATTTTTAATTTCGGTTGTGATTGCAGGCTTTTCGTTTAAGCTCTTTTCCGAATCCGACGGTGTGCTTCAGATCCCGTGCATAAAGCTTATGGCGATAGGTTTGGTACTACTGGCTCTTTCGGTTTGGATTTACTACCTAAAGATTAAGGTGTACTATCTGGAAAAATAAGGGCGACATACCGCATAGCGTCCGCAGACGATGCACAATAAGCGTGCGTGTAGGATGACTGTGGAATAGAAAAGTATTGCGCCGAGGAGGTAAACGGTGAAAAAGTCGGTAATATTGGTAATATTGGTTATATACGTTATTTCCGTCGTGGTTGTCGGATATTTGGGCATAAAAATGAAAGCGTATGATGAAGTTGTTTACGCCGAAAGAATCGCCGTAATTAGTGATGGCGTGGATGTAACGCAGAATACGAATACACAGTATACGGATGAAGGATATCCCTTGATAAAGATTCCGTTTGACGTGAATAAAGGCGTAGCGGTGTATCAAATAGAATATAGGATTTATCCCGACAACGCTACAATAAAAACCGTCAAATTCATCGGCGACAGCAACGACACCGTTACTTTGGATGCTGTGACCGGGATTGTTACGATTACCGAGGCTTGGACAAGCGTTACCGTGACCTTGGAGTCAAACGACGGTAAAAAGCTTCGTACTACGGTTGTATTGCTCACAATCATCGATGTGTAATCGGCATCGAGTATAAGCTTGAACGATATTGAGCGGTGCATTATTTGTGATAAACTTCACCAATTCAGGATTGACACGTATAAGCTTGAATGATATTGAATGGTGCATTGTATGCTCTTGTAATAATTCATGGAGTCTACGAATAACGCGTTAGGTATTCTAGGACGGAAGTTTGCCACAGATATCGAAAGCTGCGGTTTGATTGATAAAAATTACTTTGCGATACTTGCGAGGTTAATTTAAATAAAAACATAATATTTGGAGGAAGAATTTATGAAAAGGTTAATTGTATTGGCGGCTATGGTAATAGCCTTGTTCTCACTCTTTGCTTGCGCCCCGGTTACACCCGGTGCGACTCTCGTATCGATGACGTATGTCAGCGGAATCGATAGCGAGTACACGGTCGGTTCAGATATCGATTTGACGAAAGTTGTAGTTATGGTTCGTTACTCTGACGGAAAAGATGTGTTGGTTAATTCCGACAAGTTAACGTTCAGCGAGGTTTCCACTGCAAAAGCCGGAAATTATACCATGACAATCACTTTTGAAACGGTTCATACGGAAGTGGTTATAAAGGTTGTAGAGGAGGAGGCTCCTTTTGTGATTACCGAGGTATCGCAACCCGATTTTGTGTTGCAATACAACAGCAATATCGCAGAGCAGGAGAACAAAGAGGAAGAGTTTTTCTTCCGCAACGATAACTACTATGTGGGATCTGACAATGCTTTCCGTTATAATTTAAAGGTTATGTATTACAACGGAACAACGGTTAAGACTTTGGAAACTTATACCAACGTCAGTAAAATCAGTATTTTAAACGATGATACCTATGTGGATTTGGAAGGGGCAGAATTAGCGAAATACGTAACTGTCGATGAAGCCTTGCATACTTATTTGTTTACCGAGGAAGCAAACGGCAGAAGCTTCAGGTTGAGGGTTTATCCGAAGGAAATACCCGAATCTCAAGCCGATAAAATACCTAGCTACACGAAAACCTTTGATTTTGCGGTGATCGAGGGCTACAATTGCTATACAGCAAAGGATTTATACTATTTAGACAATTACGAGCAAGCTTGGATGAATTACAGACTCAATTTAGGTTTGGAGGAGTCCAAAGATATTAGAGCGATAATATTCCATAGCGATATCGAAGTAACCGTCGATGATATTCCCTCTGCATTTTTGTATAACGTTGGTGATGCCGATGTCAACGCAACCGATTCCGACTATGACAGAGTAATCGGCTCGATGAGAGATAACCCGGGTGCGCAGATTTACCGCAAGCAGGTAAACGGTGTAAACGACGATTTTTCATTTATCGGCAATTACTTCTCATGGGATATTTCGGCTTTGCCTCTTGTCGTAAGAGAAAGCGGTGAAATTACCGAGGTAGGTGCGGTTATCAGCCACGCAACCCTATTCAGAATCTACGGAAACGAAACAGAGCAAAACAAGGGCACGGCTGAAATGAGAAATATAAGCCTAATCGGAAACTCTCCTCGTTCGGAAAATGCCACATTATCGGGCGGTTTGATATTCACAAAGACCGAAGACATAGACGTAAACTTTGAAAACATGATAACGAGATGTTGGTTTATCGTGTATATGCCCCAAATTAACGATCAAGGTAACGCTATCAATATCTCATACACGAAAAACTATGACTCTTTCAACTGCTTCATTTATGTTTGGGGACATGATAATGTCAACGTCGACAGTTCGATTTTCAGCGGATCCGGCGGACCGATTGTAATTGCTGATCACGTTGATCCTACTAAAGCCGATAATTATGTTTCAGGAGTTAGCTTCATTAATTGCGTACTAGACAGTTGGGTAGCAGGAACCGAGGGTTGGTTCAACCTTGTCGGCGCAAGCGCGATTGTACCGCAACTAAAGGCTATGAATGCATTGTTCACACCCTTCGGAGCGTCCTTCCTTAAGACAGATGAGGTTGAGAAAATGAACTTCGTCGCTATCGTTAAGTCGGGTAGTGCGCAGTCATTAACAACCGACGATATTAAGGGAAAGGTTCAGATCAATGGTAGTACACCTCTTGATTTTGGTGCTAGCGATCAGGTTTTGGCGGCTTATCTCGGTGCTATGAAGGCATACGGAGCCCCCGTATTCCAAAGCTCGGCAGGCGGAATTGCCTATACAGACGGAGCTACCGGCTTGTATGAGCTTAATCTTATGACAGGTGCGTCTACGCAAATAATCGATCCCACTCACGCCGTGTTTGACGGAGGCTATTTGAACATGTACATCAATATGGGTGCTAATACCGGCTATATGGGCGTTGTTCTCGGTTATCAAAATTAATCGGGCAAACTTATTTGATCTATTGCATATTGTTCATATTCGTGCGAGCGCAAACAGCGCGCTTAATCGGTTTACATTTTTAAACATCGGGGCGGAGTAACATCCGCCCTTTTTTTATTCAATGCGTTGGTTGAGCGTTCTTTAACATAGACTGCGCGTTTTCTTTGACTAGATATTGTAATATATGCAAAAGCCGCGGCATATTCTATTGACAAAGCGAACTTATTCGGTGCGCGTTACGCAAGCTTTTTCGCGACGAGTATGCTTATTTGGCAAATCGGTTAAATAAAAGGAGATCCGATAGTAAAGGGTTACGCAGCTACGGAGCAAATCGGCTTTAGGCGCATCGGTGAAGGTATGGAGGGTATGACAATGCAAGAGGAAGTTAAGAGAGTTGATTGTGAGGTGAAGGAAAACGACTGGTTGGACATTAATTACGTCAAACAGTTTTTTGTCAAGGAGCAAGCGGCGCAAAAGCCCGTCGAAAAGGAGGAACCGCCTAAAACTGTTCGGGCCAAGCACAAATTGGGTAAGAAGAATACGGCAATTTTGGCTATTTCTTGTGCGATAGTGCTGTGTTTCGCGCTGGTATTGGGCTTGGGCGGAATAACACCGACCGAATGGCTTAGCAACGCCAAGGAAACCTATACCTACGGAGTAAGCGGTCTTGCGGGCGTGTACTGCTACGACCTGTCGGCTACTCAGACGGTTGCGAGCGTTGAGGAAGGCAACATAGTGTTTACAGGCGGACAGCTCGCACTTTCGGTGGCGGGCGGCAAGGTTGTGAGTATAACCGATACGTCGATAACCGTGCAAGCGAGCGAAAAAGTAAGCTTCGTATACGAGAACCTCTCGGCAATCGATGTAGCAGCCGAGCAGGAAGTCAATAAATACGACATTTTGGGTGAATACACCGATATGACGACGGTTTATGTACTTTACGACGGTGAAAAGGTCGGAACGGTTACTCTTGACGGAAGATCCTTAACGTGGGAGTATTAATGCAGAAGGACTAGGAAATGGAAAAGAGCAAGGTACATGTGGGGTTGAGCTTCGTGTTTTACTGCGCGTTGATACTGATGCTCGGTCAAATTCGCATATTTGTGGTTTACACAGCAAGTGTGCTGCTTCACGAGGCGGCGCACTTTTTTGTTGCGCGAAGGCTTGGGTACAGGGTGGAAAGAATTGTTATGTCGGTGTTCGGCGGTGCTATGTATGGCGAATACGACAGTATGAACAGAAGTGACGAAATCAAGATTGCCATTGCCGGACCGATAGCAAATTTAGCCGTGGTGGTGTTTTTGTACGCTCTTTGGTGGGCGATTCCCGTGGTTTACAACGTTTCATACGACATAGCACAAGCCAACTTGGCTTTGGCTTTCATTAACCTTTTGCCCTGTTACACCTTAGACGGCGGTCGTATTCTTGCGTCGCTTGCCGAACATAAATCCCGAAGCAAGGCGATAAAGCTGACCAAATTGCTTTCGTTTATTTTGGGAGGAATATTATTTGCGGCATTCGTACTGCTTTGTATTTTGCGTATGCCTAACTTCACACTTGGCATCTTCGCATTCTTTGTGGTTATCAACGGAATGATGACAGTAGACAGCGAGATGTACGAGCGTGTAATGTACGGTAGTTTTATTAAAGATAAAATCATGAAAGGCTTGGAAGTTAAAACCATAGCGGTGGGATTGAACACGCCGCTTATTACCGCGTATAAAAAACTATCCCGCAATTATTGCTATTTTTTCGTCGTAATAGATGAAAACGGCAAAAAAATAACTGAACTCTCTGCAGACACGTTGGAAAAGCAAATATATTTATTGTCCCCATCGGCAACGTTCGGTCAATTGCTTGCAAAAAAATCATAAATTTGATACAATATCATTTACTTTATGCAAAGCGGAGCGCATTGTCGCAAAAAAAGACAATACGCTCGTCCGTTTGCTCTAAACGCGATTGCGACAAATAAATTGCATGCCGCTTTTCGGCAAGTGAAGCACTCAAGCGTTTTCGGTATTTGCATTGCAGCGTAAAAATAGCGATGTTTGGGTAAAAAGGATATATGAATAAAATCGATTTGACAAAGATTACAAAGCCTTCGAGGTATGTCGGAGGCGAATACAACACACCAAAAATCAAAAAAGATGCAAAAGTGCAAATCTGTTTTTGCTTTCCCGACGTTTACGAGGTCGGAATGAGCAACTTGGGTATGCGAATTTTGTACTATATGCTAAACTCTCTTGATTTCGTAAGCTGCGAAAGGTGTTTTGCTCCTTGGGAAGATTACGCCGAGGCTCTGCATGAAAAGGATGCGGAGTTGTGTAGCTTGGAGAGCGGAACTCCGCTCAAAAACTTCGATATGGTTGCATTTTCGGTGCAGTACGAGCTGTGCTATACAAACGTGCTTTATATGCTGGAGCTTGCCAAAATTCCGTTAAGGACGGCGGAAAGGAAGCAGGGAGATCCGATAGTATTGGCGGGCGGTCCGTGTTCGGTCAATTTGGAGCCGTTGGCGGACTTTTGCGACTTTATCGACATAGGAGAGGGCGAGGACGTGTTGAAACGAATCGCCGAGTGTTTGGCTGTGACGAAGGGCAAAAGTCGCGCTGACATCGTAGCTGCATTAGACCAGCTTGAGGGTTGTTACGCTCCTTCACTTCACCCCGTGGGGTTTTTCTATGAAACCGACAGCGAGGGAAACAGGACTTTTGTCGGACAGAGCCTTCCCGATAAGGTAGTAAAGCAACAAAAGGTTGCAGATATGAACGCCTGCTTTTGTCCCGAAACCGCGCAGGTTCCGAATTTGGAGATTATTCATGACAGAGCGGTGGTGGAAATTTTCCGAGGATGCGCTAACGGTTGCAGATTCTGTCAGGCGGGCTTTATATACCGTCCCGTGCGGGAACGTACGCCCGAATACGTCGCCGAACTAAGCAAAAAGCTTTTGGATTCGACAGGCTACGATGAAATCAGCTTGAACAGCCTAAGTACAAGCGACTACTCCCACTTGAGGGAGCTAATTGATTATCTGACGCCGTATGCAGAGGTAAATCACGTCAATTACTCGCTGCCCTCTTTGCGAATGGACAGCTTTTTGGGGGAATATGCAGACAAGAAGCGCAAATCAAGCTTGACTTTTGCTGTGGAAGCCGGTACGCAGCGTTTACGAAACGTCATTAATAAGAATATTACAGAGGAAAATGTGCTGAGCTGTTTGACACAGGCTTTTCAGATGGGATACTCGTCGGTGAAGCTGTATTTCATGCTTGGACTTCCCACCGAAACTATGGACGACGTAAAGGCGATTGCAGAGCTTGCATATAAAATTCACGCGCTGTATAACAGAGAAAAGTGCAGTAAAAAGCCTCTTAAGCTTAATGTAAGCGCAAGCGTTTTCATACCCAAACCCTTCACACCATTTCAATGGGAAGCCTTTGACAGCCGCGAAAGCGTGGAGGAAAAGCAACGTTATTTGAAGGAAACCTTGAGAAAAAAGGGAATTGCTTTCAACTATCACGACTACGACTCATCGGTTGCCGAAACGCTTTTGGCTAGAGGCGACAGACGGCTGGGCAACGTGTTGGAGAGGGTATATAAACAGGGCGGTATAATGGACGGGTGGTGTGAATATTTCGCGCTCGGCAGGTATATAGACGCACTCAAGTGTGAGAAAATAGACATCAATGAATTTTTGGGAGCGCAAGACGTAAATAAAGTGCTTCCGTGGGATTATGTGGACATCGGCGTGAATAGGGAGTATTTCCTTGCCGAACGCGAAAAGGCTTACAAAGCCGAAACCACACCTAATTGCTATAAGCAATGCAATAACTGCGGACTACTTGAAAGAGGAATGTGTTCGGGCAAGGTTGTCGGCACTTAAATGTGTAAGAATACCAATAAAGCCAATGGAAAAAGTATTTGAACTGTCCGAGTGGCTTCAATGTTGAAGATTTAGGTCGGGAGCGGAAGATTATGATAGTACTAAAATATGAAAAGACCTATCCGTCGAGCATGGTAAGCCATATCGACACGGTAAGGCTGATGAACAGGATTATAAGGCGGAGCGGTATCGATATCGCGTATTCTGCGGGCTTCAATCCGCATATGGAAATATTTTTTTCGCCTGCGTTGTCGCTCGGAGTGGAGAGCGTTTGTGAAATGATGGCTATCAAACAACCCTCGGACATTGAAGCGCAAACAAAGCCTCTGTCGAATGCGACCGCCAAAAGCACTATCGAAATATCCTCTGCAGAAAGCCAAATAGAAGTGAATGCTTCGAAAGATTGTGCCGAAGAGGCACATTCGATACTGCATGGGCATAACGCCGATGCGATAAACACGAACACCGGTATTATTAATGATGCTCAATCGATATTGCAAAGGCTCAACGCAGTAACGGTGGACGGAATTAGATTTACGGCGTGTTGGATAAAGGAAAAGAATCCAAACTTTGCCGCGCATGTTTACTATGCTTCTTATTTGTTTTGCTTGGAAGGTATAGGAAGCCTGAAAATCGACGACATAACGAAGGGCGAATATTTCATCGAATACATCGAAAAGGGAACCCTGATAAAAAAAGACATCTCCGATTTGGTCAAATTTGTCGAGGTGCGTGACAAAGACTGCATTGAGGCGACCTTGGCTTGCGGCAACAAAAATCTCAAAGCCGACAGATTTATTTGCGGAGTGTGCGCTAACAACGGAATTAATGCCGAGGGCGTGAAAATTGTAAAACAAAAAATGTTTGACGAGCAATTGAACGAAATAACCGTCGCTCTTTTGTAACAGGTCGAAATAGAAGCAAAAAATGTTAGATGCGCAAATGAACGGAATGGTCGCCGCCGTATGTGGTGGTTGCTGTGTTTTGAACAAGAATTATCCGAGGTCATAGAACGTTGAGATATTACCACGCGTTTATAAAAGATTCGGAATTACGGTTGAATCAAGCCGAAAGTAGAAGAAAATGGGACTGTTTAAGGAAAGCGAGAAATATTTGGTTATAGGAATGGGGAATCCCGAAAAGCGTTATTTCAACACCTACCACAACGTGGGCTTTATGTGTTTGGACAGGGCTGCGGAGCTTTTAAAGGCAGAGTTTGTCAAGGGTGAATGCCGAGCAGTTACCGCGCACACAAATGTCGACCGAGCGAAGGTTATACTTGCAAAGCCTATTACCTATATGAATTTAACGGGCGAAAGCGCGGTCGAGCTGATTAATAAGTATAAAATAGAGCAGGATAAATTCATAGTAATTTACGATGACACGGATTTACCCATAGGAAAGCTTCGTATAAGGAAGACGGGCACGGCGGGAACGCATAACGGTATGCGCAATGTGGTTAAGATGGTGAACTCCGAGGACATTTTCCGAATGAGAGTGGGAATCGGGCGACCTCCTGTCGAGGATATGCAGCTTATGGACTTTGTATTGAGCGATGTGGACGAGCAAGCCAAAAAAGCCTTGGACGTCGGAATCGAGCAAGCCGCAAGAGCGGTAGTCGATTTTGTCGGAGGTATGCCCATCGACGAAGTTATGCAAAAATACAACAAGCACGGCGATTGATTGCTTTTAAGAGCTTTGTTAGATTGCAAATGATGCGTATTAGTGAAAGTACAGATTTTACCTACAACGATAGAGGAAATCAAGTTTGAGTAATAGGCAATCGGTGTTTATGTATGCTCTGCGATTGATTGTTTAAATTTGTGATTACTTTAATACTATTTATGCGAGCATGATTGAGTTTGCTTTAGATATAGGCAATGAACACTTTACGGAGATACTAATTGATTTAATATGGAGAACGATACTTTTAAACTGGGCTTGGAGAATTATTCCGATTACTTAAAACTGCTCAATTGTTTGCAGTCGGGCAGGAATACTCTTGCATTCGGAATGCAGGAGGGCGAGAGAATATTGGTCGGCGGCGAGTTAGGCAAGTTTACTCTTTACGTTTCCGCCGACTATCTTGCCGCGCAAAAGGTGCTTCACGAGATGGAGGGCTTGGGCAGGAAATTCTTCTATATTCCATACACCGATGACGTGCTTTTATACAAACGCGCCATGCTTTCCGACGGAAGGACGGGAAAGCTGAACGCCTTGAAAAATCTATGCGAGTGGCGCAACTATGACGGGGCGGTAATGAGCGCGGAGGCTTTGATACAGCTTTACCCCGATTGTGCCTCGTTTAGGTCGAACACCTTTGAAATTAAGGAAAACCAAACGGTAAAGCCCTCGGAAATTGTCAAAAAGCTGATTAATTGCGGGTATAAGCGCAAACCTCTGGTGGAGGTGGAGGGGGACTTTTCCCTTCGCGGCGACATTCTCGACATTTTCAACGGACAGCCTTACAGGTTGGAGTTTTTCGGCGATACAGTGGAGAGTATTAAGCTTTTCGATGTATCCAACCAAAAATCGTTGAAGAAGATGACTGGAATTTCTCTTTATCCGAACTGCCTTGTATTCGCCGACAAAAGCGAGAGCGTATTAGCTAAGCTGAAGGAGGAGATCGACGGAACGACTGTCGACAACGATGCCAAGAGCCGACTCAACGAGATTCATGGAGAGTTGAGCTTAGACAGCGACAACGAGTTTCTGTTGCCCTTTGCCGACAATTCCTATCTTTCTGATTACTTCCCCGAGGATTGCTATGTCGTATTCGACGGCGTTAAACTGGTGCATGATAGGTTGGGCAGAATGTTCGACGAGCATTACGCACGTTGCGCTTACCTTATAGAAAGGGGCGAAATGACGGCTAGCGGTGTAAAACAGCTTCATGAATATTCCGATGTTTTCAACAAATTGCGCGGCTATACGCAGCTGGGAATGATGAACATGATCACGGGATCGTTTTTCACGGCAAACGAAATCGTAAAGTTCAATTCCTATCCCCCGTCGAATTACCGATATTCCCTTCAGTCGCTTATTGACGATATCGAAAAATGGAGACAGGCGGATTATGAATTTGCGGTGTTTGCAGGCGACGAGGAGGGCGCGGAGAGCCTGTGCAGCTCGCTTGCAAAGGACGGTATTTATCTCGAATCGGGAATTAACCGTCCATGTATTGGCGGCTGTGTGATTCCGTTGGATTTTTCCTCGGGTTATGTATCCGTGCAAAACCGACTTGCCATTGTCGGAACGCAACAACTAAAGAGCCGAAGTGCATCCAAGCGAAGCTTGCGAAAGGCGGGCAGACAGGTTTTTTTTACGCCGCAGGTAAATGACTTCGTCGTTCATGATTACCACGGGGTCGGTCTTTGCAAGGGCATCACGACCTTGGATATCGACGGACAAAGGAAGGACTATATCGAGGTTCAATACCGAAAGGGCGATACCTTGTATGTTCCGGTCGAAGCCAGTAACCTGCTTTGCAAATACAGCGGATCAGATCAGGAGCCGAAGCTTAGCACGTTGGGCGGCGGTGAGTTCGAACGTGTAAAGAGTAAGGTCAAAAGCGGTCTGAAGGAGCTTGCCTTCGACCTTGTCAAGCTGTATGCGGCAAGGCAAAACGCGAGAAGCAGAGTGTATCTGCACGACGAGGTTTTGGAGGAAATGTTTGCCGATGCTTTTCCCTATCGTCTTACCGTCGATCAGCAAAAAAGCGTGGAGGAGATCAACGCGGACTTGGATTCGGGAAAGATAATGGATCGGCTGTTGTGCGGCGACGTCGGCTTCGGCAAAACCGAAGTCGCAATGCGTGCGATGTTCAGAGTTGCGGCAAGCGGCTATCAGGTGGCGTTTCTGGCCCCGACGACCATTTTGTCCGAACAGCATTTTGAAACCGTCCGACGTCGATTCATGGATTTCAACATAAAGGTGGTTTGCGTTAACCGATTCAGAAGCGCGAAGCTGCAAAAGGAGATACTCAAGGCGGTCAAAAACGGCGAAGCAGACATAGTAATCGGAACGCATAGAATGTTGAGCGGCGATGTGGAATTCAAGAATTTGGGCTTGCTCGTGCTGGATGAGGAGCAGAGATTCGGTGTCGAGCACAAGGAAAAGCTTAAGAACGCCAAAAACACCGTGGATGTGTTGACAATGACGGCAACGCCGATTCCGAGAACCTTGCATATGTCCTTGGTCGGCATACGCGACATAAGCACGATAACTACGCCGCCCATAGACAGATTGCCTGTAGAGAGCTATGTTATAGAGGATTCGTTGCCGCTGTACAGGGATATAATTATCCGAGAGATGAAGCGAAACGGTCAGGTGTTTTTCGTATATAATAGGGTTGACACCATCGATGCTTTTGCAGCATCCATAGGCGCGTTAGTTCCCGAAGCTCGGATAGTAGTGGGACACGGGCAGATGGACAACAGCTTTTTGGAACGTAACATATACGACTTTGCCAACGGTATTTATGACATTTTGATTTGCACTACCATAATCGAAAACGGAATCGATCTGCCAAATGCCAACACCTTGATTGTGTACGATGCGGATAAGTTGGGCTTAAGTCAGCTTTATCAGCTTAGGGGTAGAGTGGGCAGAAGTAATCGTCTAGCATATGCCTACTTCGTTTACAAGGAAGGCAAGGTGCTTAGCCCCGACGCGTACAAGCGGCTTAATTCGATTATGGAAAATACGCAGCTGGGAAGCGGTTTTCGCCTTGCAATGCGCGACTTGGAGATTCGAGGAGCCGGAAACATACTCGGCAAGGAACAGCACGGACACATCGCAAGCGTTGGATTCGAGATGTACACGAAGCTGCTTAAAGAAGCTATAAACGAAAGCAAGGGCGAATTGACGCCCGAAACCGTTCAAACCGAAACCGAGATTGCTCTTACCGCACTCATTCCGACGGGCTATATCGATGATGCTCCTAGCAGAATGGAGGCGTACAGGCGTATCAGCGATGTGAAGTCAGCCGAGGAGGAGAAGGAGTTGGAGGACGAATTGAGGGATGTCTACGGCGTTATTCCCAAGGAAACCCGAAATCTCATCGCGATTGCCTATATAAGAGGACTTGCAAACGCTCTATGTATAAGCAAAGTAGTTATAAACAGATTCGAAGTCAAAGCGGTTCTTGCCGACGTGAATACGCTCAAAAACGTTAAAGTGCAAAAGGCGATAGGCGCGTTTAGAGAAGCTGTGAAGCTTAATTCCAACGGCGACAGCGTGGAGCTGGTCTTTTCCTTCGAGGGATCGATCGGCTTTGCCGTCGGCGGTGTAAAGGCGTTTTTGGAGATGGCAAACGGGCGGGAAATAAGCAAAGCCTCATAAAGCAAAGGGCGCCTGACAAAATAAGACTGTTCGCTATAAAAATTAATTAACACTTAAAAAAGATGGTTAAAATGATTGCATAATGAAGTAAAATTATGTATAATAGTTTGTGCGTGTGCGTTAAGACTTTACATAGTGATGCTTTGAAAATCGTGCGCGTGGTTTTTACTACGGAATAATTCGGATTTGTTCCGATATATTTAAGGAGATAATAATGCAAAAGTTTAGGTTGATTTGTACTTTACTTGTGATTGTAATGGTGTTTACACTGTTAACGGGATGTTCGTTGTTTGTGCGTAACGAAGGTCGTTACCGCGCCCAAACTGCGCTTGAGGTCGGTGATGTCGACATTAATTTGCAACAGATTATCGAGTTTTTCTCGAATAACGTGTATTATCTGATTGCTTATTACGGATATAATGCACAGGATGCGTGGGATATGTATTTCCCGTCTTATTTAAAACAATCGGTTGCCGCTGACTATTACGCCAAGAATTTTGATGGCGCGCTTAACGATTCACTGTTGGCGCAGCAATTTGTATACGGCAAGTACATTTCGGACGAGACTATCGAGTATTATATCGAATCCGTCAGATTGAGTATTTTGGGGGCGTATTCGGATGCCACCAAGGAAGAGTTTACCGACGAGGGATACACTATTTCCGATGAGGCAGACGATGGAAGAGCGGATAAAATCACACTGGAGTTTCTTGAGGGAAGCTTTGCAAAGCAGGAGCTTTTGGACCGTTACGACATTGAAACAATGGAGAAGGACTTGCAAGGATACAAGCCTCAACCCGAAATAACCGTTACAGCCGATGACGGCTTGAAGGTCGGTATCGACTTTGCTTTCACCGAGACGGATTTGGAAAACAAGGAGCTTAAGGCTTTGATCGATGAGCTCGTAGAGAAGCTCAACGATAGTATCGAACTGGAAGACGGTCAGGATGCCATTACCGCCGAGGATTATATCGCAGCGCAAACATCGGGTGTAAAGGCGTTGAACAGAGAGCTGGAGAACAACTACTATATGACGGTGGAAGAGTATATGATGAGCCGTATAAATCTCCTTCTGATTCAGGATTTGTATTATAGGTACACTTGCGATGTTAAATATGAAGCCGAAATCGATGAGGGAATCTATGAAGACCTCGATGAGAAGCTTATGAATTTAATCAATCAAACCAAAGAGAGCTATGCTTATTCTACTGCTGCATATGCAAAGCTTATAACCTCTCTTGCGGACACCTCTTATATCTACACCGTTCCCGAGAGCTATACCAACGAATACGGGTTTATAAAGAATTTGCTGGTTTCCTTCAATGCGGATCAATTGGCTGTTTTGGCAGAATATAAAGCGAGATACGGCACCGATCACGAGCAGTACAAGAAAAAGAGAAACGAGCTTGTTTCCGAATTAATGACGACATACTTTGGCTACGATGATTTGACCGACGAGGAAAAGGAAGCTTTCGGCGAAACTGTTGAGTTCAATGAGGACAGTGAAACATATAAGTTTGACAGTAACTTTACCCTTGATGCAAACGGCAATGTTACGGGTTGCTGGCTTTCGGGTGAGTTGAACGCGATCGCCGCTATGACAAACAAGAAGGAAAGGGACAGCGCGTTTATCGATTTAATGTTTAAATTTAACGAGGATGCAGGACAGCACAATAAGGTTTACGACTATGTTATCAGGGTTACCGATCCCGACATCAGCGGCGTTGCAGATACTTGGGTAAAGGAATTCGCCGATGTCGCCAGAAAGCTTGCGATTGCAGGTGTTCCCGGCAGCTATGGCTATTGCGTGACCGACTACGGCGTGCATATCGTATACTTCACGGGTTACGTTACATGCGACTTTATGGTTGAATACAATGGTAATTTGGTTGCTTACGAATCGTTAAGTAACGATGTTGCCGCAGAATGGCAGGCAAAGGTTAACTTCTGGAAGACTGCATACAACAATCAATACGGTGCGGGAAGCGCGGTATACAGAATGGTTAATAGCTATTACAGCACTGCTGCGACAAAGAAGCTAACCGAGGCATTAAACGATTTGCAGAAGAAGTACGAGGACGAGGGACTTATTGTTTACAATTACGACTTGCTTAACGAATTTCTCGGCGGTTACGGTGTTACTGTCAAAGAAGGCGACTAAAACAATATATTCGGTGCCGGCTGACCATACCACTGTCAATCCATACCGATAATATCTCGGGATATTGCTCGATTCGTTCGACGATATCCCGATTTTTTTTAGAGTATTAATTTGTGGAGTATTAATTTGTGGAGTTCAAATTTGTAAGATTTAATTAGTGTTAAAATGCAGAACATTTGATTATAGGTTTCTTCGTGCGTTTTACTTCATTATTTTTATCGTTCGCGCTGTACAAAAGAAAAAAATAAAAAAATGATAAAAATGACTTAATATTGCTTGACAACATATAATAAGTGTGGTATCTTTAATTAGCACTCAAGAGGTGCGACTGCTAACAGTATTTTCATCGAAGTGACAGCAGTGTTGGGAATGAGGCTAGCAATTATGCACCGAGCGATGCCGTCGAGAGGGGCGGCAAAAGAAAGTGTCGCAAGTCGATTTCGGCGGGAGTTATTACAGCGATGCAGTGGATGGAGAACCGAAAGGTATTGTGCGAAGTGGAGCGACGACTCATATGGTGATACAATGAACATATCCGAGAGAAAGCGTAAAATATTGAAAGCGGTTGTAGATGATTACATCGAAAGGGGGCAGCCCGTTTCGAGCAAGGACATATGCAGCACCTATTTGCCTGACGTATCTCCTGCGACCGTTCGGAACGAGCTGAGCGCGTTGGAGAGTATGGGCTTTTTGTCGCAGCCACACGTTTCATCGGGGCGCATACCCACGCAGAGGGCATTCAGGCTGTATGTTGATGACTTAATGGAGTTGAAGCCGTTATCCGATACGGACATACAGATTATCGACAGTTATTTTGATCACAAGCTAACCTCGGTGGAGGAGATAACGCGAAGCGTTGCGCAGGTGATATCCGAGCTTACCAATTACACCTCGGTCGTTGTTAAGGAAAACGGCGCAGATATGAAGATCGAGAAAATCAAGGTTTTGGAGCTTTTGGGCGACAATGCTTTGGTTGTTATTGTGACTTCGGGTGAGGTGCTTAAGGATAATATAATTACCTTACCAAAGGGAATCGACGAGGACGGAATCGAGACTGCGAACAAGTGGTTGAACAAGATGTTTGTCGGAAAGTATATGAGCGAGTTTACCGATGTATCCGAGCCTATGGAGCAGATAACTGCGGAGTTTTCCGGATTTCGGGATCTGTATGCGCAGATCGTGGATGTAATTCGCAAGATTAAGCAACACGGTGACAAGGACGTATACACTACGGGAAGAAGCAAGATATTGGATTATCCCGAGTATACCGACGTGGATCGGGCAAAGGATTTTTTGACAAAGCTAGATCGCAAGGAAGACTTGGCAGACATGCTGACAGACACGAACGATTTGGAATTTACGGTGAAGATCGGGCAAGAGGACGATAATTTGCCTGTGGGTTGTTCATTGGTAAGTGCGAAAATATCCATAAACGATACGACTTTGGCAAATGCCGGAGTTATTGGACCGGTCAGAATGGATTACACAAAGGTTATCGGGGTATTGGAGCATATAGGGACTATTTTAGATAACATCAAAGCAGATGCTTTGTTAATCGAAGGAGATACTCCCAAAAAGCTAAAAAAGAAAAAAGGGCATTGATGCACCGACAAAACGGAAAGCATCTATAAAGGGGTAATGTAATGGAAGAAAAAGAAAAAAGCACGGTTCAATCCGAACAAGAGGACGTTGTCGCAGAGGTGAAGCAGACTGAAGTTTCATCCGAACACGGCGAAACCGTAAACTTTAAGAAGATGGGGAAAAGCGGTCTAGTCGAGTTTTGCGAGGCTCTCGTAAAGGAAAATGATGCGCTTATCTCCGCTAATAAGGAGCTAAGCGATAAATACGACGATCTAAGCGCGAAGGTTACGGATAACGAAGCCGCTAAGCGCGATGCCGATGAATATAAAAACAGACTGATTACGATGAAGGGCGATTTCGATCGATATAAGGCGCGGAATCAAGCCGCCATCGAGGAGGCAACCGCCGTGGGCAAGAACCACGCGATCGAAAAGGTATTTACCGTACTTGACA
Source organism: Clostridia bacterium (assembly GCA_028703495.1). Classification (GTDB taxonomy): domain Bacteria; phylum Bacillota; class Clostridia; order Christensenellales; family CAG-314; genus JAQVMT01. Next base: position 4,445 of record JAQVMT010000015.1, on the reverse strand, counting down.
CCTTTGACAGGGCAAAAGAAACCGTAAAGGACGAAGCGACATTGAGCGTGCTTGCGTTGATTAACAAACAGTTCGATAAGGTGCTTGCTGATTTGGGTGTCGAGGAGATACAGGTGTTGGATGAGGAGTTTGATCCGACTATTGCAAACGCCGTGCTGAAGCAAAAGGTAAAGGATAAAAAGAAGAAAAACACCGTTATTGCGGTGGTAAGTAAGGGATACAAACTTAACGGCAAAATACTCAAGTATCCCCAAGTCGTGGTAGGTCAGTAAATTAATACAAGAACCGCAACTGAAGCCGAAACCAGAGTGATTCGGCAGTAAAGGAGTGGAATTTTCGAACAGCCCTTCAGCGACAAAGGCTAACGGGCAAGCACCAAAAATCAGGCGTTAAACGTAAGTCGGCAAATGCGCCGATGACGCGAAGACATATATTATCAACAAAAAACAATGGAGGAATAGAATAATGGCAAAAATTATAGGAATAGACTTAGGAACAACCAACTCGTGCGTGGCGGTAATGGAAGGCGGAGAGCCTACCGTGTTGACCAACAGCGAGGGAGCAAGAACCACCCCTTCCGTGGTGGGCTTTACAAAGGACGGCGAAAGACTTGTGGGACAGGTCGCAAAAAGACAAGCCGTGGTTAACGGAGACAGAACAATACAATCTATCAAACGTGAGATGGGATCAAATTACACTGTGTCCATCGACGGCAAAAAATACACACCTCAAGAGATTTCGGCAATGATACTTACCAAGTTAAAGCAGGATGCTGAAGCTTATTTGGGTGAGACGGTTACAAAAGCGGTTATTACCGTACCCGCATACTTCTCGGATGCGCAACGTCAGGCAACCAAGGATGCAGGGAAAATCGCGGGCTTGGAGGTATTGAGAATTGTGAACGAGCCTACCGCGGCGGCATTTGCTTACGGCTTGGATAAAGCCGAGGGCAACAGCCAAAAGGTTATGATTTACGACCTTGGCGGAGGAACGTTCGATGTTAGTGTTTTGGATATCGGTGACGGTGTTTTCGAGGTATTGGCTACTAACGGAAACAACCGCTTGGGTGGCGATGACTTCGACCAAAGGATTATCGACTATATCGTGGGCGAATTCAAAAAGAGCGACAGCATCGATTTGTCAAAAGACAAGGTTGCATTGCAGAGATTGAAGGAAGCTGCCGAAAAGGCGAAGATCGATTTAAGTTCTGCATTAAAGACCAACATCAATCTGCCCTTCATTACTGCCGATTCCAACGGTGCAAAGCACTTGGACATAGATTTGTCCCGTGCGAAGTTTGAGCAACTGACTGCCGATTTGATTAAAAAGACCATCGGTCCTGCCGAACAAGCTATGAAGGATGCAGGACTTAAATTCAGCGATTTGAGCAGAGTAATCCTTGTGGGTGGCTCTACGAGAATACCTGCCGTTGTTGAAGCGGTTAAGAATTTGACGGGCAAGGAGCCTTACAAGGGAATCAACCCCGACGAATGTGTGGCTTTGGGTGCTGCAATACAAGCGGGTATCTTGGGAGGCGAGGTAAACGACGTAATTTTGCTGGACGTTACCCCGTTGAGCTTGGGTATTGAGACTTTGGGCGGAATTTGCACGAAGATTATCGACAGGAACACTACTATCCCCGCCAGTAAATCGCAAATATTCTCGACGGCTTCGGACAACCAGACCAGCGTTGAAATACATGTTCTTCAGGGCGAAAGGCAAATGGCTGCCGACAACAAGACCTTGGGAAGATTCAGTCTTACGGGAATCCCTCCGACAAGAAGGGGCGTTCCTCAAATCGAGGTTAAGTTCGACATCGATGCCAACGGTATCGTACACGTTACGGCTACCGATAAGGGCACCAATAAGAATCAGTCTATCGACATCGTGGCAAGCTCTAATTTAAGCGAGCAGGAAATCGACAAGGCAGTTAAGGAAGCCGAGAAATACGCCGCCGAGGACAAGAAGCGTAAGGAAGCGGTGGACGTTCGCAACCAGTTCGATGCAACAATCCTTAGTATGGAAACCTTGCTCAACGAGAACGGCGACAAGCTTAGCCCCGAGGACAAGGCAACTATTGAGGACGAGATAACCAAGGGCAAGGCTGTTTTGGAGACCAACGACGCAGGCAAAATCAAGTCGGCGATGGACGAGTTCGCAAAGGTAACATCGCCTATCGTGCAGAAGCTGTATCAAAATGCGCAAGGTGAAGCAGATAACGGAACGCACGAGACAGGAAGCAGCGATGGTGTGGACTTTGACGTGAAGGACGCGGATTAGTAACTAATACTTCGACAGGCGGGATACCGCCTGTCGATTTTGAGAAAACTGCTATCGAAAAGTGTTCGCAACAGCAATGGTATTTTGGTGCGATCGGATGCAGCTTCGGTAACGTTTTAATCATATAAGGATAACAGAATGGCACAAAAAGATTATTATGCGATCCTTGAGGTTGCTAAAACCGCAACGCAGGACGAAATTAAGAAGGCTTACAGGCAAAAAGCCAAGCAGTACCACCCCGATATAAACCCGGATAATCCCGAAGCCACCGAAAAGATGAAAGAAGTTAACGAGGCTTATGAGGTATTGGGCGATGCGGATAAGCGCGGTAAATACGATCGTGGCGAGATGGATTTTAGTGGCTTTTCGCAGGGAGCTTCGGGCGGAAGCGGTTTCGGTTTCGACTTTGGGGATATTTTCGATATATTCAATATGGGCTCGCGGCAGCAACGACAAACGCGAGCCGCGGGACAGGATATAACTCACTCGATAAGGCTTACCTTTATGGAAGCTTGTTTGGGTGTAAGCAAGGATATTACCTTTACCAGAAACGAACGTTGTTCGGTTTGCGGAGGAACGGGAGCCAAGAACGGAAAGGCATTCAAGCCTTGTACAAAGTGCGGCGGCACCGGTAGGGTTACCGTACAGCGTTCCACGTTGTTCGGAACTCAGGTTATGCAGTCTACTTGTGATGCCTGCAACGGAACGGGTAAAATTATTACCGACAAATGCCCCGATTGTGCAGGCAAAGGGCTTGTATCCAAGAAGAAGATTATTACCGTAAACATTCCGGCAGGTGTAAACGACGGTGATGTTAGGAGTATTCAGGGACAGGGACATTCCGCGCCCACGCCCAACGCCCCTAACGGAAAACTGATTTTAGTCATTCAAGTCACCAAGAGCAAAATCTTTAAACGTAGCGGTCAAAACTTATATATTACCGTACCGGTTACATTCAACGACATGGTAAACAACGGGGAAATCGATCTCCCCACGTTAACGGAGATAATCACCTATAAAATTCCCGACGGCACCAAGAATGGTGATACCATAAGAATCAAGGGAAAGGGCGTTCAATCTCCTAACGGCAAGGCTGCGGGCGATTTATATGTAACATTGCTTGTGGAAATTCCACGCGGCTTGAGTAGGCTTCAAAAAAACGAGTATGCCCAACAGGAAAGCTCGATAGGCTTGAAGAATTATCCCGACAAAAAAGACTACTTAGAAAGTATCAGCGAGCTCTACCGTACCGCAAAGAGGTAGTGTTCTCTTTGGTACATAGTTAATGTCTCCTTTTTATATACGGCGTCCCTTTGTTTGTTCGGTAACGAGCTTACGAAGGGACGTTCTTTTTTGGCTTCACTAAGGCATGCGTTTGCTACTGTACATACGTTCGCCATAATTCCAAAGCACGCTTTCCGTAACCATTTTTTACTTAAGCTAATCCAAAAGGCTTGCGTTTCCTACTGTAGATACTTCTGCCCAATTCTAAAGCTCGCCTGTCGTAAAGGTATTGAAATAGCAAGCTTACCATAAAGGCATAGATGAATAATATCGAGTGTAAGGGCAATAATAGTTTTATCCGCACGGGATATAATCGGTGCGTCCGCAATCGGCAAACGCATAGCACATATCGCAAATGTGCGGAAAACCTATTTTTGGAGGACAATATGAGTTACAATCCATTTAACGAAATGCCAAACAAGTACAGTGAAAAATTTATGAACTGGAAGCAAATGGCGCCAAAATCCTACGACAAGGAAACCGTCGATCCATACACAAAGACAAGGATAATTCTTGCAAACGGAGCGGAATTCGAGGCGGTTTGGTTTACTCACAACTTTCACAGAGAGTGTACAGATATGGACTTAAGGCGGGAGCTCGCACTAATCAGGAGACACGAACAGCAACAGCAAAAGCGGATTTCCGCGTTGCGTCCGACCAATGAAACAATGCTTGAAACGACGATCGGATATGAACAACTTGCGGTGGATTTGACCGCGGAAATGGCTGAAAAAGAGTGCGACAGCAACTTGCGAAAGGCGTTGGATTTCGCGCTTTTGGAGGATTTCGACCACCTTTACAGATATGCGGAACTGATGGAGATGCAACAAGGAGTTTGCGCAGAGAGGCTTGTGGGCGGTTATACCGAGATTATGCGCGGT
>JAQVMT010000027.1 GCA_028703495.1 Clostridia bacterium | reverse complement strand
ATTCGATAAGCGTAAAACCCTTGTTTCTCTTTCTCATGTGTGCCTCCGATTATTTAGTTTAAAAAATATACGTTGATATTTTATAGACAGTGTATAAAATTCGACAAAATATGTCAACAAAAAACTACAATTTTGTTAAAAAATCTTTAAATTAGCATTAATATTGATGATATTCAATTATTACTTATTTGCAGAAAATATTCTTTTAATTTTCTACTGTAATATTGCCAACGAAAGAATTATTGATATATGAATAGCTAAAGAGTGCGCGTCTAATCAACATGATATTTTAACGACTAGTATGGCATTTATTGTCGTGTGGGGGTGATCTGTCATTTTCTAATTGTTCTCCATATCGCATAAGTTATAATGGACAAATATTGCCCAATTGCAAATTGAATCCACATGGAATCGACTTTGGGTATTCGTCGAGCGGTGTGAACTTCCCATGGAGTTGTATACTCTGGTGTATGGTCGTTTACATACGTTTTTGTGCAATCACATTAAAGTAGTATTTGTTACCGACTTTATTCTTTGACTTAAAAACACTCCCCTGTCTGTATATTGCATTGGATAAAATACCACAAATTGTGTATTTGTTGCGCTTCTAGTCCTGTCAAATTACCCAAATGAGGGAAGGAAAAAGGAATTAATTGATGATTCCCCTTAAGAGAGGAGGATATTATCTGTTTTTTACAAGGTAAAATCCTTAACATACTTCTACAGTGGAACTTCCTTTTTCAATTAACCGAAGGATGCTTTTATCCTCAATATATACCTCCAAAATAAATTAAGTTGACAAGGGCGTGGAGGTATGTTAAAATACTAATATCACATTTAGACAAATCGGGTTTGAGTCGAAGATAATATAAAAAAGAAAGCCAAGTAAAATGGGTTTTACTGAAGGAAGACAAGAATGACCATAAACAATTCAGATATTATTATGATAACCGAAGTGGTAAGAATGTTTAATATTGATCCGACAAGAACCGAAATAGTGCCGGCTTTCCGCGAGGAGGATAATTCTGAGTATGGGGTATGGTATGTAAGCATTGGCAGCGAACGTTACGTTCTCAAAAAGGCCAAGGAGTATGAGCAAGCAGTTTATACCGCTTTCTTATCCGACATATCAAGGGCTGTTCCAAAGTGTTACGGCTTTGTTAGCTATAAGGGAAATGGCTATTTTTTGATGGAGTATGTCAAAGGCAATACACTATGTCAATGTAGTAGAGATATGCTGATCAAGGCATTGGATTCATTGATTTTTTTACAGGCTATGTATTGGGATAACCGAGAAAAGGCGGACATTGGTTTTTCATTCAAGAAAAGTTTGTCGGGACGAATACTGCGCGGGAATTGTCTAAAGGACGAAGCAATGCAGAATGCTTTTCGACTGTATCTGGAACGATATTCTGCTATACCAAAAACTCTTTGTCACGATGATTTGCTTCCATTTAATATATTGGTGTCGGAACACGAAGCCATTCTGATAGATTGGGAGTATGCCGGGATATTGCCCTACTTATCATCGATAGCGAGATTAATTGCTCACGGGTAGGATAAAACCGATGCGCTTTTCTATATGAGGGAAGAGGATAAAAAGTTTGCAATTCGTTATTATTATTATAATTTGGTTGAGGGAAAAGGTATCCATTGGGAAGACTATCACAGAGATTTTAAGCTGTTTTTACTGTATGAATACTGTGAGTGGATTATGTGTGATTCCAGACCCGAGTTGTCGGCATATTACAAAAAAGCAGTAAAAGAGCTCGTGCAAGATTTGACTCCCGACGTCTAAACTTTGGATTAAAGCATTCCGTTTTTTTCTGTTATAACATCAAAGTACGAGCAAAAAGATATTACGCGTTTAAACCGCATAGAGGCAAATGCAGGCTTGTCCGTATACACAAAAAAATTATGTAAAACTCCCTTGCCGCAAACCCAAATATAAAATGGTTTGCTCCGTATACACAAATCATTATTAATGTAATACTCCCTCGAATAGTCAATCGCTCATTATTATTGAATTTTCCGTGGTCGTAATCTGATTTCAATTAACATAATTTAGCTCATAATTGTACAAGAGTGCAGTATCGAATAGCGGTAGTTGCCCGTGCAATTCTTATAATACTTCGTGTTTTCTATGGCTTAATTGTGGCAGGCATGGCTAATAATTATTGTTGTAATGAAAAGCTTTATGCATAATTGAATTGAACATCAAAAGTCGGACAGCTTTGGACTGCAAATAAATATTGCATCCGGCTTCAAAAAATTTATGATAGGTTACTAACTGAAAGGCTTTATTAGCCATAAGAATTATATGATAACCAATCGAATCTCAGACAATTCGAGTGAATCATTTTATGCGGCACCAAAGGCAAAAATATTTAATTACAGTCAAAAGTCTGTGTGGTAACCGGCTTAATCTCAGACAATTCGAGTGAGTCATTTTATGCGGCGCAAAGGCAAATATCTTTAATTACAGTCAAAAGTCTGTGTGGTGACCGGCCTAATTTCAGACAATTCGGGTGAATCAATCTTACTCAGTACAGAGGTTATTCTATTCATACAGCTAATAAGCTCATATAAATCCATATCATCGAGGTAATGTTCAAATAACTCGTATAGAACGCTATTGGAATAATCTACGACTTCTTTAAGTACCTCAGCGCCTGTTTCCGTACATCTTATATAAATAAATAGCTTGTTGTTCGGGCGTGTGAATCTCTCAATGTATCCCAGTTTTGCAAGATTGTCCACGTGTCTAGTTAAGGACTTAACGGGCGTTCCCGTTGCTTTGGCTAAATCACTCATATTTGGCGTGTCATGGTGCTGTTCAAAGTATGAAAGAACATACTGCTCGCGCGCATGAAGCTTATAGTACCTAATACCGGAAAATCCGGGGTTGCTCGACAAATATACATATACCTTATCTCGTAAAGCAGATTGCATATTGTCATTAATCATTCCACACTTAATAACCAAATTCTTATCCATAATAATCAAACGACTATATTACATAGCCGCAATTCCATTTTTTTACTATTATAATCCATCGATTTGCATTTGTCAATCAAAATAGGCTTAATAAGAGATGTATTCTTAACATAAGAATATTTGCTTGGAAAAATATGCTTATCCGCCTAAAGGTATTGGTACTCGAGATTAGTGCGATTTGATAATTTATTCTATCAATCCATAATTGTGCCTAATATCCTTATATCCTTTTTAGCGAGCCTGTCGGATCCCGTAAACCACTTCGATAGTTGCTTATAATAGGCTTTTTACATAATCCATAATGTTAACGTTCTATGCGAACTTAATGTATAAAAGAATTTATTTTTTTACTTAAATGCCTTGACATAGCTTTTAGGTTATGCTATACTATGCAAAACTATTCTCATAATGAGAATAATACAGGCTAAATTGGTTTGTATATAAATAATAAAAGGAGACGTACTATGAACAAAACAAAACTATTCATTTTATTACTTGTGTCTGTACTTTTGGTAAGCGCAGTGATTATAGTGGGATCGAATAGCGTTGATTCGGCGGACAATAGTCTGAAGATAGACGACATATCCTCAATTTTCACGGGTGATGACAACGCGCTTGCCGACGAGATAAACGCAGAACGGGCATTGACAACTCTATCTGATGATACTGAGGTAGATGTTATCATAGAAATTGACGGAGAATCGTTGATTGACAAGTTTCTTGAGCAAACATATTATAAGGAGCTAATCGATTATTCTGTATCGCAAGATTGGTGTGTGCAGAAGCTATTATTGAACGACAAGCTTGATGCGATCAAGTCCAAGCTAATTGCGGAGGGTGTCGAAATCAAGTTTTCGCATACCTACACTACACTTATATGCGGAATGTCCGCAAGCATGAGATACGGTGACGTTAAGAGCATCGAGGGTTTTGAGGGAATAAAGAGCGTAGCGGTATCGGAGGAGTATGAAGAGGCTTCATCGGACGTTGATGTTTTTTCCTTAATGCAGAACAGTGGTATTTTTGAGAACAACACAGAATACACGGGTGATGGCATGGTTGTTGCTGTATTAGATACAGGATTAGATTATAGCCATACTGCTTTTTCATCGCAGATAGTTAACGGTGCATTCAGTAGTAATAGTATCAATGATATAATTGCTACATATTCATTGGGCGGAAGATATATGACCAGCAAAATCGTATACACATACGACTTTGCCGACCAAGACGACGATGTATACCCGACGAACACGCATGGCACACACGTTGCAGGAATTATTTCGGGATATGATGAAGTCATTAGCGGTGTAGTTCCAAACGCACAGCTTGCAATAATGAAGATATTTGCTGACGGATCTTCAGGTGCATCAACAGCGAACATTATTGCAGGACTGGAGGAATGCGCGATACTTGGCGTTGACGTGGTGAATATGAGCCTGGGAACACCGGCGGGATTTTCTACCGAAAGAAGTGACAGTATGTTATTTGTCAACGAGTGCTACGACAGATTGGAAAGACTCGGAACTATAATTATCGCATCTGTCGGAAATGAAGCAAACAGTAGTTATAACTGCAAAACCGGATCTAACCTAACGTCAAATCCGGAAATTAATTTACTGGGTAGCCCGTCTACATATTCTGCGACGATGGGCGTTGCAAGCATTGATACGACCGGCATACCGTATTTACTGGTAAATGGGGTTAACAAGATAAAGTTTAATGAAAGCGTTGACGCTAGTTCGGAGTTTAGAAGCTTTATATCTGATATGCTTAACGGCGAAAGCTCAAAAAACTTTGAGTACGTATATGTTAACGGATATGGTGTTGAATCCGATTATGAGAACCTTGATGTAAGCGGCAAAATAGCTGTCGTTATAAGAGGATCCGGTTCGTTTGAGGATAAACAGAGCATTGCATTTGAGAAAGGGGCAATAGGCTGCATAGTCGTAAACAATTCGATCACTGCGGTGAATATGTCGATTGCGGAGCTAAAGATACCTACGGTATTGGTATCGATGGAAGACGGAAAGGCATTTGCAAACCAACCTAATGGTACACTCGGGGTTTCAACTGAGTTTATTGCGGCGCCTTCCATGTCAATTTTCTCTTCGTGGGGACCGAATAGCGATCTTACGATAAAGCCCGAGATTACGGGGTTTGGCGGTGAGATTTACTCATCGGTAATTGGTGGACATGATTACATGAGTGGTACGAGTATGGCTGCTCCTAACATTTCGGGAGTTGCTGTTGCGGTAAAGCAATACGCGAAACAAAGACTTCCGTACTATACCGACAAACAGCTTCAAGCCTTGGTTTACCAGCTTATAATGAGCACGGCGCAGATTGCATATGACCTTAATGGAAATCCTTATTTTGTACGCAATCAGGGGGCGGGAATAGCATCAATAGAAAATGCCGTTTCCACAGATGCGTATCTTTCTGTAGTCGGTTCAAACAAAGCCAAAATCGAACTGGGTGACGACAAGGAAAAAGACGGAATCTATACATTGTCCTTCAGATTGGTTAATATGTCGGATAAGACACTGGAATATCAGATCGGCAGCTTGACGTTTACAGAGTCGGTAAATCCGGACAATATCACCGTTTCTCATATTGCACATATGCTTAGCGGTGGAAATGTTAATATATCCGTCAGCGGTGGAGAATATGATAAAAACACCGATACGTTAACTGTATCCGAACACGGAGTGGCTTCGATACGTATGCAGATAGTCTTATCGGATGAAGAAAAGGAGTACTTGGATTCTTCATTTGATAACGGTCAATACATTGAAGGCTTTGCGGTTTTAACAAGCTTAAACGATGGAATAGACTTAAGTATTCCTTGGCTTGCCTTTTACGGAGATTGGAATGCGGTACCTGCTTTTGACGCAACGATATATGATGAAGCCTTGTCGCAAATTGTCAATTCGCGTCTCGAGGGCGCATATGGTGGAAGAACTGTGATTCTCGGAAGCTATATGTTCGAATTGGCTGAAGGCGTACAGGAGCCTACTGCATCAAAAGATAAGATAGCTATAGGATATGATTCAAAGTCGATAAGCGGAATCAGTAACATAGTAACAGGCTTATTGAGGAATTTAGCATATATGGGATACTCCGTGGTAGATACCACAACCGAAGAAGAGTTGTTCTACGGCTACGGAGTCAATGTCATGAAGAGCTTTTATTACTCGGGGCAGGGAAGCATTGTATACCTTTCACACGGAATTACATTCTATACTAGGGATTATGACCTGAAGAACAATCAACGAATAGAGTTAACTATAGAGGGGCTTGTAGATTATTACGGAGCCGAATATCAGTATTTAACCTATCCTATTACTATTGACTTCGAGGCGCCTACGTTAATTGAAGCCGAATATAAAGAAGAAGACGGTAGATCGATCATTAATATGAATATCTTCGACAACCATTATCTTCAGGCATTAAGCTTATTTACAAAGAATGACAATGGCGAGTATATTCCCGTGTCGGATTATGCCCTTCCGATATATGATTGGATGCCGAACTCCGATAACTCATACAGGCTGGATATAACGGATTATTTGGCAAGCGGTTCTATTATGAACGATACTCTTGTTGTGAGATTTACCGATTATGCTATGAATGCATCGGAGTTTGAACTAAGTTTGGTGGGAGTGACATATACTAAGCCACAACTCGAAATCGACGAAGAAGACACGTCCGATATAGAATTCGTTATAGAAAACGGCGTTTTGGTTGAGTATAACGGAATCGGCGGAAAGGTAGTAATACCCGATAACGTTACTGCTATTGCAGATGTTGCAAACTCGACGTACGGAGTATTCTATCAATCGGGAGTAACAGAGGTTGTATTGCCGGAGGGACTGATTTCGATTGGTGCATATGCATTTAACAGTTGCTCCGAGCTGGAAAGCGTAGTATTTCCTTCAACGCTCGAATCTGCCGGAAATGCATGCTTTGCAAACTGTTCTATGCTCACATCTGTTGACTTGAGCAATACAAAGCTTACTTCAATTGCAACGTATATGTTCTCAAGTGACATAAACCTTACAAAAGTTGTTTTACCGTTGGGAGTTACAAATATCGAAGCACATGCTTTTTCAAGCGACACTGCATTGGTAGATATTAATATAGAAGAGCTTACGCAGTTGACAACTCTTCAAAGCGCAGTGTTTATGAGTAGTGGCATTAAAGGAATAGTATTACCTTCATCGGTAAATGAAATCGGGGCTTCGGTTTTTTCAGGTTGTACCAAATTACTAACAGCAGACCTAAGTAAAGCCTCCATTTCATCGATTCCTGGCGATGCGTTTTATAATTGCTTGGCGATGGAGACTATTGAGCTACCTAACGAACTTAAAGCAATCGGTTTTCGTGCTTTCCAAAGCTGTTTGGCGCTTAGGGATTTAGTTTTGCCAAAAACCTTACTTACTATTGACAGTAATGCTTTTTATCATTGTGAAAGCATAACTGAAATAGTATTCCCCGAGTCACTATTGCAATTCGGCAGTAGTCAATATGGAAACACATCTATTGTATCCTACTGCAACTCATTGCGCAAGGTAGAGATTCTGTCTAAGAATATAACCGTTATTCCGTCCAACTTTGTATACGGAAGTCCGTTGGTGACGGAAATAGTAATTGCAGGTGAGTACACTTCGATTGGCGCACAGGCGTTTAGAGGGACGGGTATATCCGAATTTGTTATTCCCGATAGTGTTGTAAGCATAGGAAACAGTGCGTTTAGAGACAACCTAAATTTAGTCGGCATAGAAATTCCGGATTCTGTTACCACATTGGGTACTTATGTATTTACGGGTTGCACAAGTCTTTAGTCGGTTTACATCGGAAAAGGCGTGAATGCGATTGGTAATTACACATTCCAAAACTGTATTAATCTTGAATCGGTTGACTTGTCGAATACAGCTATTACGGCAGTAGGAGCTTATATGTTCTCTTCCTGCACAGGCTTGTCCGATGTGGCATTACCGAACGTGACTTCAATCGGCAATTACGCGTTTGATGGCTGTTCTAGCTTGAGCACCTTAAGCATCAATGCAATAAATGCTCCTACTATTGCCGCAAATACCTTCAGAAATGTATCCTCCGGTGCAATAGTTTTCGTTCCGTCCAACTGTTCTCAAGCATATAAAGCTTCATGGACGGCATTGGCGGATCAAATTTGCGATATGTCGGTGATGGAAATTACCGATGGTGTATTAACTGCTTATAAAGGAGACTCTTCTAGTGTCACCCTGCCCCTAGGAGTAAAAGAAATAGCAAACGGCGTATTTAAGGGTAAAGAGATATCGGAAATTGTATTGCCGGATTCGCTTGAAAAAATCGATAATGAAGCGTTTATGAATGCCAAGCTTACGAGCATGGTTATTCCAAGCGGTGTGACCTATATCGGCGATCGAGCATTCGGAAGTAATCCTACGTTGACCTCGGTTGTATTTAGCGGAGAAGTTCCTGCGCAAATCGGAGCCGATGTATTTATCGGAGCAGCAGAGGGATTAGTTATTATAGTAAACAGCACGGCTTATTCGAGCTATATGTCCTCAGAGTTTTGGAGCGAGTATAAGGATTTGCTTCAAACAAAAGAATTTGAAATCAAAGACGGAGTATTAACTGCTTACTACGGAAACGGTGGAGAGGTTACGATACCCGATGGCGTAACGGTTATTGGCTCCTACGCATTTTCACAGAATAAGAATATAACCAAAGTGGTGTTGCCCGAGTCTGTAGAAATAATTAAAGCCTATGCATTTTCGTATATGGCAAAGCTGGAAGAATTTGACTTTGCGGCTTCGTCGGTTACCGCTATTGAGCAATATGCTTTTTACGAGGATGGTGCGCTTAAGACAGTAACGATGCCTAACTCGGTCAGATCAATTGCAATATATGCATTCAAAAACTGTGTAAGCCTCGAGTCGATCAATCTGTCCACTGCGTTAACGGAAATAGCGAATCAGGTATTTTATAACTGTGTTTCACTCAAAGAAATCACATTGCCCGACGGCGTAACGACAATAGGAGCATATGCGTTTTATAAATGCGCTAATTTAACCTGTTTCGTAATCGGAGAGAATTCTATGCTGAAGACGTTAGGCGCATACTCCTTTGCGTGTAGCGGTCTTACGGGAGAATATGAATTTAACTCCAACCTTACTGCTTTAAACACCTATACGTTTGCAGAATGTAATAATATTACAAAAATCACATTTAACGGCAACATAACCAATTTCTCGACTTCCGTGTTTAACATGGCAAATTTGGAAGAACTGATTTTCAACGGTAATGTCGCAGGCATCGGCAGTTATGCAATAAGTATATGCAACAGCCTGAAACGTATAGTATTCAACGGAACTGTGGGTACGGTGGGCGTTAATTCGAACGGAAACATTATGAGAGCGGCTATGGCAGGCTATCCTATTGCTTGTAATGACAGCTTGGAGGAAGTCTATTTCTATAAATCGGTCGATGTTATCGGTGGCTTCTGCTTCCAGTCTTGCCCGATTTTGAAGACCGTTTACTTTGGAGATAAAGTTTCGACCTTCGACATTTTCCCGTTCACGAATTGTCCGATGCTTAAATCCTTTACTGTTCCCGAATCGAACAATTATTTGTACGTATCAATATGGCGTTATGTATAATAAGGCAATGACAACAATCTACCGCCAACCTTCCGCTTGGGAGTACGAGGGCGTGTATATTATGCCCGAAACCGTAGAAACTGTCGTTCCGTATGCGTTTAGCTATTATCCGATGTACATCTATACTATCATCGGTTCGAATGGTTCGATCAACTCTGCTTCTTCAAGAGGCTTCTCAACTACAAAAACCTTGCTAAAAGGAGTAGTTTTATCCGGCAACCTTTCATCTATCGGGCTCAATGCATTTTACGGACATTCGGGCTTAACCGATGTTACTGCAAGCGAGCAAAACGGTACAAATATGTTGAGCATCGGTTCGTATTCTTTCTACGGATGTAAAAATATGGTCACGCTAGAGTTGCCGAATAATACGGTGAGTATCGATACATTTGCTTTCGGAAACTGTGTATCCTTATTATCGTTTACGTTCACTCCGAAACTGCAAACAATAGGCGCAAATGCGTTTATCAATTGCAGGAGTCTGAAAGAAATCACCATAAACGCTCTTGCAGAAGGCTTTAATCCGATTAACTCCTTCAGCAACTGTGACAGCTTAGGAATTATCAATGTCGATCCTAACAACAAGCTGATGAAATCCGTTGACGGAGTGCTTTACAATCCGGACATGACAGAGCTATACTTTTATCCTATGGCAAAAAGCGATGAGGTGTTTACGATTCCGAATACAGTAATAAAAATCTCATACGGTGCATTTAGCAACAATCAGATAATTAAAAAAGTGATTATCCCCGCATCGGTAAAAGTGATCAGCGACAAAGCATTCTTTAATACCAAAAACTTAAACGAATACGTATTTTTGGGACTGGATGCGCCCGCTTTGGAATGTAGCTACTCTTCAGCAGGATTTAGTTATTCGCAGTTTAGAGGTAATATGGGTAGATTCGAAGGTGAGCTTACGTTGTATTGCTACGAGGGAAGCAACTATGATAATTACATTTGGAATTCCTTCTTTACCCATATCGTTACCGTTCCCGTCGAAGAGGATATCTTAGGAGTAAATCTGTCTGATTCTGAATTAGCTTCTAATGAGGGAACTAACGCATATCTAACCGATATCCCTTTATCGTGGGATGGAGATAATCGGTTATACAAAGAGGTTATAGCAAAAATGTCATCAAACAAAAATAATTCAGTTCTATATGTGGCGTGCTAGATACTAAAACTCACTTTAATCCGCTCATAAACAGGATATACAGCTTTTATGGGAGGAAGCCCTAGCATTATTGATTGTACCTGTTTTCGATGCCGAACCGAGATGGAATTTGGCAAGGCATCGGAAACAGCTACATAATTATCCCTCTTGATTTGGTAAAAGTATGTCATAAAAATAAAAAGCGTTTAGCAATTAGTTGCCAAACGCTTCTCTTTTACAATAATTTTTTAAGACGATTAACGATCGTCGCGTCTTGAAAAGTTTCTCTTAGATTTGTTAGCTCTACGACAGTCCAAACAACGTTGAGGCTCATTCGTGAAACCTTTTTCTTTGTAGAACTCTTGCTCGCCCTCTGTGAAAACAAATTCTTTTCCGCAATCTTTGCAAACTAAAGTTTTGTCCGGCATAATTTCTCCTCCTTTAAATATTTAAGAAAAGGAAAATCTAAATACCGCAAATCAGCTTGGCTTAATGGCTTTTGCAAAGATTGAATACTAAATAAACTTTTCTTATCTTACACTAATGTGTATTGTGATTATACACTTTATTTAAATAGAATGCAAATGTTTTTGAGTCAATATTTGGAAAAATTACATTTATTTTAAAATTAATTACTTAACGTTATTAAGATATGTCTTACATACTAATTAAATTGTCCGACACTTTTATTTATTGTCGTAATGAAAGCGAAAAAAACAAGCACATAGCTTTTAATGTCTTACCCCTCATCCTTGCATAGATATGAGGTAAACTGTTCTCTTCTATATTGAGAGTTTTCATCGGTTTCGTCTTGGTATTAATGCAGGTCGCATCGCCAAGGATTTGCAATAATCAGCGTTATGTCGAAACGATTCTTAGACTTCTTTTATTTCTGAGCTGCCGTAATATATGACTAGCGCGGAATATGTCGAAATCCATTTTAATAATTAAATTTGACAACGCATTTATTCAGGTGGTTAAATAATATCGGAAAAATGCCAAAAAGCCGATATAAATGCTTGCAAAAATAGTAAAAATGTGTTTTAATACCCACAAAGCGTTTGGATACGGAAGGAGTACTCGAACTGTTGTTGACAGAGAGCCGTCGTTTGCTGCAAGACGGTAACAATTTTCGAAGAAGGTAGTCCGTAAAGCCGATCGATGAAGCATTCCTTTGGATTGTGTGTAGTCGACTCCGCCATCGGTGCGTTAATCCGTTTGAGTGTAAGCGTAAGCTTGAATGTGGGTGGTACCGCGGAATTTCCGTCCTGCAGATTGTTGCAGGGCTTTTTTTATGGCAAAATCGCATAGCGTAACTTGTGCTATTATAGATAATTGCATTTTAGCATACTAAATAAAGCTATCAAGCCGAAACTATTTGTCCTAGAAACAGCCAAAAAGGAGAAAAGGAGCATATATGGAAAAGACTTATCAACCGAATTTATTTGAAAGAAGAATTTACGAGAACTGGGAACGCAAGGGTTATTTTTGTGCGGATACTCAATCCGATAAAAACCCCTATACAATCATCATGCCGCCCCCCAACATCACTGGACAACTGCACATAGGTCATGCTTTCGACCTTACGCCGCAAGACTGCTTAATAAGACTTAAGCGGATGCAGGGATATAACGCTTTGTGGCTACCGGGCATCGACCATGCGTCGATTGCAACCGAGGTAAAGGTCGCGGAGAAGTTAAGGGAACGTGGTATCGACAAACGCGAAATAGGACGCGAAGCCTTTTTGGAGCAAGCTTGGGAGTGGAAAAAAGATTACGGCGAAAGGATATTGGAGCAGGTTCGATATCTAGGAGGTAGCTGCGATTGGTCCAAGCTGGTGTTTACCTTGGATGAAAAGTCTTCTAAAGCTGTCAAGCACGCCTTTGTAACACTATACAACAAAGGCTTGATATATCAAGGCGACAGAATCATCAATATGTGTCCGTCTTGCGGAACGGCGTTAAGCGATGCAGAGGTGGAGTTCAGCGAACAGCAATCGCATCTTTGGTTGTTCAAGTATTACACTGCCGATAGGTCTGAAAGTGTTACATTTGCGACAACGCGTCCCGAAACCATGTTGGGTGATGCGGCGATTGCCGTAAATCCCACTGACGAGCGTTACTCGGATTTAGTCGGAAAGACCGTTATCGTACCCTTTGTCGACCGTGAGATTCCGATAATTGCCGACGATTATGTGGAGAAGGATTTCGGAACAGGGGTGGTAAAGATTACGCCTGCGCACGATCCCAACGACTTTGAGGTTGGTGCTCGGCACAATTTGCCCGTGATAAAGGTTATGAGTGATAATGCTATTATGAACGAGCTTGCCACACCCTTATTCGAGGGCTTGGATCGTTTTGAGTGTCGTAAGAAAATTACCGAAGAGATGCGAAAATTAGGTCAGTTGGTGGAGATTCGCGATTACGCTCACAACACGGGTGAATGTTATCGTTGTAAAACCACGGTGGAGCCGATAGTATCCAAACAGTGGTTTGTCAAGATGAAGCCTCTTGCTCAAAAAGCAATCGAAGCCGTTAAAAACGGTGAGACTGCGTTCCATCCGAGTTTTTACGATAAAACCTATTTGCATTGGATGGAAAATATTCGAGATTGGTGCATAAGCCGTCAGCTTTGGTGGGGACACAGGATACCCGTGTACTACTGCGACGATTGTGGAGAGGTTATTTGTTCGGAGAACGAAGTCAATGCTTGCTCTAAATGCGGTAGCAAGAACATTCGCCAAGACGAGGATGTTTTGGATACTTGGTTTTCCTCCGCTCTATGGCCGTTTAGTACTTTGGACTTTTTGAACAATTCCGACGAGTATCGTACGTTCTACCCTACAAACGTATTGGTAACAGGCTATGACATTATTCCGTTCTGGGTTGCAAGAATGATCTTCTGCGGGTTGGAGTTTACGGGAAAGACGCCGTTCAAGGATGTCCTTATTCATGGACTTGTGCGCGACGAACAGGGCAGAAAGATGAGCAAAAGCTTGGGTAACGGTATCGATCCGATCGAGCTTATCGAGAAATACGGAGCGGATACTTTGCGCTTCGGTATGCTTTCTAT
>JAQVMT010000050.1 GCA_028703495.1 Clostridia bacterium | reverse complement strand
ACCGGCTCACGCTTTGGCTGATACTCTGTGGCATCGCCTCGACCGATACATATAGCCGTATAGCACTCAGCGCCGTCTTCGATTTTTTCATGTTTCGATACTTCTTGATACCGCCCTTCATAGTCAACAGCATTGTTTACGACTTTTACTTTCATTTCGGTTAAATCTGAAACTTCTGGGTCATCGTAGCCGTCTTCATAACCGCTGACTACTACAAGCGCTTTTTTGTTTTTAACTTTTTTTAATTTCGAGATTAATTCGGCGACGGTAATCATCATAATCTTCAACTCCTGATTCTTGTATTCTTAGATTCTTAAAAGTGCGTTAGCAGGATTTGAACCCGCATACCTTATAATAATATAATCTGAGTTCTGCAATGTCACCCTACTATCATTGCCATAGCGCAGAGATATGTTCGGAGAGCTGAGCAGTTCCGTTGTAGGCTCTGGCTTCGCTATGCTCTATTATAAGGCGTCCGATTATGAGCCGGCGACATGACCGTTCGTCCATAACGCACGCTTGATTTTTAGTTTTCGCTGATATTTTTTATTGCCATTATCATTGATTTTTTCTGTCTGAGCGATTCGAGTAAGCCGTCGAATGTTTCGGCCATATATTCAAGGTCGAGCTGTCTTCTTACGGCCGACTGGTATTCTGGCATAAGCTCTACGCCTTCTTCGACTTACGCTTCAGTTGCTTTCTTTCCCTGTGCAGCGAGACCTTGCGGCGAGCGCAAGAAATCAGCGCATCTGGCGTATTCTTTTTTGGTTTCGGCTTTCGCTATTTTAGCGTCATATTTTGCTTTCGAAACTACGCGAGAAAGTTTACCGTATAAGGCCGGCTGTACTGCGCACTCTTCGTCTAATTTGTTTAAGTCGATGTGCATTTCTTCGGTTATCTTGAACTGAGCGAAATTGACTTCGCCGAAGCCGCTTATAGTTACGTTATTGAAGTCGCCGGTAAGCGCTTCAAGCGGCGTTATAGCGTTCGTATCGGGCGTAGGCGGCGCGGGAAGATTGTCTTTTTTCACTGTCATTTTACATCACTCGCTTTTTATTATTTCGCCTTTCGTATAGTATAACATAAAGGCGTTACGATAGTTTAAATTATTTTATTTTTTTGACGTTATTTATCATAAGTTTATTGGCGCTTATTAAACGCTGAATTTCAGTCGGCATTGTCTGTCCGTCTGGCACTATTATGTTAATCGGAATAAGTTTTAATATCTCAACTATGTCAGCAGTATTTTTTATTTTAGACCAGTTTACTTGTAACTTCATTGCTGTCGCCACTATACACCTCTTTATTTTTTAATTTATTTACCCCCATGAAACTTCTCTAACGGCATGCCTTCGGCTTCTTTTGTTAGTGTTTCAAGAAATTCGGCGCAAGACTCATCATCGTATAAATTACCTTTAAACACTGTACGATTATCTTCACCTTCATTATCTGACATTATTTCAAAATCTCCGTTTGAAGTAAGCATTAATTGATAAATCATAAACATCCCTCCTTATTTTGTAGCATAACCATTTTCTCTGAGCCACGTTCTAAGTTCTTCTTTATTTTTAATTTCCGTTGATTTACCCCAATTAAAGCCAACCTTACAATCAACTGGTATATCGATTGCCGTCCAATCGAATTCGCCTTTATGAATACACATTTTATCTTGTAATATATCAAACGCTGTTTCGGCATGTTCTGGCGCTACACTGGTGAATAAAGCATCGTGAAGGTCGCCGATAAGATGTGCGTCGATACATTCTTTTTCGAATGTTTCGGCCGTACGAAGAACAGCCATAAATTTACAGTCGCCGCCGAGGGATTGAATCGGCATATTCGTTGACGAGTTAAGCGCGTGCGCTATCTTCTTTAGGTTTTCACGTATATTCGGATTTAATGTTGCTTCAGATATATGTTTCATTCTGCCGAAAGGCGATGTAATGATACCTGTTGCTTTAGCCTCGTCGCAACATTCTTCGTGATATACACGTACTTCGGGATATAACGTAAAGAACGCCTTTTCGAATGTCTTTGCCTGCTCTTCGGTAATATAAAGCTGTTTTAATTCTTCTATTTTTTCTGCTATCTTTTCTCGCTCTTTCATGTCTTCGGTTTCGTATGATTCCATAATCAAATCTTTAATCATTTTATCATTATCAGAATTAATTTTATTCATAACAGAAAGATGATAAGCACGATATAGGAAAGAGAAGTTAACCGGCTTTGCCTGCTGTCTTAATACTTTCTGCATATTCTTATCGAACGTACCGAAGTACGTCATAAGCTCTTTGATTATACGGTCTGGGTCGCGTGATTCTACAAGCGCGTTCATCGCCGCTTCGTCGTGTACGATATACTTCGCTGACGAGCCTGTAAGCCTGTGTATATCGCCGTTACGCTTGTATATCTCTAACATAAGTTTAACACGCGCACGGCACGCCATAAGGCGTATTTCAAGCTGTGAATAATCATGCTCAAAGAATATGCGCGGCGAGCCGTCTGGCATTTCGCCGGCCGTAAAGAATTTGCGATATTTTCTGGTAATTGTTTGAATTCGTTTCTCTGATGTTCTGCCAGTATCGACTTCGGTAAGATTATATTCGGCATGATAGCGGTCGTTCAAATCAATATCGTGTAAGAACGATACGCAATACTTTGAGTCCATGCTATCAGCGTTACGCGCTATATTGATATAGCGAGCTACTTCTGAGCCTGCGTTGATACATTTAATAATGTCTTTAACATCGGCTGTCGGAACGCCTTTATAGTTAAGTCGCGCCTCTTCTAAAGGCAATTCGCCGAGCCGTATTAATATCTGAGCGCAATCTTCTGGTGAATTAAGATTGTACGCCTCACGTATGCCGCGAGCTAAGAGATAATCCATTACTTTCTTAGTATTTATTCTAACGACTTCTTTAAGGCGTTTACTTTCTTCCTGTAAGCCTATTCTATCGATAGGCCAACCGTATTTTTCCATTTTAATATAACGTAACCATACTGGCATCATTATTGAATGATAGAGCCATTTAAGACGCGGATTATTTTCTATTATCGGCGTTATGCGTCTGCTGTATCTGAATAATGCTATCGTATCAAGGCCGTTATACGGCAATAAAATATGATTAGGTATATAAAGATATGAGCCGCCTTTCTTCGGATTAGCTTCGTCGTGTTGAGCGATGTAATCGTGAAGAGGTTTATCGTACTCGAACATATCTGGCTCAAATTTATTTGTAAGCGCTTTTAAGCCGCGCTCTTGTTTTTCGTGTTCAAGGTATGCTTTTATTATCGTTTCGTCGTTGTAGCCGTTAGTTTCTATTTCTTCGGCGAAGTCGAGATACGACACATCGTATTTACCATAATGAAAACTCTTGCCTATATTCGGGTCTTTAAGAAGTAATGTTATGGCTTGAAAAGCATAATCGGTCGCGTCTTGCGGCATTATACGTTTAAGAGTTTTTAATGGGAATACGAACGCTTCATTATCGCGATACGTAAACGAAATGCTGATAACTTGGTGAGGGTGTATGCTTACAGAATAAGGTAAAGTCGAACCTTCAATATCGCAATAAAGTTGTTTCTGCTTTTTAAGAATCTGATAGTAAGCATAGATATCCTGTTTGTTCTGAGCGATA
>JAQVMT010000049.1 GCA_028703495.1 Clostridia bacterium | reverse complement strand
ACCTAATTGGTCGTAATCATATTTTACGTCGAAGTCTTTGTCTGTTTCGGCAAAACCACTATCTTTGTCTAATGTATGCTTAATTCTCGGTTGAAAGTATTTCTTATTGTCACCTTCGGCATCCTCACTGATTACCGTAGATGTTCTATTCCCGCCATTCAATGTATACTGTGTTTCGTCTGCTCCTATTTGTCTGACCGAAAGCTGCTTTGCTCCTGTATTTGAGCTGCCGCTTGTAGTATATCCGCAGGGTTGGTTGTCGCTGTTGTATTGGTAATTATAGATCTGTCCGTCATGAGGATCAGAAATTCTACTTATTTTAGCTACAGTACGACTCTCAGGGATACTTTGGTATCCGAACGTTGTCATCTTTGAGTTGTTATTTGTCAGCGTCGCAGTTACCTTCCCGTATTTATCTATAATGCTTTTTGCGGTGTCTGGTGACGCGTTTTTGTACACTTTTTCGGTAACGACATCCACATTGGTTGCAAATAAGGATGGCACCTCGGTAAAAACAATGATTCTTTCAACATTCTTCTCTTTAATTAGAACACTATTATCGTAATACTCTGTGGCTTCACCGAATTGGTTATACTTGAATCCGTAGTTTCTTCCTGCTTGATCGCTAACACCTCTTAATCTGCCGTTTAAGTCATGATGATACATATGACAGCGTTAGCGATATTTGTCGCAAGTCTTATTCCGACGGATACCAAAGGTTACTCGACGTGCTGCAACAAGCAGCAAACCGTCCTCAAGGTAAATCCGTATTGGAAAAGATGCTAAACTGGATCGGTAGTAGCGAGAAGAAGGGAGCATGTCACATTCTTGTCAACGAACAAAGGATAAAGTGGGTATCAGATGATGAATAGTGTATTTAATACTACGTTTGAGAATTCTTTACGAATTGTACTGCTTCTGTCGGAATACAAAATCTCCATGAACGTAGATCGAATTACCGCATTGGATTTCATTGCTATAAACGGTAAAACCCTCGGATTGACCGAAACGGACTTACATGGAGATAACACTTTTTCTTCATGTGAATACACCATCAAGCGTGAGCTTATAACAACGGCAATCAAGAGTCTTGTCGTCAAAGGGCTTATTACCGTAGACAAACATACAAGCGACTTCCGTTACGGAATAACGGATAGAGGAACGAACTTTGCAGATAGATTCACCGTTGACTATGCGCGGGAATATGTACATGCCGTGAGATTGACAAAACGGTTTTCGAGTAATAGGACAGAACAGAAGCTGATTGACTTTATTAACAGAAAAACGATTGAAAGATTCGGAGATAAAGATGAGTAGATTCTATCTAAAGGAATTAACCGTATCCGGTGAGGGTAAGAAACCGTCGTCGGTAGATTTTGTTAGAGGTTTGAATATAATACACGGCGTGTCAGATACCGGAAAAACCTGCATAATAAAGTGTATTGATTACGTTTTCGGTAACAGCAAAGATAGACCGCTTCCCGAGAAACACGGTTATGACACCATAACTCTTTCGATTGAAACGAATAACGGCTTTGTAACCCTGAAACGTACGATAGGCAAAAACAAGGTTGCAGTATCAAGTACCGATGTAAATATAGCATCCGATGTTTACTAACTACCCGAACTCGGGCAAGTACTTATAAAGCTTATAGGTATCGAGAACAGTCCGATGATTGTCAAGAACAGCCGTTTTGAGCAGATTCGCTTGACTTGGCGAATGTTAATGCATTCGTTTCTCATATACGAAGATGAGGTGATTCAACCCGAACCGATTTTGATGTCCAAAGAGAGCACCGTTAAAACAGCTTCATTATCCGGATTGTTGTACCTTATCTCCGCATACGACGCTTCAAAAATAGACTCTATCGAAGACAGGAAAATAAGCGAAGCGAAAAAGAATGCCGTCAAAGCTTATATATCCGATGAAATAGACTCTTTATGTAAGAAAAAGGAAAAACTCGAAAAGCAGCTCAACGCGACAGACGGATGTTCTATAAACACAAAGATACAGAGAGTCATCGACGAATTATCCGCAACGGAACATAGAATCTTAGAAGAAATAAACAAGAGTAAGGGAACACTTGCGCAAGTACTATACGAACGCGACCGTCTTGCAGAGTGTAATCTATTACTTGACCGATACGAAAAACTTCGTTCCCAATACGCTACGGATATAAAGCGCCTTGCTTTCATTGTAGAGGGTGAAGTCAATATGGAAAAGCTCCACCTACTCAATAAGTGCCCTTTCTGCGATGGAGATCTTTTAACCGAGATGGATGAATCCTATACAGAATCTGCAAACGGTGAGTTGAAACGCATATCAGAACTGCTGACTGAACTGGGTGCAGTAGAGCAAACGGTTATTACGGACAAGAACCATTGCTTGGATAGAATATCTGTTTTAAATTCGGAAAGAGATGAAACAGAACGTTTTATCCGCACCGAACTACGCCCACGTGCAGAAAAACTAACGATAACGCTTAGTGATTACCATACTCTGGTCCGACTGCAAAAGGAGTTGGAGATAGTTAATGAATTGCATAAAGAGAAAACCGAGGATTACGGTAGAATACTCGCCGCACACGAAAATAAGGCAAACGAATACAAACCTCGAGAACATTTTCCGATCGGGTTCGAAGCGGATATGACCCGAATGTTTAATGAGGTTCTTCGCGAATGCAGATACGAGAATCTACTGTCAGCTATGTTTTCTCTTAAGGATTTCGATGTAATAGTAAATTCCAAACACAAGGCGGATTTCGGGAAAGGGTATAAAGCATTCCTTAACGTTACACTTGCTATAACTATGCGCGAATATCTATGCAAATACGGTAAATACGCGCCTTGTCTTCTTATAGTGGATTCTCCGCTACTGTCTTTGGAACAGGGCGTAAGCGACTCCGCTCCCGACAGTATGAAATCTGGACTGATTGAGTATCTTATGAGAACGCAAGACATCGGTCAGACGATTATTATTGAGAACAGAATCCCGAAACTCGACTATGAAAAATATAACGTTAAGCTTAATAACTTCACCAAAGGTAAAACCCGCGGCAGATATGGACTTCTTTCGGACGTGTTCATTTAAACCGAGTAATATTGTCAAGGTACAAGAATCGGCAACAACAGATTGGTTCGAGAGTTTTTCCAGTGTAGGGTTTGCATTACGTTTGTCTCTGTACGGAATCCGCTAGGTAAAGCGTGCGTTTTAGTGCTTCAATCTCCGTAAATGCTAAATGATTGATATGTAAGTGACATCGCTAAGACCACACCAAAGCGCGTTCCGCACCTCGGGAATTCCAACGCTCCGCTAAGACAAGCACTCGCCATATCTAAGCTTTGCCATTAAACCACTAAAATTCAACATTCAGATTACTAAAGGTTTACACTTCAAATCTTGCATTATAACTTCATGTTAAAAAAACGTCGTTTTGGTTAGGCGTGCCATCGGTGATTATTTTAAAGACCTTGTAAAGAAAACGAAAGTTGGACTGCGAGATTACCTTGAATACGCCACCGAAAATGCAAGTGTAATAGAATTAAAGGCTCAAAACAGCTACTTCATTAACGGATTATACACGGATAAAACTACCGGCGAAGATAAATAAATAGCAAGGTACAAATCGTCGGAATACGCATAAGGACGGTTACTGTTTATCTGTCGTGCCAACGGTCACCCATCTCGGCAGTGATGCGAGAGTGACACGGTGTACACAAAGCCATAAGGTTGCTCTGTGCGTGAGTGCCGCCCTGCGACAGCGGTTTGATATGGTGTACTTCCTG
>JAQVMT010000048.1 GCA_028703495.1 Clostridia bacterium | reverse complement strand
ACTATTTTTAAGAATTTCATTAATAGCACCTTCTTTGCAATCTAAATGTTTACTGGTAAACTCTTCGCTTACTTTACAGAATTCTTTGATTTCTAAGGGCAAAAGAACTGTTTCGAATCTGCCGCAACGCAAGCATTCAATATACGGCATTTCAGGTCTTATTCCATATTTTAATACTACCCACGAGCTTTCATATTAGCACCTCTTCTTTTTTGACTGCTCTGGCGACGATGTTTCGGCCAATATTACCTTGGCTGTTTTATTTGCCGGTGATACTTCTGGCTGAAAATGCTCTTTTGGTATACCTCTGTATTCACTCGGATTAAATACAAAGTGCGGCCGGCCGACAGCGTTCTTTGCTTCGACGAGCGCCGCGATATATCTGTCAAGAGCGTATTCATCATCGAAAACCGAAGAGAACAGTACAGTTTCGAAATCGTATTCGTTATCATCACGGTCTATAAATTCTATGGTAATACGAATTTGTGATAAATCATCTTCAAGGAAGAAGTCGGCGTAATACGTCACATCAAGACTCTGAAGATGCTGAACTGTTAGTAAGGTGCTGTAGCCATTTCCTGATTTAAAACACGTAGCAAGGCCGGCATTGAGCATTTTAATAACAACTTTTTCGATATATTCGTTTATGCTGTTATTAGCCTCAACGTACGTCGCTTCTTTAGTATTGCGGTCACGTAATTTTTCTACGAAATCATTATTCATTGTCTTTTTCCTTCTTAGTTAATTTTCTTTTAACTTCGTCATATACGCAGTCTTCTGTTTTAATACCGCACCAAACACATTGCTTTGAGTCTTTATTTTTGGTTCTTCCGCAAGCGCATTCGATTCTATCGTATCTCATATTACTTTTCCTCCTGTAACCTTAGAGCGCAAGCTATCGCGTCTATTGAATCTTTTGTATTAGGACTTATTCTTTCTTTACCTAACGCTCTGATTTCTTCTATGAGAGTCACATGAACATCAGGACATACTGCAAAGTTAAGCGGCATATGAGGTGATTTATCGTTCTTATCAATCGGCTTGAATATAATATCGCCGATGAAATGTATCGGATATAATTTAAGTTGATTGATGATGCCTGCCCGTACTATACCGCCTCGCTGTATATCGCCACGCCACCTATCATTTTTCTTATGATAATGATTCTTTTTCAGATTTAATTTATGTTTGATTCGGCGTTGATATTTCACAGCCCTTAACCTCCCCTCTATACGTCTGATGTGCTTGACTGATTATAGCCGCCCTTACTTTGTTTTTTACGTTATTAGCCTCGTTTATGGCGGCAGTATATGTTTCGATTCATTCGTTCTGAGCGCTTATTTCCTGCTCCGCGTGGGCGATAGACATTGCATGTTCTTTAATAATAGCATTGAGTACATCGAGAAACTTATCGTAGTATTCGCCACGTCTAAGTGCCTCAGCGAAGACTTCTAATATTTTATGTATCTTCGTTATTGTATTTTCAAGACCGATAAAGCACTGATTCGAGATATGTTTAGGGTCGATATCGGCAACCTCTTTAGCGGTTAATGCACCGATATTAATAGTATGAGGGATAAATGGCATATTTATAGGAGATACAAATATTTTATCTCTAAGAACATCATAAAATATACCGGCAGGAAATATTGACGTATAGCTTTTATTATCTCTGTGTTCTCGCATTTTAAGGTAACCTTCGTGAATCTTTTCAGCGATTTTTAATATATCTGATTTATATTTTTCACTCATTACAACCACCTTGCCTTATATAGTCTTTATGCTTCGTTACGTGCGCTTCGGCCTCTTTCAATGATAGTAATGCGCCGCATATTCTACATTTTAAAAATCTATCGAAGCGTACTCTGTTTCTTAAATTATAATCGTTTTGTCGGCATGTTTCGCTACAATATAATGAGCGAGGATTATTAGAAATAAAACCTTGTCGGCATTCGATATACTTGCAGTTATGGCCGTATGTTCTGTTGTTTTTAGCGCCGACTGCTCTACCCATAATACACCTACTCTTCCGTAGTAATATTTCTGCCTCGTTGGTCAACACCTTTTGTTATTAAGAAATTATTTTCTGCTACTTTTTTTAATTCCATTATTGCGACTATTTGCGCATTATATTTTTTAATCGCTTCTTCGTAAACCTTAAAGGCTTCGCGCGTAGCGTCCGTGACTTCGCCGTAAATATAATCGCTTAATTTTCTGGTTATCTTGCCTTCGTGAATGCCCCATATTACGCCTTTAGCGTCGATATAGACTTCGCGTATTTTTATCTGGCTATCCCAATGTGACCAGACATAAAAGAATTTTGAATTTATACGAGCGTTAAGTTCCATACAATATCTCTTAGCCGCGCGTGTGAGCGTTGTTTTAACGTAACGGCAATTCATATACATTCCGAACTCTTCGGCGTTGTTTACGACTTCGACGGTACTCATGTGAAGAGGAAATACTATCTCGTATTTAGCTGTCTTAGCATCGAGTATTCGTATGGTTGCGCTCATGCTCATATCAGTTACATCGACGAGTGCCGGATTATTTTTATGTGCTTTAATATTCATTACTATCAGCTCGCTTTGTTTTATTTCGTATAGTATAACATAATGCGTTGCTAATAGTTAAGAATTATTTTTATTATAAGAGAAATATTTACAAGTTTTGATGCGTTCTTTTCTATCGTAAGTTAAATCAAAGCAGGTGGCTTGACAGGTCTCGATTTGTGATGAGCATACATCACATAAATTGAATATAGTTTTGTATTTTTCTTTAGGCTCTTTTTTTATTCTAACCTTTGCTACTTTAATTTTCTTTATTCTAATCTTCTTTTCTTTTTTAGGTTTAATCTTTTTATCTTTTACGATAAGATGTCTCATTACGTAATAATGAGAATATTCAGATAAAAAATTAGGCGCGAATAAAGTCAATCGCGCCATTATTGCCATAGGTACAAATTCTTTTTTCTTTCCCATAATTAAAGTGTTTGTCTATACTGTTTTATTATTTTAGCAGGAACTTCTACACCGTCGAATAGCTTATCGAGATTGTCTTGAATAAGTATCCAGAAAGGTATATGAAACCAACCTATATCATCTTCACCGTCGATATTATAATTAAGCATTACAGCTATCGATTCGGTTTGTGGTCGTATATGACAGTCAATGCTATAGCACCAGCCAACACAATAACGTCGAAGCATTTTATAAAAAGTTTCTTTATCATCGTAACGAACTGAGACGCCTATGAAATAATCGCCGCGCCAACGCTCATAATCAAATTCAGCGGCAGACATTTTTGGCCTTAAATCATCTTCTTTATATTTAGGTTCAAAAAATTTATCGCCCATATTAAACCACCACCGGCGCTATTTCTTTCGGGTGAATAAATATGATTTCTTTGCCGGCCTTCTGAGCGCGTTTAACAGTGTCGGCCGTGCCGCCTCGTCTGTCGCCGTTATAGACGGCTATAAGCACATTACAGCGATTTATCATATACTGATTGCGTGCCTGCATACAGCCGTTAATATAAAGCTGATTTGAAACGTAAACAACTTCGTCAGAGAGCTTTAATATCTGGCCGTAGCGTATAGCGTCTTGCTGTTGCCAGTGTAAGTCTTGGCCGAGACACGGCAACGCGCATACGAGGCGCGTATTGTGGCCTTTTATACTTTGAAGATTTATTGCGGCGAGCGCAAATATTGTATCAACGCCGAGCGCCATTCCCGATATACATTCTGAGTCGTTAGTATTATCGCCGATGCGCTCTTTAATTGTTTTTTCGAG
>JAQVMT010000014.1:32140-55447 GCA_028703495.1 Clostridia bacterium | reverse complement strand
ATTTTCTCATATGTACCCTCTACACACGGAACAAACAGAAAAAGACGAGGGTGTGCACAAAGCAAACGGAACAAACGGGAACAAGGCTACCGTGTGCATTTTGTATTAAACTCGTGTCCTTCTCCACCAAAAGTCTAAAGAAAACCAAATGTTTTCCTTAGGCTTTTTCTTTTACGGTGGATTTGCGATGATGTAACTTCAGTTTGAACAACTAATAGGTTTGCCGACACACGTCGGCATCAAAAAGCCTCGTTTGTTTCATGGCTCACGAGGTTTTCGGTATTTATTGTACATAGTTTTGCTTGTATCGAATTATATCACTATGATTCCTTATCTTCAAAGCCTCGAATCCGTTTCGCACGGTGAAACCGTGTTTATTTGCACCGCCGACCACGCAACCCGAATTTTTAAGGAATATTGCCCCGAACATCATTTACACGATTTACGGCATACTTTTGCTACGCGTTGTCTTGAAAGCGGTATCAGTATGCGAGTAGTGCAAAAATGGCTTGGACATAGCAGAATCGAGACCACATCTGCGATATATACGCACGTACTCGACAAATTTAATTTTATTGAAGCCGCAAAGTTCCGATTGCAATAAAAAAGCCGTCACACGTTAAACGCGTAACGACCTTATTTGGTGGGGACAATAGGGCTCGAACCTATGACCCTCTGCTTGTAAGGCAGATGCTCTCCCAGCTGAGCTATGCCCCCAAAAGTAATGCCATTATATAACACACACAAACGAACTGTCAAGCCTTTTTTGCCTCTGTCGACATTTTGCTTTATGTTTTTTGCGCCGTCGCAATAGCTTACTCGCTCTCCCACATCGGGAAATGGTGACTCCTACGAGAATCGAACTCGTGTTACCGCCGTGAAAGGGCGATGTCTTAACCGCTTGACCAAGGAGCCTCGCTTGCTCTTTTTAACCACGCTTTGCTTAGTACCTTCGATAACTTATAACTCGACCGAAAGAAACCTCCGACTAAACCCGCTTGCCCACTTATAGAGCCGCATATATAGCAGAGATGCATAGCTTGGCTACAATGAATAATTTCGCTTTAATTAAAGTGGTAGCGGCGGTCGGATTCGAACCAACGACCTGCCGGGTATGAACCGGCCGCTATAACCAACTAAGCTACGCCGCCACGACTTATATTGAGCTTGCACTCAATTCAATGGTTGCGGAGGGGGGATTTGAACCCCCGACCTCCGGGTTATGAGCCCGACGAGCTGCCAGCTGCTCTACCCCGCGACGCACATCAAATTTGATGCTTGTGTATCTTACCATTATTTGTTTGGACTGTCAAGTAAAAATGCCAGCTATTCCAAAGTTTTTTCTAACGCGTGTTGTTTTTTTGTGGAAGTTAATTGCCAAAGTAAGTTCCGCAGCGGAAATTGGATTTGAAAGCTAATGCGAAGTCAATACGTTTCTACCATTTAAAAAAGATATCCGAAATGAGTTATCGGACATCTTTGTTTCTTTACTTGCCCTCCTAAATGCTAACCACTCATCTTTAGGGCGAATCATTATGTCGGAATAATTGAATCCGCGCTAATTTGTATTTGATGGCGCTTCATATTAAATACGGGACGTCCTCCTTCGGACTTTATTCGATGTTGTTTGACGACAATTATGGAAGTTTTGCCTTTCTCTCCATAGTATATCCTTCAGACTTTATTCGATGATATGTGCGACTATGGAAAGTTTGCCTTTCTCTCCTAAGGTCATTATTCGGGCTTTATTCGATGTTTTGTAATGATCCGATAAATACAGGCAAATTCGTGCTGTCATCGATAATCAAATAGACGAAAGGTCGATCGAAATTCAGCGTAACCAACCCATCAGGATCCCATGCCTCGTCTGATATTTCTACCTTGGTAACTGCGGCGGCACGCGTTCCCTTTTCGGTCAATTCAATAAAAGTTTTGTGCAGTACGTCACCGATAAAAATATTACCTATACTAGATGTGCCCATTTTGGAAAAATCCGCGGCTTTGCTGTTAAACGCTCTTGCCATACCCATTTCCGCAAGAATCTTATTCATCGTCAGCTTATACTCGTATGAAAACTTGGGAAGCTTGACGAAGGCGTACTTGCCGCCTTTCCTCGCTTCGGATATGCTTTGGATAAGATCACCCGAAAGGCTGTCGACAAGTCCGTCCGCGCCGATACCCTCGTCGGGCAGAAGTCCAACGAAGCTGTAACCCTGTTTATATCTCTTTACGAATCCTTGCGCATTGCTCGTCTTGAAGTAGGCGCCTTCCGTACCGGACAAATATTCGACGTCGGCGGTGTCTCCGTTCGCACAGTAGAACACGCCATCTACAACATCGTCCTTATTGTACTCCACGCCCCACTCAGCGTCGAAAACAATTGCATTGATAAGGTACATAACGGCTTCTTCTTTGATTTCATCCAAAATCTTGTCGATCATACCGTCGGTATTATTGTAAACCCAGTTATTTATCGCCTTAAGCGTGTCATCGCCAAACTTTGAGCCGTAAGCCGCCGCGTCGTAGTAATCCGCGTTGGTCTGCAAAAAGTCCTCTTCAACAGTCATGCGACTCGTCCGAAACCAAATGGAGTTGGCAATCTCCAGCTTGCTTTTATCTGTCGAGGGCAGCGCGTTTACATAGCTGTATAAGTAAGCGTTTAAATCGTCCATGAAAAGGCCTCCCAAGGTCTGCTCCATTTCTGCTTTGGTCGCACCGTCCGCTCCGTTAGCCGTCATCGCAAGCGCAAGCATAACCGAAAGCGGCGAAACCAAGCTGTTTCCCTCCTGTGCGGCATACGACCGCTTGTAAAGCTCGAAGTAAAACTCCGACATGGCGGCAACAAAGGTATCGTCGATTTCCACCGCTTGCACGGACTGCGCCTCGATTCCCTTCATCAGATCGTCCGCATTGACTTTTTTTACACCTCCGCAACCTACGGAAACTAGGCTTACAGCCGCAATAAGCAATAAGCACAATGTTCTATACATAATTTTTTTCATTTTTTATCTCCTCTAATCTTTGATTGTTAACGGAATTGGCGTTAGTCCTAAATCCGCTTTAATTACTAATCCGCTTTATTTACTATTTAGATAGCTCTCTTTACCTTATCGGCGATTGTTCATTCTGGGTTTTTTGCTCGGCGGACAGCTTAAATATCATTACTTTTCTGCTTCAATGCAATCTGCAATTATTTCTGCAAGTGTTTGCTTTTGCTCGGCGGACAGTTTGAACCACTCGCCGCCGTTAATGCTTGCGTATCCGGCATAAGTGAAGCGATACTCATACACGGCGTACGGCAAGGTCGCCGTAAATGTGTACGCCACTTCAAAAGTCGATTCGTCTGTTGCGGTGTCCATGGAACTGCCCGCATCGATTGTCCTTAAAAAATCCCATGTCCTTTGCAGGTCGGCAACAGACAAGCTTTGGGCGTCGGATTGAGATTCGCTCAATACAAGCTCGATTTGCATTTCATCTTCTTGTCCGTTGTACGGTCCTTTTTGACCGAATATAGGCTCAAGCGCAAGAATCGCAACCACCAACAATACTGTTACTAGGGGCGTTACAAGAAGATTGATTTTTCGCCTCTGTTTTTTTCGGTGTTCGTACTCCGCCTTTTTTCTTTCTATTAATACATCAAATTCATTATCGTTTCTCATAGCATTATCCTTATTTCCGCACCCAAAAAATCAGTTTCAAACAAGGAGCAATAAATTTAAACGGACAAGTCCCTTTTTAACGCAATTTTTGCCCTATATACAAGGTTCTTAATCTGTTTTTCGCTTTTTCGCATAACCTTTGCCGCATCGGCATAGCTTAATTCCTCGAAGTAGACCAAGTGCAAAGCCGTTCGGTAGTCCACGTTCAGCCCGTCCATCGCCTTACTCAACCGCCTTTTCTCCTCGTCTGAAATGACGGCATCGATAAGCTCGTCCTCGCTTTGCACGATATTCTCGTCCAAAATCGTTTCTTTTTTCCTTTTTCGCAAACAATCGATTGCCTTGTTCCTTGCAATAACAAACAAATAGGTTTTTAAGGGCGTTTTGAAGTTGTATCTATGCTTGTTTTCATAGATATTTACAAAAACGTCGGCACAAATATCCTCGGCAACATCTATGTCGTTGACAAATCTGTTGACAAAGAAAATCATATTCAAGCGGTATTCGTGGACTATGTCATTGAACCCGCTCTCATCGCCCTCTATAAATCGGCGGTAGCTACTTTCACCGTTCATATTGCTTTATTTCCTTTTTGCCTCTACACTCTTTATACGTTCCAAAAACCCGAAAGTCTCACATCGATTATGGAGTATTCGCAAGAATATTTTGTATCATTTGGTTATTTTTCGATTTTGTGCGTTGTTCGTAGTAAAAATTATACGACTTAACCTCGACTTCTTTTCGATTCGTAGAAGTCGCATTAAACAACACAAGCTCTGCTCCTTATCGATTCGTAGAAGTCGGATTGAATTGCTTAAGCTAGGCTTCTTTTCGATTCGTAGAAGTCGGATTGAAATACTCTAGCTCTGTTTTTATTGATACGTAGAAGTCGAATCACAGTTAGCTTCATATTATAGTCATATACACCATTATATATCGGATTCTCAATCGGTGCAAGGAAATAAACAGAATAAATTAAGAGCATCGAATAGATCTTAATTATCGGATTAAGTGTGCAAGTTTGAGCTTCAATTTGTCTACGCTTGACTTTGATTTGCGCTTTGGTTGGCTTGGGCTTGATTTTCATTTGCATGCGCTTGATTTTGATTTGCGCTTTGGTTGGCTTGGGTTTGGTTTTGGTTCGGGGTTTGGTTGTCGGTTTGGTTTGCGGTTTGGAAACTGCTCGCTTCTCCCGCGCCGTTATTTTGATAACCGTTGGGCTGCGAGTGACCTTGATTTGCGTTTTGGTGAGTTTCCGCACCGTTATTTTGATAACCGTTGGGCTGCGAGTGACCTTGATTTGCGTTTTGGTGAGTTTCCGCGCCGTTATTTTGATAACCGTTGGGCTGCGAGTGACCTTGATTTGCGTTTTGGTGAGTTTCCGCACCGTTATTTTGATAACCGTTGGATTGCGATCCGTTATTTTGGAAACCTGTTGATCCTGTTGCAAAGTCGAAAAAGCTTCCCTCGGTATTTTGCGACGTTTGGGAGAAGGATTTTGTAAGACTTTCGAGTACACTCATAATTAGTGGATTGGAGATAAGCTCGACCAACACAGCCTGCTTCCCCTTTGTGTCTAAGGTCTTATCGGTCAGCTTATACGCGGTAAAAACAAGAGCAAGAATATCGGGGTTGCTCATCAGCTTACCCAAATCCAATCCCGCCACAGGCGACTGCAACGCACTTTTGCGCCTGCTTAACAGCAAATAACCGCCGAGTAAAATCAATATGATGTTAAGACTCATACTCTTTCTCCCTTCGTCATCATAATACGCGGACCAGTATAAACTATTGTATGCCGAAAACGATGGATTCGTGTATGAAAAACCCGAACAAAACCTTCGGTGGAAGCATATAATTATATTGACGCCAATCGGATTACGATTTCATTGTTTATGCAAGCGGAACAGTATAAATGCCATAGCTCACCCTTACTACACAACGGCGCAGGGCGCAAACCTCGGAGGTAAAATGAATAACGGACTCTCCCCTTCCGAAATAGCGGAATATATGAAGAAATTGACCGCTTACTACTCCAACCAAGACGATGATAAGCTCCTTACGGACATCATCGAAACGGTTAACAACCAAAAAGCGCAGGGAAAGCTTAACGACGAGAGTATTCTTAATATGACCAATACGCTTAGACGATTCCTTAACGAAGACCAAAAAGAACGCCTCGACCGACTTCTCGAAAAAATACTAACTCCGAAAATCGGCTAATATCTACGTAAGAGCAGTTTTGGGAGTTTTAGACCAAAAAGATGCCGATGAAAATGTTGAAATCAGAAGTGGATTGGTATTAACCCAGTAACGCCTGATTTCGGCATTTTGGCGAGTGGATTTTTGAAAATGATTAATTTTTTAGCGGATATCGTAGCTTAAGCTATTAACTAGCAGTTTTGGATTGCATTTCAAATCGCCCGCTAATTTTTACCGCATGAAAAGCTCGGATCATTCGTTCGACAATTTCTACCTAAAGAAAATTTGTTGAAGTTATTTGCAAAAACGCACCCTC
Organism: Clostridia bacterium; assembly: GCA_028703495.1. GTDB lineage: Bacteria > Bacillota > Clostridia > Christensenellales > CAG-314 > JAQVMT01. The sequence continues at coordinate 49,270 of JAQVMT010000014.1, read as the reverse complement.
ATCGATATGTACCTCCAAGCGTTATTCACTTTTGTGTCTAACCTTTGGGGCGCATACCAAAAGGGTGCGCATATGTTTTTATTAGCATCCGATTGCGACTTTCGTTCGACATTTTTCAATGTGATACGACAACGGGCATTTTTATAGTCCCGACACCTTAATGGCGCCGAATTCAATCGAGGGCGTGCATACACCCTTATAATCGACCTTCAAGTCGTTGCCGACGCATACGACGTCTTTCATCACGTCGTTGAAGTTGCCCGACAATACAATCAGCGTCAAAGGTTCGGCTTTTTCTCCATTTCTGATCATAAAGCCCGAGCTTTGAAGGCTGAAGTCGCCTGTCGTAGGATTTACGCCTGCGTGCAAGCCCGAAACCGACGTAATCAAAACGCCTTCGCCCATCGACTTAATCATATCGTCAAGCGGAGCCTCGCCGCCTTTGATATACATATTGCAGGGCATAGTTCCAACCGAACCGCCTTTTTTGAAGCCGTTGCCCGTGCTTTTTGCGTTAAAGTATTTTGCGGTTTTGAGGTTGTGCAGAATCATTTTCAAAACGCCATTTTCCACAACCGTCTTTGTGCGGCAGGCAACGCCCTCATCGTCAAAGGGTTGAGAGGACGGACTGTCGGGGTGAAGCGGATCGTCAATTACCGATATTTTGTCGCTGAAAATCTTTTCGCCGATTTTTTCGTTGTAGTTGCATAGCTTTCTCATCGCCATATCTCCGCAAAACAGTACGGAAAACGCGCCGAACAGCTCACTCATGGTTTCGCTGTCGATAATCACCTTGTACTCGCCCGATTTGCATGGCTTTGCGCCCAGCTTATCTGTGACCTTTTTCACAGCCTTAGCAGCAACCTCCTCGGCTACTAAATCCTTGAAAAATCTTCCTGCGCTCATCTCGAAATCCGCATTGGTATCCTCTCCGTCCTTAGCCACAAGCTGAACACCGCAATAGGCATAGCTTACGGTCTTGCATATATCCAAACCCAAAGAGTTTATCATCCGAAGCGACTCCTCAACCTCGTTGTACATGCACATAGGAACGGCAACGATCCTCTTGTCATTCTTCTTGCAGTCGGCTTCCAAAGTCTTCAAAAGCTCGATTTTCTTCTCGGTGGGAATGGAGGAAAAATCATCGCAGCTATTGTTTATCTCGGGATATTTGTCGTCGCCGGGATATATAAAGCTTTCCTCCTCGGAATCGATGGAGTCGATGTTGTTTACCAGCGTTTCCACCAGCTTTCTCTCGTCCTCGTTGGGGTTCTCAAAATCGACATAAGCCATTTTGCCGTTTTTTAATGCCCTTACCATACGGCTGACATTACTGCTGACGTTGGTTTTGTCCACCTGCCCGTTGAAAAGCGATATACTCGCACTCCTATCCGCGGACTCCACCAATTCTATGGCATCTATTCCTTGTTTTTTTGCCAAGGCAAATAATTTTTTACAATCGTACATTTTTCACTTACTGCGTAAAGGAATTTACGCATTACCTCCTTTTCCGCCGACGGTGATGTTTTGAACTCTGATAGTAGGCTGTCCGACGTTGGTAGGAACGCTTCCGCTAAGCGAACCGCACATACCGTGTCCGAAATCCAAATTATCCGCAATCATATCTATATTCATCAATATTTCCGCACCGCTTCCTATAAGCGTTGCGCCCTTTACAGGCTTCGTCAGCTTACCGTTTTCAATTAAGTATGCCTCATCCACGGAGAAGTTGAATTCGCCCGTAGCCGGAACAACGCTTCCTCCGCCCATACTCTTTGCGAAAAGTCCGTATTCGGTATTGGCGATTATATCCTCGCATTTATCCTTGCCCGGAGCAAAAAAGGTGTTGGTCATCCTGCTTGTGGGAGAGTATTTGTAGCTTTGCCTTCTCGCCGAGCCCGTGACAGGGTGGTTCATAAGTCTGCTGTTTCTGTAATCCACAAGATACGTCTTGAGGATTCCGTTTTCGATTAGCACATTCCTTTGCGTGGGAGTACCCTCGTCGTCCATGTTCAGCGATCCCCAGCTGTCGTCGTAAAGCGTTCCGTCGTCAACGGCGGTAACGATATCGGCGGCGATCTTTTGACCGAGCTTTCCGCAAAATACAGATGCGCCCTTTGCAACCGATGTCGCCTCCAATGAGTGCACACAGGCTTCGTGTAGTAAAACGCCTCCGAAAGCGTTATGTATAACGACCGTCATCTTGCCACCGGGTATGTCCACGGCATCCAACATCTTAATCGCCCCTTGCGCAAGCTCCTTTCCGAATTTGCGTAAATCGATTTTTTCCAAAAACTCGTATCCGCAATTGCCTCCCACAGAGTCGTTGGATACGTGCTTGTCGGCACCGTCTGCCGCCACCACGGTTAGCATTATCCTTACGTGCGAACGTAAATCGCCCGCCGCCTTGCCCAAGCTGTTGTATACGTAAACCTGCTGCTCCTCGTCCGATAGCCTTGCCAATATTTGAGAAATCTTCTCTCCTTCTTCCTTTACGCCGCCGATCGCATCCTTCATGTATCCAATCTTGATGCCGTTATCCAAATCTCTGGGAAGCACGCTCGGCTTCAATATCTTTTTACGCCTGTTGGGCTTAAACTCGATATCGATATTCTTTTTTTCGGAATCAATCGACGCAGCAAGCGACCTCGCCAACTCCATCACACTTTCAAACGAGGTATCGTTAGTGCGACCAAATACCTCACGCGCACCATCGAGAACTCTTACAGAACAACCGAACAGCTCGGTGGTAACTATGTTGACGACCTTGTCGCCCTTCATCTCAATCAAATTCGATACCGAATCCTGAAAGAATATTTCGGCAAAATCACCTCCGGTGTTTAAACACACCTCGAGTATCTCCTTCGCCTGATCCTTATTCAAAACTTTTTGCATTGTCTTCTCCTTATAACTGTGCAGGCGGCATCAATTGTGTCTGCACACAAAAACCGCACAGACAGATATGTAGTGCAAATTCGCCGCTCCGTTTCTCACGTTTATATCTATATCATATCACAAAATACTTGAGTTGTCAAGCAATAGCCATAAAGAAAACCGCTACCATTCGCATATCTTTATATCTATAATCCAAACATCAATATCCAAATACATTTTCCGACATGACTTTATCCGTTTCCGCAGCCTGCCCGCTTTTCAATTCTGCAGCACAACTCGATATAGTATTTTTTGAAAATTTTAAGCGGAAATATGGCAAAAATGCATGAATAACAGCAGGCTTTTTTCTTTCCGAAGTATATTTTTTTCCTCATGCGCTTAAATTGTTGACAAGTGTTTTTGATTTTGTTAGAATAAAATAACGTTCTTGTATGGTTTTCGCGAATGGGTGCGTTTGGTTGGAGGATACGCGTTATCTGACGTTGAAAAAACCGTATAGCGAATAGTACTTTAGGAGGCTATTATATGAAAAAAAGACTGGTAATGTTATGCTTGATTTCTTTGCTGGTAATTGCTACTTGCATATTTATGGAAGTCGGTACAGTTCAGGCAAAAGAATCCTTGCAGAAGGAAACGAAGGCTGAGGTCATGTCGTCGAATATAGAGCTAGACATAGAAGGCTTTGTATCCAAGTATTTGACGGGAGCCGACGTTGACGAGGTTGTAAGCACCAATCCCGATCTTAAGTTCGACGTAATTATCGAGCTTGACGATGCTGCGGTAAACGCTTACAAGGGCACTTCGGATCTAAGAGATTACTTAATCTCCGAGGAAGGAGTGAACAGGGCTCAAAAGCTTTTAGTTAAGCAAAACAGCGTTATGCAAGACATTTGCAACGCAGGCATCGAGGCGGAGTTTGTTTATAACTTCACAAGTGTAATCAATGCTATCGGCGCGAATGTACGTTACGGTGACATCGATGCAATCTCTGCAATCGATGGCGTTAAGCGTGTCACGTTATCCGAAACCTATTCGGTACCCGATACGACCACAACCGAAGAAGATATTATCAATGTCGGTTTGGTTAACACCGAATACGGCGTGACGGGCAAAGGAATGCTTATCGGTATTATCGACACAGGCGCGAATATCTATCACGAGGTATTCCAGGTTGAGCCCGAGAACGGAAAGCTCGACAAGGACAGCGTTGCTTCTTTAATTCCCGATCTAATTGCTGTTAACGGTTATCAACTTGACTACTGGAAGGACGGAACTTCGATATATGACAATCCATATTATCCCGACCTTTCGATCAATGACGTTTACTACAATCAAAAAATACCTTATGCTTTCAACTACGGAAAGACAGAGGGTATGGGCAACTTGCAGGTTGCGGACAATCAGGGTCACGGCACACACGTTGCTTCCACCGCCGCAGGTAATGCGGGCGCGGAAGAAGACGATTTCAGAGGCGTTGCTTACGATGCGCAGCTGGCAATTCTCAAGGTGTTCAGCGGAAGCGGAGCATCACAGCTTAACATCATCGCCGCCTTGCAGGATGCCATCATCTTGGGTTGCGACTCCATCAACCTTTCGTTGGGAAGTCCTTCGGGCTTCGGCGTCGATTATTACAACTACGAATACTACCAGGCAATCGAGGACGCCGGAATCGTAATGAATATTTCGGCAGGCAATGCCACTACTATGGGATATACCTATGGCTATGGAGACTGGGGTAACAATCCTATGATGTGGAACGTTGACTTCGGTATCATCGGATCGCCTTCCTCATATGAGCAGTCACTAACGGTTGCATCCTGCGAAGCATATAAGAATCTCGTTTCTTATTTCATGGTAGGTGAAGGCAAGTATAAATACAATGAGATTCCCGATACAGTACTTACGGATGCTTTACTGGGAGAAGAAACATCTGCGGATTATGAAATCGTATATGCGGGAAAAGGAACTCCCGATGAACTTGCTGCTTTAGACCTTAACGGTAAGGTTGCACTAATTCAAAGAGGCAGCCTGTCGTTCTCCGAGAAATTCATCAACGCACAGGCAGCGGGCGCCGTCGCATGTATCGTATTCGATAACGTGGACGGGGCTCTGGTCAATATGTCCATAACGATGGATAACCCGTTGCCCGGTTGCTTTATTTCGCTTGCCAACGGCACCTCGATTTTAAAGCAAATCGAAGATGGCAACACAACCGTAAGCTTCTCCACCGAATACATATTTGATTATGGTTATCTGATGAGCACGTTTAGCTCTTGGGGCCCTTTAGGCGATCTAACCTTGAAGCCCGAGATAACCGCTCCCGGCGGACAGATCTACGCCGCTTACAGTGAGTCGGGACTTACGGGAACCGACGAATACACATACCTTTCGGGTACAAGTATGTCCACGCCGCACATGACCGGTGTCATGGCTTTGGTCCTTTCGGTACTTAAAGACAGATATCCCGAAATGAGCGCGACAGAAAGACGCTTGATGGCGATGCGTTTGGTTATGAGCACTGCCGATATTATGTATAACGAAGAAGGTGAATATACCTACACACCGCGTCAGCAGGGTGCAGGTTTGGTTAACGTCCTTGATGCTATCAACGCGAAGAGCTACATTTTTGTTGACGGCCAGGACAAGACTAAGGTTGAGTTGGGCGACGACCCCGACAATACGGGCATTTATGAGTTTACCATTAATGTCGCGAACATTTCCGCCGATGAGATGGTATACACTCCCGATGCTTTGGTTATGACGCAGGCTTTGATGAGCAACGGTTTTCAATTCGATTACTCCACAATGGAATTGGGCGCAACCGTTACCTACACCGTCAACCAAGAGGCTGTCACATCTATTACCGTTGCCGCCAACACTACTGTTGCGGTTACCGTTAAAATCGTACTTAATGCGAATTACAGAGCTTACTTGGCAAGCTTCCCTTGCGGAAACTATGTCGACGGCTTTGTCAAACTAGTCAATGGGGACAATTCTCAATCGTTGAACGTCCCGTTCTTGGCATTTTTGGGTGACTGGACGACGGCTCCTTACGTTGACTTTTCGATCTACGACGATTTGAGTATCTTGAATTCAACATACAACACGTTCCTTGCCGGTTACTACTATGGACAGGGTACCTTTATATTGGGAGAATACGCATTTAAATTACCGAGCGACATCGATGGCCCCTACCCCAACGCGGACAAGATTGCTATTGCTCCGGAAAATATGGGTGGAGCAATCAGCGAACTGTATTATTCCTACATCGGTGTATTGCGTAATATGAGATATGCTTATTTCAGAATTTCCGATGCGGATACGGGCGAAGTTTTTTACGAGCAAATATACGACACCATACGAAAGACCTACTTCAATACAAGTTATTTATTGTATTATCCCGATATCGAGTATTATGAGTGGTCATCCTATGACTCCAAACCATTCTACGAGGCAGGCTTGCCAAACAACACGAGATTGGTTTACGAGTTCGGCGGAATGCCCGAGTTCGAGCTAAAAGACGGAAGAGTAAACAACTCAATGAATCCTACATTTACCACATCTATTACAATCGATAATGAGCTTCCCACGTTGCTAAGCGAAGGATTCGATATTTATAAGACCGAAGAAGGCAGAGTTATGCTCACCTTCAACATTACCGACAATCACTATATGATGTCCGCTTGGCCGATGCAGGTTATAATCGACGAAAAAGGAAAGGCATCTTTGGGTGAGGACCTTTGCGATTATTTGCATCCGATCGATGAAGATACCGTCGGCGCGATAACCACAATGACATATGACATCACCGATTACTTACATCTGTTGGATAACGGCTATATTGCCATCGGCGCATACGATTATGCGTTGAACTTTAATGCATGGGCAACGGAGATTGAACTTCCCGAGATGGATGGTCCTCAAGAGATGGAGGTTTACACCGACGCGGAGGTTTATGCCGCAGGCGACACCTTCACGCTTAATTACGATCTCTATCCTATCAACTATGAATTAGGATACGAGCTTAAGGTTCAGTACTTCTCGGAAGACAGAGATTTGATCATTTGGAATGAGAAGCTTCAAATGTTCGAGGTTGTCGGAGTTATCGGCACTGCATCCATTGGCGCAAACGTTTACTGGATCGACAACGATGGCGAGATGCAGTATTTGAGCGCACTTACCACTGTCGAGGTGCTTTCACCTCCGTCGGAAATTCTCGTTGGATACGATGATAAGATCGTAAATGATCCTATCGAGCTTAAAATCAACGAGGTTATACAACTGTCTGTTTCCATCCCCGAAAACACATATTGCATCTTCGATACGATCGAATTTGTTTCAAGCAATAACTCGTTCGTAAAGGTTGACAATGACGGCTATCTCAAAGCATATGCAACCGGTCAGGCAACTGTTACCGCATATGCGACCTATACAAACGCTATGGGCGAATCGGTTACACTGACCAAAGAACTATCGGTTATTATTTCCGAAGAAGCTGTCGATGAAATTACTCCTACCGCTGTTGATGTTTTTTATAACGGTAGCTCTGTCAGCGGAAAAGCCATTTCCGGTTACTATAACGCAGAAGGCGCTATTGTAAAATTCTACCCCGGCGACACAATTCAATTCAATTATGTGTTCACTCCTTGGTTTGCATCGCAGGCATGGACGATAGTCGCAGGCAATGCTTACGGCACATCGGACTATTTCACGATTAACAATGACATGAGTATCACCTGCGTTGCGGCAACAGGCGGCACATACGGTCTTTTCTATCTTGTATCGAAGCTTGACAGCAACTTAAAATGCATGTTCGGAATCGTTGTTACCGCACAACCTGTCGAGGGTGGAGATTCCATTAACTCGATAGGCTTGATCAAGAGCGGAGATATCACGGTTAACGCCGAAGGCTCCGACCCCGAAGAAACTCCCGAATTCGAGATTTCCGACGGTGTACTTGTCAAATACAACGGCACCGCTACCGAGGTTACCATACCTGCAGAGGTTACCGCTCTGGGTTCTGAGTGCTTTGTGGGCACGAACGTTGTAAAGGTAATTCTACACGAAAACGTTGTAAAAATCGGCAACTTAGCATTTAATAATGTTGCGACTTTGCAAGAGATAAATCTTGAGAATGTTACGACAATCGGATTTATGTCATTTAGTGGCACCTCTTTACAAGTCGTGGAATTCGGACAAAATATCGTTTTGATCGATGACGGTGCATTCAATAACGTTGCGCTTACCGAGGTCGTATTCCCCGAGGCATTGAACGATTTACTGACAATCGGTATGTTCGCCTTCAATTCTTACGAGGTTGAGGACTTAGTGCTTCCTTACGGAATTTATTCCGTAAACTATGAAGCGTTCGAATCGTGCTACGGCAATATCTTCATTCCCGAAACACTTGTAATGGTCGACTTCGGTCTATTCCTGATGTGTGAAAATTGCACGTTTACGATTAGCCAAAATCACCCCACTCTTTATACCTACGAGGATGCGGTAATAGATATCTACGGAAATTATCTTTACTACTTCGGCGAATGGGATGAAACAATGACTATAAGGATTCCCGATTTCGTTACCAGAATCGGAGCATACGCTTTTTATTACAAGGATTTCGGCGCGTTTATTGTACCCGCAAGCGTTAAGAGAATCGGATACGGCGCGTTCGCAAACTGGGGCCTTTACGTTATATTCGAAGGTATGGAAGCTCCCGTACTTGAAACGGAAATGTTTGAAAATGACAGTTATTTCAACTTCGGATTCCACACCGTCGTATATCCTGAGGGAGCAACCGGTTACGAGCATTGGAGTTATACCAGTCAGCTGTTTTGGCAGTATGAGGGAACAACGGATAACCTTTTGGAGATTTACTCTTTTAATGTAGGAAAATTGTTGGACAGCATCGGATTCGTGCTTTACGGCGAATACGGCATCGAAGGCGTTGAGATCTACGTAGCCAAGGGGGATGCCGAAGACAAAGAGTTCGAGTTATTCTACACGTTTGAAGAATTCTATTACTACGATACGAACCAATACATATTCGAGGGCGCCGATTATTTGACGACTTACTCCTTCTATGCCGTTGCTTATATGACGGTGGACGGAGAAAAGGTCTACGGACAGCCTACGGATACGATTGAAATCGTTTGTGAGCCCAACGAAGCTTATATTTTGGATGCTGCTATACTTGCGTTCAAGTGGGAATCTTTGGATCAAAAAGAAGACTTCATCGAGCTATATGAAGCTGTTGCGGAATTGGACGACAAGCAAAAGGCTTATATGGAAAACCTTGAAGTACTTGACGATCTGTACAACCAATATAAGGCTATGATCGTAAGCGAAGCTATCCTTGCTTTGCCCGCGACAGATCTTGCAAACGTAAGAGCAATGTACGATGCCTTGACCGAAGCTCAAAAAGCTTACGTCGTGGCTTACGGCAAGCTTGAAAGCTTGGAAAAGATCGCAACCTTGACAGCCGCTTTGACGGTTGCCAACGATAGAATCGGCGAGCTTACCGCTCGTATTGTCGAGCTTGAAAACACCATTGCGGCACTTGAAACCGAAAACGCAAGACTCGGCGAAATCGAAGCCAATCTTGAGGAACTCAAAGCCGAGGCTCAAGCCCTTAAGGACGAAGCCGAACGCTTAAATGAGGAATCAAAAGAAGCTTACAACAAGATTATGAGCTGCGCCACCGTCGGCGTTAACGGCGGAAGCGGAAGCGGACTCGGCGGCGGACTTGCCGTTTTGGGACTGCTTGCGATTTTGGGAACCGCTTTGTTCGTAAGAGCAAGACGCGTTAAGAACAACTAATACCGATAAGTTTGACGTCGAATGCCGTGTTTTAGACATGGCAAACGAATAGGCTTGACGGGCTGCATCCGAATAGGGATACAGCCCGTTTTTTATGATGAATTTTGTCGAAGCGTGATTGTGCACGACACAGGGAAGAAACAAAAACGGCATTTAAGTTGTGACTACGCACATAAAAGCGAGATTGCGTATGAAAACTTGGGGTAAACGGAGGCTTTTGCCGAAAAATAGTTGCAATTAGAGCAACTTTGCGATATAATATGATAGTCTTTACAGACAAAATTAATAAGGCATGTATGCACAGGTGATTAATTACGGAATAAGGGCAACGGATGCTCTTGTCGGCTTGTGAACATACGCCGATAAGGGGGAAAACCATGAAATACTTTAAGAGAATCGCCGTGTGCTTGCTTGCCGCGGTCTGCCTGTTTGCCTATTGTGCCTGCAGTCCCGAGGACATCGAGAATGCTATCAAAGAGGCAATCGAAATAATCAAGAAAAACACATTGGACGCCGTGTTTAGCGAGCTGTTCCCCGAAAAGGTCGACTTGACAATCTCGGACGTTGACTATGAGGGCACGAAAACCGCTTGCGATGAAGCAGGGCTATCGGTCGAGGAGCTCGATGTCACCTCCGTTGACTTCGAAGGCTGGGGGGTAACTCCTCCCGAATCTATGATGTTCGCGTTTCCCGAGGATTTAAACTTTGACGATCTCGACTATGAAAACGAGGACATAATGGAAGTCGTTAAAAAGGCGATCGAAAAGGCTCAATTCGTTGCCGTTGCCGAATATGCGGATGCCGAAGCCGCTCAACAGGCGTGCGAGGAGTACAAGCAGGCTCTGCAGGATGCCATTACCGCAATCGCAAATGGTGAGGATCTTCCCGAAGAAATTCAGGAGCTTATAAAGGATACACCTTTAGAGAACATCGATCCTGAAATTTTGAGTCGCATTTTGGATAAAGCCGTAAACGTTAACGTTGTCGGCAACAGCGTTGTTCTTTTCACCTCACAATCTGCAGATTTGGTTCAGGAACCGTAAATATGGCTATTCGCGCTTTTGTCGGCGCATACGATTGACACTGATAACGGCTTGATTTGCGTACAGAGCCATATATCAGGATTGTAGTGGATTAGCATTAATACATATGCGCTCGCGCCACAATATGGATCCCTTCTCGTCTTCAGACGATTTTGAGGTATTCGGTGTTGCGGTTCGGGCGCATAAAAATTAATATGTGAAGTTTTCACCCGATTATCCCGATTAAACCCAAGCGAAGCCGATAGGCTTTATCGGCAGCACTCCCCCGATTATTACTACAAGAATACTATTATATAAGAGGAAATATATGATTACAGGAAAAGAACTCAGAAGCAAATTTTTGCAATTTTTCAAGGACAGAGGCCATGCAATTATACCTTCGGCTTCCCTTATACCCGAAAACGACCCCACGGTTTTGTTTACGACCGCGGGAATGCACCCCTTGACTCCCTATCTGCTGGGACAAAATCACCCGATGGGCAGGCGACTAGCCGATGTTCAAAAGTGTGTCCGCACAATCGACATCGACGAGGTCGGCGATGCAAGCCACCTTACATTTTTCGAAATGCTGGGAAATTGGAGCTTGGGCGATTATTTTAAGGAGCAGTCGATAAAGTGGAGCTATGAATTCTTGACCGATGAAAAATACTTGGGAATCGCTCCCGAGAAATTGAGTGTTACCGTCTTTTGCGGCGATGCCGATGCTCCCAGAGACGAGCAGAGTGCCAAGCTTTGGCTGGAGTGCGGCATTAAGGAAGACCACATATACTATCTGCCCAAGAAGAACAACTGGTGGGGACCCGCGGGCATAACCGGTCCGTGCGGATCGGACACCGAAATATTCTACGACACAGGCAAGGATGATTGCTCGCCCGAGTGCAGTCCTGCTTGCGACTGCGGAAAGTGGCTGGAAATATGGAACAATGTCTTTATGGAGTACAACAAAAACGCCGACGGCAGTTTTTCTCCCCTTGCACAATGCAATGTGGACACGGGAATGGGACTCGAACGTGCGGTTTGCGTGCTTAACGGACTTAAAAGCGTTTACGAAACCGACTTGTTCGCCGACGCCGTGGATTGCATTTGCAAGCTCGCAAACGTCGAATACGGCAAGGATAAGGACACAACACGAGCGATTCGCATAATCGCAGACCACATCAGAACGGCTGTATTTCTTTTGGGCGACAGGCTGGGAATCACACCGAGCAATGTCGATCAGGGCTACGTCCTTAGAAGAATAATTCGCCGCGCCGTAAGATATGCGATGCAGCTGGGAATTGACAAAAGCGGAATCGACCAAATCGCCGTTGTTTATCTGAATCAGTATCAGGACGTCTATCCGGAATTGAAGGAGAACCGCGAAAAGGTCATCGACGAATTGAGCCGCGAACAGGAACGCTTCGGAAAAACTCTCGTTTCCGGCGAAAAGGAATTTCATAAGATTACCGACAAGCTAGAAAGCAAGATCATCGACGGCAAGAATGCATTCAGATTGTATGACACTTTCGGCTTTCCGATTGAGCTTACCGAGGAGCTTGCACACGAAAAAGGGCTTTCCGTCGACGTAGAAGCGTTTAAAGCGTGCTACGCCGAGCATCAGACAAAATCCCAAATAGGAAGCGAACAACACTTTAAGGGCGGGCTGCAGGACAACAGCGAAGCTACAAGCAAGCTCCATACAGCAACACACCTTCTTCAAGCCGCTTTAAGAAAAATCTTGGGTGACGAGGTCAAGCAAAAGGGAAGTAACATTACCGCCGAACGTCTTAGGTTCGACTTCAGCTTCCACCGCCCGATGACACCCGAGGAGGTTGCAGAGGCTCAAAGACTTGTAAACGATGCAATCGAAAGGAAGATCCCCGTTATTTTCGAGGAAATGCCTATCGAGGAAGCGCGCGAAAAGGGTGCGATGGGACTTTTCGGTGACAAGTACGGCGAAATCGTCAAGGTTTATACGATCGGCGACGTTTCGATGGAAATGTGCGGAGGTCCGCACGCGACAAATACGGGCGAATTGGGTGAATTCGTCATCACGAAAGAGCAAAGCAGCAGCAGCGGCGTAAGACGAATCAAAGCCGAATTGCATTAATTGCGAGGCTAACGTTTTCGACAATTAAGCGAATCCGCACACAATTAATGCATAGCGTGCTTGAGTTAACCAAGCCGAGATGCATCGATAAGGCTTATGAATAATGTAATAAATGCAAAAGATTAGGAATGCGGCTAATGTCGCATACTTGTGCATAGTAATTGACTCGACTCGTCGAAAAACTGTCGGATACGCGGATATACCGAATACCCCTTTAAAATATCGAAGAAACTTGGTGGATATATATGGATTATGTAGCAATCGAAAAGAAATGGAAAGAAATTTGGGCGAAGGAAAAGGTCGGACAATACGACGAAAACAAACCCGATAAATTTTATATGTTGGAGATGTTCTCCTATCCGAGCGGTGCGAATCTGCACTTGGGACACTGGTACAATTTTGCCCTAAGTGACAGCTTTGCTCGGTATAAGAAAATGTGCGGCTATAACGTGTTCGAGCCGATGGGATTCGATGCTTTCGGACTTCCCGCGGAGAACTATGCAATCAAGACGGGCATTCATCCGCAGACAAGCACGGACAAAAACATTGAAATTATGGAAAAACAGCTTCGTGAAATGGGCGCAATCTTCGATTGGGACCACGAGGTCGTTACCTGCCGCCCCGAATATTATAAGTGGACGCAGTGGCTGTTTCTTCAGCTGTACAAAAAGGGGCTGGCTTACAGAAAGGAAGCTCCCGTTAATTGGTGTCCGAGCTGTCAAACCGTGCTTGCCAACGAACAGGCTACCGACGGCGTTTGCGAAAGATGCGGAAGCGCGGTTGTGAAGAAGAACCTTACTCAATGGTTTTTCAAGATTACCGACTATGCCGAGGAGCTTCTCGACGGCTTGGACGGACTTAAATGGCCGGAAAAAACCAAGCTTATGCAGAAGAATTGGATCGGAAAGAGCGTGGGCGGAGAGGTCGAATTCATCCTTTCGACGGGCGATAAGGTCAAGGTGTTTACCACACGCGCGGACACTCTTTATGGAGTGACATATATCGTGTTGGCTCCCGAGCATCCGTTGGTGGACAAAATCACGACGCAGAAACAACGCAAAGCCGTTGACGACTATATTTCCGAGGTCAACAAGTCAAGCGAAATCGATCGCCTTTCTACGGCTAAGGAAAAGACGGGCGTCTTTACCGGTGCGTTTGCGGTCAATCCTATTAACGGCAAAACCGTTGAGGTTTGGATCGGGGACTACGTCCTTTACAGCTACGGCACGGGCGCGGTTATGGGCGTTCCCGCACACGATGCAAGAGACTTCGACTTCGCCAAAAAGTATGGCTTGGATATTATCCGCGTTATCAAGGGCAAGGAGGGCGTAAACGACGAGCTTCCCTTTGTGGAATACGGTATTATGGTCGACAGCGGCACTCAAAGCGGTTTAACTTCGGACGAAGGCAAGCTCGCGGTTATCAAGGTGCTGGAAAAGCAGGGCAAGGGTGAGCTCAAAACCAATTACAGACTGCGCGATTGGCTTATCAGCCGCCAAAGGTATTGGGGCGCACCGATTCCCGTAGTATACTGCGAGCACTGCGGCATCGTTCCCGTTCCCGAGGAACAACTGCCCGTGAAGCTGCCCTTCGATGTAAATTTCACGCCCGACGGCACAAGTCCGCTTCTTAAGCACGAGGGCTATATGAACACCGAATGTCCGATTTGCCACGGCAAAGCAAAACGAGATCCCGATACGTTGGACACCTTTGTATGCTCAAGCTGGTATTATTTGCGCTACACGGACAACAAAGACGATAAAATGCCTTTTTCACGCGAAAAGGCAGATAAACTGTGCCCCGTCGATATGTATGTCGGAGGCGCGGAACACGCCTGTATGCACCTTTTATACGCACGTTTTATCACAAAAGCCTTGCGGGATATGGGATATATCGACTTTGACGAACCGTTTACGGCATTGACCCACCAGGGTATGATCTTGGGCGCGGACGGCCAAAAGATGAGCAAACGTAACTCCAGTGAAAGCCCCGATGAACTGATCCATACCTACGGAAGCGATGCTTTGAGAACGTATTTGGGCTTCGGCTTCAAGTACATCGAAGGCGGACCGTGGAATAAAGACGGCATTAAGGCAATTTCAAAGTGGTTCGACAGAGTGCAACGGTTGGTTGACGATGCCGTTTCGGCAGAAGACACAGAGGAAAAAGCCTTCACCTCCGCGGAAAATGAGTTAAACTGCGTACTTAACAACACAATCAAGTGCGTTTTGGAGGACTATGAAATATTCTCCTTCAATACCGCCGTCGCACGCATGATGGAGCTTGTCAACGCGCTTTACAGGTACGACCGCGAAGGAATGAACGGCAAGCTGTTTAGAGAAAGCGTGAGATCGCTTATATTGCTGCTTGCTCCTCTCGCTCCTCACATCTGCGAGGAATTTTGGCATAACTTGGGCTTCGACGGCTATTTGGTTGAGCAAAGAATGCCGACCTACGACAGCGCGGCTTTGGTCAAGCCCGAGGTGGAAATCGCGCTCCAAATCAACAGCAAAATTCGCGGCAAGCTCACCGTAGACAGCTCCTTTACCAAGGAAGAATTGGAAAAGCACGTCGCCGAATGCGAGCAGGTCGTGGCTTTGCTCGACGGCAAGCAGATTAAAAAGATTATCGCCATACCGGGCAGATTGGTCAACCTCATCGTGGGTTAGCTCCGATTAACCGATATATATCGGCTAATTCGCCTAACTGCGTTGCTCGGTTGCTCGTCGGTTAAATACAGAAGCCGACCTCGTCGCACCTTGTTATCCGAATAATTATCACGAAATCTGACGATTTGAGATAGCTTTGACACACTCTAGATTTAACACTGTCTTAGTGTGGATATAGTAGCTTTTGTATATACGAGTGTGGCGATTTGTAGTAGCACGCGTTCATACAAGAGCTATTTTATTAGTTCGACAGCCGACAAAGACACAATTATGCGCAGTAGTAAGCGTTACTTATAGAAAAGGAAGGCAATTAATGTACAAACGCAAGAGATTGGAAAGAAGATTGATAAAACAGGCGATTGCAATTGTATCGCTTGCACTGTTCCTGCTGATTTTGTCCTTGCTCAAGCGCAGTTTATCCGTCAGCGAGTGGATCAGCACACATATTTCGCGTGCCTACATTGCCGTTTTCGGGCGAATTATCGGCATTCTGCCTTTTAGCCTTTACGAGCTAACAATTATCGCACTTATAATATTTGCTGTGTTTTTCATAATTCGGCTTGTCAAATGCTTTGCAAGAGGCTTTTGGAGAAGCGCGTTAAGCGCGATTTTGTCCTTGGTTATTGTCGGCGTAAGCTTCGGCTGCCTTTACATAACGACCGCCTCATTTTCATATAATCGTTCGGAGGTCGATATTCCTATGACGTCGGCAGTCGGCGATGCCGTTTCCGAGGAGGATTTCAAAGCGATTGCGCTTTACTGTGCCGAGCAGCTGGAGGAGCTTTCTCAGCAGGTCGAGAGGAAAAACGGAGTAGTCATTTGCCCCTATACCTTTAACGAGCTTTCCGAGCTTATCCGCCATGAATACGAACGATTAGACAGCGACTATTTCAACTCCTACACTCCCAAAGCCAAAAGGGTGCTGTTTTCGGAAATTATGTCTCAAATGCGCATAACCGGCTTGTTTTTTGCACCTTACGATGAAGCAAACATCAACACTAATTGTTTTCCCTGCGAGCTTGCCCACACAATGGCGCACGAAATGGCACACGGCAAAGGCGTTATGAACGAGGATTCTGCCAACCTTATGGGGTACTACATTCTTCTGACAAGCGATGATCCCTTTTTGAAATACAGCGGGTACTATCAGTGCTTTTACAAGATAACATCGAGATTATACTTAATCAACGGCGGTAAGGAAGTTTACTTTAATATTTATGATGAAATAATCGGCGAAAATTACAACAACGACATAGCAGCCGATATGAAGATATGGAGCAAGTATCATATGCTTGCGGATATTTCCGAGTTCTTCAACGACCTCTACCTCAAAATCAACGGCGAATCCGACGGCACACAAAGCTATTACGTTCCGCCTGTCATAGTCGATAGCGGCGAAACAGGTGACGACGGCGAGATTATCTACAAAATTCAGAGCTACAACAATGTGCAACGTATGGTGTTTCAACTCTACTTCGATGGGGAGTTGTAATTATTGTTTGACATACATATCTGAAAAACATTGTGTTCGGATTTAAATCATATTCATATGGCGGGATTTGAGTTGCGTGTGAGAATCGCGACACGAAAAAAGGCTGTCGGGTGACAGCCTTTA
>JAQVMT010000014.1:0-32040 GCA_028703495.1 Clostridia bacterium | reverse complement strand
ATTATGTTGGCAGGGGAGACGCGATTCAGGTGCGCGGAGCAAATTAGCGGCTGTGGAACAGTCGCGTCATACGGAATAAATCACGTCATATTTATATGGCGGGATTTGAGTTGCGTGTGAGAATCGCGACACGAAAAAAGGCTGTCGGGTGACAGCCTTTAATTATGTTGGCAGGGGAGACGCGATTCAGGTGCGCGGAGCAAATTAGCGGCTGTGGAACAGTCGCGTCATACGGAATAAATCACGTCATATTTATATGGCGGGATTTGAGTTGCGTGTGAGAATCGCAACACGAAAAAAGGCTGTCGGGTGACAGCCTTTAATTATGTTGGCAGGGGAGACGCGATTCGAACACGCAACCTACGGTTTTGGAGACCGCTACTCTACCGTTGAGCCACTCCCCTACAATTATGGCGGACAAACACGCACGAGCGTGTTCCATTCCTGCCTAGCGATTGTACCAAATAATGAGCCAATTCGTCAAGCGTTTTATCGGTATTTTCGAAAACTCGGCAAATTATCGAATGCAAACGCTTATGTTGTAATGGCGAAATACGCAATCCACACCGCCCTCTTCACTATCGCTCCGATGTAAGCGAAAAAACGACAGTTCTTTGAGTTATTACGCCGAGATTTACAAAATACGCGTTTATGTACAACTCGATTTTAGTTATGGCACCGTCCTCGACTTCGTAGACGATGTTGCCGTAAAAGTCGTTCAATTCGTACTCGGGAAGGTTGCTGTTGGTTATATAGTTGCCGCTTAAATAGTCTTCGGTTAATATCAATTTATACTTGTTTTTGGACAGTCCGCTTCTCATGTACATCTGACTGTGTCCGCACTTTGGCGAAACGGCGTAAACGAAATTGTAGGCGTTGTATCGAGTAACCTCCGACGTGGTTAGAATCGAATCGATGTTATCCGCCGTTGCCGTGTACTTCTTCAAGCCGTTGTATACCGAATATGTTTCACCGTCGAAATCAATCTGCGTAGTGTAAAGAACACCGCTTTTTACCGATGCGGCCGATTGATTGAAAACATCGCCGCTTACGTCATATTCTATGCTGTAGCTCGATGTGCCCTCGTATATATACATCTCCGCCTTGAACTCGTTGTCGTTCAATAGCTTCTGACAGTACCCCGTTAGTATGTTTATTTGCTCCGCTTCCATATCTCCGTCGATTTTCGAGCTCCAACAACCCGAAAATGTTAACATTAACACCATCGTCAACGCCACAATTACTGCTTTGTACAAGGCATTTTTCATATTTATAGTCATGACCTCCGTCACAAAAATGACTTGAAAGAAGAGAGTGGTACAGATTGCGACAGCTGGGTTTGAGCGCGACAGGAGCGTACACAGATGTACGTGACTTAGCGCGATAAACCACGCAGTCGCAAGGTGTGCCGCTATATTCTTTCAAGTTTCTACCTTTTTTATCTAAACGACTTCTTTTTTGTTCGTAATAAAGCACCTCAATTTTCGCAAATATAGCGAACGGATTCGTCTATTTATCCAAAACACTTATCAAATCGCATTATCGGGTGCTTGCCAACCTCATATTCACGCGTTTTACGAATATAATTTAGTATCCCGAGCATAACTCGGCTGTTCGAATTTGCAACTCTCTATCCTTTCAAGTAATATTTAAGACGGAGGTAATGTGTATCCGATGAAAAGATTGTGCTTTTTGGCTGTCTTCTTTTTGCTCTTTTCGGGCTGCTCCGCCGAACAAAAAATAACTTTGAGCGTCCGCGTTTGCGATGTCCGCTTAAACCCCTTGTCCGCCGAGGTCTTCGTGCTGCCGCAAGCGTACACCGGGCAATGCAACTTCGATTTGAGCAATGCCGTCAGGCTGTCCGCAACAAACGGCATCACAGAATGCGCTACGCTTTCTTTTAACTCTACCAAGGAATGGCAGTGCGTAACTATCGTCGTATTCAGCGAGGGCTACGCCACAACAATACTGTATAATTGCGTTCTGTATGCCAATAAAAGTCGATCTCCCGTAATCAAAATGTTTCTTCGGGACGGAAATTTGCCGGATATTATCGTTTTTCAGGAGAATCCGCCAGACGATTTCAATAGAAAGCTTATTGACGATTTGTTAAGCAAGCCTTAGCCTCTCGATAACTATCCTGTCGAAATACACTCACTATACGCTTTTAATAACGTAGTCCGCGATAAAATCTGCCACGTTCACGCCCGTTGCGTTGTACAGATTGACAAAATGCGCGTTGGTGTTGACCTCGCATAGAATAGGTTGCTCGCCAAACAGCACGTCAACACCTGCAAAATCCACGCCCAAAGCCTCGCATGCGCGAATTGCAAGCTCTTTCATCTCCTCGGTCGGCTCAAAGGGTAGCATTTTTCCGCCGTTTGTAACATTAGCACAGAATTCTCCCTCCTTGGCTACTCTTAAAACTGCCGCAACAACCTCTCCTCCGACAACGTGTATCCGCACATCCCGTCCGAAGCTCGAAGTAATACATTCTTGGAAAACCATTCGGTCGGGCGTGTAAAGCTTTGCTTTCTCAATCAACTCATCTTTGGATTGCACAAGGTGAACCTGCGCGCCGAACGAACCGCAGGCACGTTTGACGACCAAGGGCAACCCTAATTCGTCGATAACTTCGTCCAAAAAGTCGTATTCGGAAAACGGACGAAAGGTGTACGGCGACACAAAGGTTTTCGGCATTTTAATTCCGCTGTTTTGCAGATCGAAGGCAGTCAAGCCCTTGTCGTCACATAGCCTTATTGCCCTTGACGAGTTGAATACCCTAAGCCCCAGCCTTTCCAGCCTTCCGCACAACACATCGTCCTTGTCCCAAAAGAGTACAAAGTCGTATTCCTTTGTTAGTTGTGTCAGCTTCGTTCCTTCTGCGCCGCCGTCAATCGAATCGATTAAATCCAAAGTGCCGATCTTTTCCAACTCGACACCCTTCCTTTCAAACGCTCCTATCAGCATTTTATACAGCTCATCAAACTTGCTCCATTTGACAAAGCCGTTAACAATTAAACATCCTTTCATAATCCCATCTGCTCCAAAACGTACTCGCAATATAGCTTCAACATATCGATGTCGGTATTTTCATACACCATTCTGCACCCCACAATATCCTCGACCTCGTTCAGATATGCCCTGTCGTAGCTTATTGCCGATACCCCCTCACCGACCTTGATATTTAGCCCGTCAAAAATGAAATCTACACCGATATAGTCAGCCTTTACCGCGCTTGCAATCATTTCCGCCGTTTCGGTAAGGGTGCGATCAATCGAAACGCGCATCGCACTTCCGCCCAATTTATAATTTGCACGAAAATCTCCGTTTCCGATTCTCAGCATCGCTACCACGGCTTTTCCGCCGATTAGGTAGATCCTCAAATCTCTGCCTAACGAGCTACAGACCTTCTGTGCAAGTAAGCCTGCTTGCTCATCGCAATACGGCATTTTTTCGCCCTTACAATTATTTGCAATCGATACAGCCGCGCTTTCATTCTTCTTAAGCATCTCATTATCCCGACTAGTCCTGCTTTCTTCATCGGATAGCTGCGCAAAGTACTGCTCCACTTCGCTTTTAAACTCATTTGCGTTATGTGCCAAATATACTTCCTTGCCGCCATGCCCGTTTTTACTTTTGACGACCAGTGGAAATCCGAAGCTTTCTGCCCGATCGGCACAAACGCTGTCTCTTAGTTCAAAGCAGTCCAAAAAATCAATGCCCAACCTCTCGCAAAGTCTATAGGTTTTCATTTTGTCGTTGAAAATCTCGGTTACTTCGGAGTTGTTGAAAACGCGCACACCATGCTTTTCCAAAAGTCTGCTAAGCGCATGACAATCCGTACGCATTACAGCAAAGCAAGGCTCCGTGAAAGCAGATAAATTCGCCCCGATCGCACCATCGTTCTCCGTCAAAATATCCTCGACATAACAAATTTCGACCTCAACCCTGTCGCATAGATACCTATTGAGATAATAAACGAATTTATCGTTTCCCTTTCTGCGCTCTCTATCATAAATTAAAATTGCTTTCATATTTTTATATTATCCGCTTAAGCCTTTCAAACTCGTCAACCGTTAGCGTCTTACCGCAAATTACTCCGTCATGTATGCGTGAAGCAGCGAATTTAGCTTCACAAACTCATCAACAGATAGTGTTTCACCGCGAACATCCGCTTTCTTCGACATCGAAGTCAATATTTCCGCGCACTGCTCCTTGGTTATTCCGAAGTCTTTTGAGAGATTGTTTGCCAACGTTTTCCTTCTGCAGCCGAACGCACTTTTAACCAGCCTTCTTACCTGCGCTACGTTTATTTGCTGATACTTGCTTTTCATGTCGAAGCGCACGATCGCGCTGTCTACGTTTGGTTGAGGAACAAAAACCGTTCTGTTGACCTTGCGTGTAATTGTAACGTCGGAAGCTAAGCTTGTCATTACGGTAATTGCGCCGTAATCCTTTCCGCCGGGCGAAGCCGTAAGTCTTCGAGCAACCTCCTCCTGAACCATTACGGTCACCGATTTCACATCGAAGTCGCCCTCGAAAAAATACATAATTACGGGAGTCGTAATGTAATAGGGCAAATTGGCGACAACTCGAAATTCCCCTGCGATATCTTTTAGCCATGTAGGCTTGACCTTCAAAATATCCTCGAAATGAACCTCGACATTAGGTTGCTTTTCAAGCGTAGTTTGCAGAACAGGGCGAAGCTTCTCGTCAATTTCAAAGGCGATAACGCGTTTTGCGCACTCCGCCAGCTTGGCGGTGAGCGTTCCCGCCCCGGCTCCGACCTCCACGACCGTGTCCGCCTCCGTAACACCCGAATCCTTTACAATAGCCAAAAGCAGATTGGCATCGGTAATGAAATTTTGTCCAAACTGCTTTTTAAATGTGAAATTATTATCCTGTAATACCTTCTTAAAGTCCATATTCCCCGCAAAGTCCACGTTGTGATGCTTGTAATTGCTTCGAAAGAGGTCTAGCCCGAAAAGGCTGCTTTGCCTTCCGAATGATATTATTCGAAAGTCAAGTCGTCTGCATCGGCTGAATCGGCAATGTCGACTTTTTCAGCCTCTCCATCGTAATTTATATCGTTGTCGGAATCGGCTTCGCTGTCGGAATCGGCTTCGCTGTCGCAGGTTGCGACGCACACGATTTTTGCATCGTCCTTAAGCGTCATAATTCTAACGCCCAAGCTTGCGCGGTGAACCACACGAATGTCGCCGACCTTGAAACGGATAACGATACCGCTGTCGGCAATGCACATCAGGTCATCGGCTTCGTCCACCTGCTTCATATTGACGATATTGCCGGTTTCCTCGTTGACGACGCCGACCTTTACGCCACTGCCGCCTCTGCCCTGACGGCGGAAATCGTTGACCGAGCAACGTTTCCCGAATCCGTTTTCGGTGATGGTGACGATCTGCTTATCTTCCTCAACAATCGCCATATCCACAACGGCATCGCCCTCGGCAAGCGAAATACTGCGAACCCCCTGCGAATCTCGACCGACAGGGCGGACGTCGCTTTCGACAAAGCGGATGCCCTTTCCGAATTTGCTTGCAATCAAGATATCCTTGTTTCCGTCGGTAAAGTCAACCGCGACAAGCTCATCGCCATCGAGGAGTTTAATCGCGATTTTGCCGCTCTTTCGGATATTATCATACTCACTCAACGCGGTCTTTTTGACAAGCGCGTTCTTTGTTGCCATAAACAGATACCCATCGCCCTCTTTTCTTGGCAGAACCGCGCTGATTTTCTCGCCATTCTCTAGCTGGAGCAAATTGATAATTGCGCGACCTCTTGCGGTGCGTTGTGCCTCGGGTATCTCATAAGCCTTCATGCAATAAACCTTTCCGATATTGGAGAAGAAAAGCAAATCGTCGTGAGTATTGCACACGAACATATTGACGACAAAGTCCTCCTCCTTGGGCTTGTGCGCGGTAATACCAACTCCGCGCCTTTTTTGAACCCTATACTCATTGACGGGAAGCCTTTTGATATATCCGTCGTGAGTCATACTTATCAAAACGTCCTCTTTATCGATTAAATCGCCGAATACTATCCCGCTTTCGTCAATACTGATTTCGGATTTTCTGGGCGTTCCGTATTTGGCGGCAATTTCGCCCATTTCATTCTTAATGATATCGACAACCATACTCGGAGTACCGAGAATTTCTCGATATTGTTCGATGAGCTTGAGAAGCTTATCCAACTCGGCATGCAACGAATCAACCTGAAGATGAGTCAATCTTTGAAGCTGCATCTCCAAAATGGCTTTGGTTTGTTTATCGGAGAGTCCGAACTCCTCCTTTAACCTGTCTGCAGCCTCCGAAGAATCCTTGCTTGACTTGATAATCTGCACAACTCTGTCGATGTTGTCAAGTGCAATGACCAACCCCTCCAAAATATGACAGCGTTCCTCGGCTTTCTTTAGGTCGTACTGCGTGCGCCTGATTATTACTTCCTTTTGGTGGCCGATGTAATGTCCGAGAATCTCCTTTAAATTCATCACCAAAGGTTGTCCGTTGTGCAGAGCAAGCATGATAATACCGCCGCTTATCTGCAGCTGTGTATGCTTAAAGAGCAGGTTTAACACAACTTGAGCGTTGGCATCCTTCTTGATATCGATGACAATTCTCATACCCTGACGGTCGGATTCTTCCTTAATGTCGCTTATTCCCTCGATACGCTTGTCCTTGACAAGATCGGCGATAGATTCAATCAGCTTCGCCTTGTTTACCTGATAGGGCAACTCCGTAACGACAATCCTCGAACGATGCTGTCCGTTGACAACGTGCTCCTCTATCTCCGTCTTTGCACGGAGCACAAGATTACCTCTGCCCGTGCGGTAAGCGCTCCTCGCGCCGACTCTGCCCATAATGACGCCACCCGTGGGAAAGTCGGGCGCAGGGATATACCGCATTAGGTCCTCGATTGAGATATCGGGATCGTCCAGCATCGCAATAGTGCCGTTTATAACCTCAACCAAATTGTGAGGAGGAATATTTGTAGCCATTCCCACGGCAATACCGTCCGCACCGTTAACCAAAATGTTGGGAAAACGGCTGGGCAGCACCACGGGCTGCTGTAGGGTTTCATCGAAGTTGGGATAGGTATCAATTGTGTCTTTATCTATGTCGCGCAGCATCTCCGCGCTAATCTTGCTCAACCTCGCCTCGGTGTAACGGGAGGCGGCGGGCGGATCACCGTCCACACTTCCGAAGTTTCCCTGCCCATCCACAAGAGGACAATTAATGGAAAAGTTTTGCGCCAATCTAACCAATGCATCATAGATTGCGGCATCACCGTGGGGGTGATATTTTCCCATTACGTCACCGACGATTCTTGCGCATTTTCTGTAAGGCTTATCCGCAAACATCCCCAATTCGCCCATAGAGTATAAAATACGCCTGTGTACGGGCTTCAATCCGTCGCGAACATCGGGAATCGCACGGCTTACGTTTACAGCCATGGCATACGCAATAAAGCTCTTGCGCATCTCGTCCTCGACCTTGACCTTGATTATTTTTGTTTTGTCGAATACCTGTTTGTAATCGACTATATCGTTATCGACTTTCTTAGCCATATTATTTTCTCCTCAGCTCGGACTATATATCCAACTCCGCAACCAAATTAGCGTTATCCACAATGAAATCCCGTCTTAGTTCGGGTTTTTCACCCATAAGCACGGTAAAAAGTTGATCCGCCTCCATAGCATCCTCCAACGTAACCTGCATCATATGCCTTGTTTCGGGATTCATGGTTGTCATCCAAAGCTGCTCGTTGCTCATTTCTCCCAAGCCCTTATAACGCTGTATCTCCGTACCCTTTCTGCCTACCTCGTCCAGCTTTGCCTGCAATTCCGCGTCACTGAAAACATAAGAATCGTTCTTATTCTTGGAAATCCTGTACAGCGGCGGCATAGCGATGTATACATGACCGCCGTCAATCAATGGCCGCATAAAACGGAAAAAGAAGGTCAAAAGCAATATTCGAATATGGCTTCCGTCCACATCGGCATCGGTCATACAAACGATCCTATCGTACCGAAGCTTGCTTTCGTCGTAATCCTCGTTGATTCCGCAGCCTATCGCCGTAATCATCGACTTAATGACATCGTTTTCCAAAATGCGGTGCAATCTAGCCTTTTCGACGTTCAATATTTTTCCTCTCATAGGAAAAACCGCCTGAAAACGTCTGTCCCTGCCCTGTTTGGCAGTACCACCGGCGCTGTCTCCCTCTACAAGATAAATCTCACAAAATCTGCTATCCTTTTCGGTGCAGTCCGCAAGCTTGCCGGGCAACGTCGTGGACTCCAACACGCTCTTTCTTCGCGTTAGATCTCGCGCGCTCCTAGCCGCCTCTCTTGCCTTTTGCGCCGCTTCACACTTCAGCATCAGCTCCTTCGCCTTTTTGGGGTTTTCCTCGAAGTATGTCTTCAACTGTTCGGAAACGACACGGCTTACCGCCGTTCGCATTTCACTGTTTCCCAGCTTGGTCTTGGTCTGTCCCTCGAACTGCGGCTCCTCTAGCTTGACGGAAATGACTGCGGTTATGCCCTCTCGTATATCCTCACCCTGCAGCTTGCCGTCTTCCTTGATGATGTTGTTCGCCTTAGCCAGATCATTGACAACCTTTGTAAGCGCAGCCTTAAAGCCATCGAGGTGCGCACCTCCCTCCTCGGTGTTAATGTTGTTGGCATACGCATATATTACTTCATTATAACCGTCGTTGTATTGCAAGGCAATCTCGATTTCGCCCTCTTTGACCTGCTTGTCAATGTATATTACATCGTCGAAAAGCGTCGCCTTGCTTCTGTTTAGATGCTCGACAAACTCCTTCAAGCCGCCTTCGTAACAGAAACGCTCCTCCTTAACACTTTCGCCCCTTTCGTCGCGAAGTATCATCTCGATACCTTTATTCAAATATGCAACCTCACGCAATCTGAGCTTGAGCTTGTCATAGTTAAACTCAGTCGTTTCAAATATCTCGGAGTCGGGCATAAAGGTAATTATTGTGCCATGATCGGCGCAGCTTCCAATGACCTTAAGCCTGTCTTGCGGATCGCCCCTCCTATATTCCTGATAGTAGATACTTCCGTTTTGATGCACCTCAACCTTCAGCCACTCAGAAAGAGCGTTGACAACCGAAAGTCCCACACCATGCAAGCCACCGCTTATCTTGTAGCCTCCGCCGCCAAACTTTCCGCCCGCATGCAGCTTGGTCAAGCAGACCTCTACCGCACTTATGCCTTCCGCTTTGTGTATTCCCGTGGGAATTCCTCTGCCGTTATCGCTGATTTTCAGGCTCCCGTCCTTTTGTATAACCGTTTCTACCCTCGTACACCAGCCAGCCAACGCCTCGTCGATGGAATTGTCCACAATCTCCACCGCAAGATGATGCAGCCCGTGCTCATCCGTAGAACCGATGTACATTCCCGGACGCTTCCTGACCGGCTCCAACCCTTCAAGTACCTGAATCTGACTTTCGCCGTATTCACCTTTTATTTCAACCGACATAATACCCTTCCTTATCAATCCGATTTAATGCCAAGCATTGCTTATTTCAACTCTTTTTAGATTACCTTCGGCAACTTCTCCCCACGCAGCATTACTCGAAAATACAGCCGCGCCCGATAAGCTCACGCAATTTTGCCCGACTCTTATCAAGCCAAGGAACCCTTTAAAGCGTCAAAACAGTAGGCGCGTTAGATTCCTTTGCCATCTTCCCCGCCCCTTGAAAAACTTCCTTTATTGTACCACATTTTTCAATTTAAATCAATCATAAAAGCCCTGATTTCGGACGATTAAAAAATAATTTATTTCGCATATGCAATATATTCCCCAAAAACGCCCGAATTTTGCCCGAAAAATAATTACTTCAATTTTGTGGTGATTTTTAAGTGTTACCGAAATAAAAGAAAAATGATTTTTTTTGTCAGAAAATAATTATTATAATTCGTTCAAAGGCATAAAAAAAGAGCTTCCGCTCTTTCTTTATTTTTTAGAAGGTACAAAAATATATGTAAAACGTCAAACCGTTATTGGCTTAACGGGGTTTGAGAATTACGCACGGAGCGTACTCGTATTAGTACCGATTAGGCGCGCAGCGTGCTAATCTTTTTTTCCGTGCATTTGATCGCCCTAAGCTCTTCCATGCGGGCAATATCCTTTGATGCAAAATCTATCATAGCAATTCCTCCTTTTTACCTCTTCGTTCGAACGTTCGCTCGATACGCATTGGTCGTATTCCGCAAAAAAAGTGACACAACTTGTGTCACTCTTTATTTGCAAGCGTATTTTAGTACAATCTATCAGAATTGTCAACGGTTTTATCAATAATTTTTTTGCAACTTTATGTGATTAAATACTATATAATATAGATAATACGACAATGCTTTAACGAATATCAGCGTTTAGGCATAGCGCAACCGACCAAAATGATATATAGTTAATAAATTTCACCTAGTTTTCAATTATATCCTTGACCACTTCCTCCGCTAGGGTAAACCCCATAAGTGCGGGGACGAACACCGCGCTGGCGACCTTTTCTCTGCAGTCGGCAGTCGGCTTGATAGGCTTTTCGATGGAAAAGACCACCTTATAGGGTTGGTGACTCTCTTTCAACTCTCTGCGAAGAATTCGTGCTATCGGGCAAACCGAGGTATCCTTCAGCTCGCCCACTCTAAGCATATCGCCGTTGATTCGAAAACCTGCACCGCAAGCGGTAATCAGCTTAATCCCGGCATCGTAGGAAACGTCCGCCAAAGCCACCTTGACGTCCACTGCGTCGATTGCATCCACCACATAGTCGTACTCGACCAGCGGAAGCCGATGTAAATTGTCTACGGTGAGGCGCAAATCGAGGTAGCGAACGTCGGCATCGGGATTTATGTCGAGAAGCCTAGCCCTTGCCACCTCGCACTTGCTTGCGCCTATGGTAGAACGCACGGCAAACAGTTGACGGTTGATGTTGGATTCCTCGAATGCGTCACAATCCACGAGGAATAAATGCCCGATGCCCGAGCGACATAACGCTTCTGCAACGTAGGAACCTACGCCGCCCAAACCCAATACAATAACCTTTGCCGCAGACAGCTTTTTAATGCTTTCTGCCCCCAGCAATAGCTCCGTCCTCTCCGAAAAACTCATATTTTCACTTACCGACCTTCCTTTCCATTTGTCCGAATTGCCGAGCTTGTATCGTTTTGCTTGTCTACATTCAATATCCTTTGAATTTCATAACTATCGTAATTCGAGCACCCGATAAACGATAAGCAACTCTATCTTCCCGTCAAACCGTCAATCGCAAGCTGCCGTGTTAACGCTTTTGCGTTATTACGCCTAGTCTTCCCGTGCATTGTAGATTATACGGCGGCAGTTGTCGCAGATAATTACACCCGTGGCATTAAGCTTGGACATCGCACCGAGCGGCATTTCCATATTGCAACCACCGCATCGACTGCCGTCCAACAGAGGAACAACCACCTTTTTAACATTTTCCTGCTTCAGTTTATTGTAATATGCAAGCATCTTCGGATCGATATTTTTTTCGAGCTTCTCTAGCTCCGCCTTAAGCTTGCGAACCTGACCTTCGCGCTCCTTTTTAAGATTGTCCACCATGGCTTTGTTTTCGGTGTATTGCTTTTTGGCGATCGGAACTCTTTTGCCTAGCTCGTCAAAGGTAGCGGCAACCTCCTTCATTTCCTTTTGCAATTGAGCGATAAGCTTATCCAAATTGTCCACGCTTTTTCTCAATTGATCGGCTTTCTTTTTCAGATAGCTTGTCTCCTCAAGATTCTCGGACTTGTCCGCAAGTCCTATATACTCTTCAAGCCTTGCATCGATCTCGGCATACTGCTGTTTTGCATTATTCAAAAGCGTGATGATTTCACCCGCACGCGCGTCGATTTTTTTCAGCGTTTCCTCAACGTTGCTCAAAAACGATTTAGCACTCCTGTATTTCTTAAACTCGTCGGTCGCGACAATTTCATTCTCAATTTGCTTCAATTGACCGTCAATATTTTGATATTCGAGTAATTCTTTCATTTATTCCTCCAAAGTACCGCCAATATTGCGGTACAAGCTCGGTTTCTTATAATCCGCATCTAATTCATTTAATTAGGTGCCACCGATAATTTGCTGTATTTAATCTACACGGCATCGTCGAGGTTAATCCTCACGAGTCCTATATTCTTTTTTTCGGTTGCCTGCGTTGCGCCTGCCGTTGTTTTTAAACATCGATACGCAAAATCGAATGTTTGGTCAAACGGAAAACGCTATGTAATTCCGTTGCGCCTACCGTTGCCTATTTTTCGATACGCATAATCAGCTGTCGATTCAAACGAAAAATGCTATGAAATTCCGTTGCTCAAAACCTTTACGCGCAACAAATCGTTTTTCTTATCCAAAAGCTGTGGATCGTCGGATTTGCGCTTTAAAAATCCGTCCACCTTACTTTCCTCCAACCGAAGATACTCCATAAAATCTTCGCCAAACTCAACAAGATTGCTTTTTCCGAATTTAAGCTCCAAATCGGTGTAATTCTCGACAGGATTGCTTTCCGTCGATATTCGCTTTTTACCACCATTTGAAGTAAGGACATTTATGGATTCTTTTATAGTTTGATTGCTTTCCGTCGATATTCGCTTTTTACCACCATTTGAAGTAAGGGCATTTATGGATTCTTTTTTAGTTTGATTGCTTTTTGTTGTAATTCGATCCGAACAGCAATCGGAATCCGCGATATCGCGTGTGCGGTTATTTTCGGCAGGGGCTTTTATTTCGAACAAATCGACAACGTCGGTTTGAGCTGCGATTTCGCGCAATTCGGCAAGAATCAGCGTATAAAACTTGTTGCGCCACTTGAAAATAATGTCTTTTTCAATGGAATAGTGTTCGATAATGTCCTTGCGCAATTCGTATTGATTCTTCATCGGCTGCAACACCAACCACCGTGGCAAGCTTACCGCGTTGCGCACTATGTCGGCAATCTCCCTGCCGCCCAAACCCGCGATAACGGCAACATCGACGTCGACCGTAAGACCGTCGGCGCAAACAAAGTCACAATTCGCACAGTTCATCAATCTTCGCGCTTTTGCCAAACTATCGACGGAAATATCGCAAAACCACACAAATTGGGCTTTATTTTCGGACAGCGCGCCCGCTCCTATATAACCGTGGTCGCACCCGACGTCGGCAAGCGTCCTGCAATCAGGTATAAAATCGATGATTTTTTGAACTCTTCCGTTCATAGTACTAATTTTCGAGAAAATCTCTCAGCTTTTTGCTACGTGCGGGATGGCGCAGCTTTCTTAATGCTTTGGCTTCAATCTGTCTTATTCTTTCACGCGTCACATTAAACACTCTGCCGACTTCCTCCAAGGTGCGAATCCTTCCGTCATCCATACCGTAACGCAACCGCATTACCTTTTCTTCACGCGGAGTTAGGTTATGAAGCGAATTGAAGATTTCCGACCTTAACATGGAAATAGAGGCTTGATCACCGGGCGAAAGCACCTTGTCGTCCTCGATAAAGTCGCCCAAGTGAGAGTCCTCCTCCTCACCGATAGGCGTTTCCAGGCTTACGGGGTCCTGCGCGATTCTTTGGATTTCGCGAACCTTCGCCTCGGACACGTTCATTTCGTTGGCAATTTCCTCGGGAGTAGGCTCTCTGCCAAGCTCCTGAGTTAGATTTCTGCTGACTCGAACCTGCCTGTTGATAGTTTCCACCATATGAACGGGGATTCTTATCGTCCTTGCCTGATCGGCGATTGCGCGGGTTATCGACTGCCTTATCCACCAAGTCGCGTATGTGCTGAACTTGAAGCCCTTGGTATAGTCGAACTTATCCACAGCCTTAACCAAGCCCATATTTCCCTCTTGAATCAAATCCAAAAACTGCATACCTCTGCCCACATAACGCTTGGCGATGCTCACAACAAGACGAAGGTTGGCTTCGATAAGCTGATCCTTTGCCTGCTTTTCTCCCTTCATCATTCTTTGAGCCAACACAATTTCTTCATCACCGCTCAATAGAGGCACTTCGCCGATGCTTTTAAGATAAATCTTAACGGGGTCGTCTACCGCAACGTCATATACTCCCTTGAGCAGAGCAGAATTGTCCGCCTCGGGCATTTGTACGACCTTTAGAGGGGAATCGTCAATGTATTTGTAAATCTGCGCGTGCTGTTCGGGCGTTAAGTTGGGAAACATCTTGTCCAACTTGAACTCCAGCTCATCAAATGACAGTATACCCTTCTGCTCAACAATAGCCTTCAATCTCTCGTACAGATTGGATATAACCTCATCGCTAAGCTCTTCGTTGGGTTGATCCGCGGCTTGGTCAATGGTGTTGATTTCACCCTCCGTAGCATCCCCGTTGGGTATTTCAATTGTAATATCTTTTTTTTGCATATCTTTCTCCCTTGTCTTATGTCCCTTGTAATAAAAAATATACCTGTTTTATACAAATATAAGCTTTTTCAATGTAAACTTCGATTTGTCGTATTAGGAATTCCTTTACGTAATCCTCGCACATCCTCTCCGACTTCCTCGGGTTCGTTGCCTTATCCTTAGGCAAGCTGTTTTTGCAAACGCCCGATTTGCGCGATAAGCTCAAGCTTGGTTTTCGTGTCCGTCGCCTCGCCGACTTCCTCTGTGAGTTTGTTTATCTGCCGTTGAACATCTCTCCTTTTTAGCACGCTCAAACAGTCGTTGTAGTACGCGATCTCGTTCTTGTCTCCCTTTAGCTCCCTGTCCAAAACCTCTTGGAGAATCTCCGTCGATCCGATGTCCTTAACCAACTCAAACAGCTCTTCCTTTCTTAATGCTTCACGGTTTTCGCGTTGCTTGGCAATATAGTCGAATATAATACGCAAGGTGTCATCGCCGCTTTGCGGAATGAACGGCTGCGCGTATTCACATTCCGAAAGCAGCACCGAACACACAAACGATTCGGCTTGCTCCTCCTTCGACAGCATCTTAACCATCCTCGGTAGCTGCGTAGGCTGTATTTCCAAGTTATCGGCGATGCATTTTCGGATAAACGAGACCTCAAAACCACTCTCCTCGGCGATTTTCACCGTCAAAGCCTCTCTTACGACCTCATCGGCGCACTTTCGCAAAGCGGCAATGGCTTCGTTGGTAAACTTGCGGCGGTTTTCCTCGGCTACCACACCATTATCGGCTTTAAGGTCATATTTGTCCCTTATCACCTTAAGCTTGTAATCGACCAGCGGCAAAGCATCGTCAATACACCTTGCGAATCCCGAATAGCCCTTCTGCAAAAGAGTTTCGTCGGGATCGAGCTTATCGGGTAGTGAGACCACTCTCACATTTAAACCCTCGTTTTGCAGTATGTCCAAGCCTCTTTGCGTTGCATCTGCACCTGCAGAATCTCCGTCATAACATATGTAGACGTTATTCGAATAACGCTTTATTTGCCGAGCCTGTCCCTCCGTCAAGCTTGTCCCCATTCCTGCTATCACATTCTCAACGCCATGTGCGTACATCGAAACAACGTCCATATAGCCTTCAACCAAAATCAAATAGTCCAAACCGTGCGCCTGTTTGAGCTTCTTAATGTTGTTTGCATTATATAGGCACCTGCTCTTATCGAAAAGCGGCGTTTTCTTGGTGTTCGTGTACTTGCCGAAGTTCTCACCGTCAAGGCGTCTGCCTCCGAAAGCAATAACCTCCCTTTGGGCATTGATTATCGGAAACATTACGCGCCCGCCGAAAAAGTCAGAGTATCCGCCGTCTTTCTTGCTGACAATGCCGCATTCCTCTGCATCGTCAAGCTGTACTCCGTT
Organism: Clostridia bacterium; assembly: GCA_028703495.1. Taxonomy (GTDB): domain Bacteria; phylum Bacillota; class Clostridia; order Christensenellales; family CAG-314; genus JAQVMT01. The sequence goes on along the minus strand of JAQVMT010000014.1, from coordinate 16,226 downwards.
TCCGATCAGCATATTTGCGACACCTTTGTACGGAGCATAGCCCAAGCCGAAGTGCTTGATCGTCTTTCGGTCGAGCCCCCTTTTCTTCGTCAAATACTCAAGCCCGATTTCTCCCTGCGATTCAAACAACGAAGCGGCGTAATACTTTGCGGTCAAAAGCATAATACGCTTGTATTCCTGCAGTTTTCTGCTCTTTTCTCGAATCAGATCATCGCCGTTGTCAGTTCCTCTGACCGGAAGCTCCATTCCTGCGCGCGCAGCCAAAATTTCGACCGCGCCCATAAAATCCGTGGACTCAATCTCCATTACGAAGTTAATTACGTCCCCGCTCACTCCGCATCCGAAGCACTTGTAGAATTGTCCGTTCTTGGACACGGAAAACGAAGGCTGTCTTTCGTTGTGAAAGGGGCAACACGCCCAAAAGCTGTTGCCACGCTTGTCCAAACGCGCATAAGAGCCGATGACGTCCACAATTTCACTCTTTGCCTTTAATTCATCGATAAACTTCTGCCAATTATCCATAGGACGTCCTTCTTGCGTTTAATGCCTCTTCCTTTAATTTTAAGCTCCACTAATCTGCCTTCTCGAGCAATGCCCTGTTATATGTTCGCACTTAACTGCCTAAAACGATCAACTCTTTGGCAATATCCACAGATGGTGCATCGATACTAAAGAACACATTGCGTTGCACTCATCTTTGTGGTAAAGTCACCAAACCTACATTTATTAAATGCACATACTTTGAATGGCGCATACCCGATGTTATGAGGTAGCTTAGGACCGATACCCTGCAGCTTATCCGTCCCCTCGCTCGTCACACCTTAATTATTACGTGAAAAACCTCAAACTCCTTTTTTATTCTTTCTTTTTTTTGAAAAATCATCGTTTTTCCCTATCCGCGACACCTTTTCCATACTTTATCGCCTTTACTCTTTCCGTTGGGAATCTTGGGGGCACTTCAGTTTAATTGCGCCGTTTGTCTGCAAACAGTTTAATGCTATCAAGTCCGACAAAAGGCAGTATTTGGCTACATCGTATTATCTCGGACCTTCGGCTTGGCCGATACATAGGAACGCTTAATCGATTTCCTTCGCTTAAGAGCAAAGTGCTTTTCCTTTGGCTGAAGAAGACTCTATCAGTTAAGAAAAGTGCTTCATTCGACTTAAGTGTTTTCCTTCGCTTAAGAGCAAAGTGCTTTTCCTTCGACCATAAGAAGACCCTATCGATATGTAAAGTGCTTCGTTCGGCTAAAGTATTCTCTATCGGTTAAGTATAGAGGGCATTTTGTCGGACTTTAGGTAAACTTCGTAGACTTTATGGATTCGTTTAAACTGCTTTCACTTCAATTACGGAGAGAAAGAGGCTTTTATTGCAGCCTTTCGGAAAATCGTTTTTTATTGGCAAAAAACAGCCTCCGCAATTATTGCGGAAGCTGTAATTCGTTCTTTTTACCGAAATGTTTAGATTTTGCCTTAGTTTAGCTTAAGCGACTGATAAATATTTCGGAATGTATTAACTTGTCCAAATGACTATTGAAGAACCTCGGCGTCGATTAACGATGCATCAATGTAATTGCTCATCGAAATCGCGCTCATTCTAAATTCTCCGCTTAAATAGTATTCCTCACCGTTATACGCGACATTGGCTTCAACATAATAACCCTCTGCCACCATAATAGGAGTTACTATAACAGCCAAACTAAATTCAAATGGGTCGGGAAGCTCGATGTCTTCTTCGGTAAGCGGCTCATATCCCGTATAATAAACAAAACTGATTACATCCTCAACGATTCCGTCACTGTTATTCGCAATACTAAAAGCAGCTCCCAAGGAGTGGTATTCGGAATAAGAACCATGGTTAATCATGTGCATTGCATATAAGTTTGTGTAGAACAATACGCTATCTGCTACGCCTTCTTCGTATTCAAAGTTCTTTTGAATACAAAATCCGAACTCAGACAAGTTGTCATCGTCAAAGTAACCGGCATTGAAAGAAAGAGAAGCCTCTTCTTCTGTATTAATGATATAGAGATCAGCAAAGGCTCCGAATATAACGTCGTATTCCTCTGCATCCGCGTCGATGACATCCGCCCAATAAATATCGAGACCGGCTTCAATTTCCGCACCACCATTGGTGTAGTAAAAGTGAGCGTACTTTGTTTCCGTGTAATCAAAAGCAAAATCGATTCCGATAACATTACCTTCTTCGTTAAGCTCAATAGAAAGAGCAACCTCGGATTCGTCCCAAACAGCCTTTACTTCCGCAGGAATCTCAATCTCGAAGTAATTACAAACAGCATTGATAACCGAGAAGATGTAGTCCTTCTTGAAGCTTACAACACCATCCTGAATTTCCATATCGTTAAGACCGGGTAGCGGAAGTGCATCCTCCAATCCGTCAAGCAAATCGTCGAGTTCTTCCAATTCCGATTCAAGCTCCTCGAAATAACCTTCACCTAAATTTTCATACCGACTTAGGAACAAACTATATATCTGTTCATAGGTAAGGGCAATCAAAATTTCGTGTTCTTCGGATTCAACGTCGTATTCCAATATCTCAACGCCTGTGTCAGACAGCTTAACCAAATAGACAACGTCGTTTAACGCAACGCAAATAATTCCGTTATCGAATCCGATGTATCTAAGTCCAACGCCACCGGTTAAGTCCTCCATATTGGTTTCGGTCACGACAAACTCAAACTCGACATCACGAAGCTCTGCCCAAACATCGTTTACAAGTCTTTCATAGTCAACGCCCAAAAAATCCCAAACGCTCATCAAAACGACTTTCCTATAAAGAACGAATTCCGTTCCGCCGTAAGCAGAGGTCAACGTTTGCAGCTCGACATCGTAAACAAATTCAATCACCTGTCCGTAGTAGGTTACATAAACCTTAGTTCCCACAGATGACCAATATGCGGATATCGTAGCGATAGGTAGCTTAACCGAAGCAGTACCGTCTTCGTTCAGCTCAAGCTCGTTAATAATCGCATCCCCTTCGGGTGCGTATGTACCGGCAATACCTTCGATAACGTCAGTAACGGGACGCGTATTTTTCTTTACGAATATGAGCATGTTATCTCCGTCCTCAACAAGAATCGTAAGTCCGTCACAAGCTACCGTATGAGCTTCACCGTCCACAGTTAAAACAAGCAAACCCTTCGACTCCTTAGCCCAAGTGCCTTCCGATTCGAATTCATCGATTCCGTGAAGCATCTCACCCGAAACATAACTATATAATGTTCCGTCAGCCTTTAACTCAATGAAAGCAGTGAAATATACAACGCCTTCCGGTGCGATGGTATGTTCAGTATCCAATACATATACGCCCGCATATTCGGTCGTATCCACCTCCGGCGGTTCTTTTTCGTTATCACATGCTACAAAGAACACCGTCATGATACAAAGCATTAACACAAGTATCATTAATTTTGCAAATTTCTTCATTATAAATTCCTCCTTTACGTCCAAAAACGATTAGTGTCCCCTTAGACACTCACAGGATAATATTACCACAAGCCCTTTATAAAGTCAAGTATTTAAAATAAATTCCTCCTACTATTAAGGATATCAAGCAGAAGCTATTCAATATTCTCTTATATCCGATACAACGCACTTGCCTTTACATAATTATCTAATAATTATACGGATGAATTAGGTGAAAAGTAAAAATTACCGCCTCATATTGTGCCGTTAACTTCATCTTTGGTATTAGCTTCAATTTCATTTTAAAAACAGCAAAACAAAGGGTTACGCGAAAAGGACGTAACCCTAAGTCTTGAATGTGCACAGGTCATCGATCAACCGACCTCCGACACAAGCGTGCTTCAATATATGAAGGAGAAAAAAATGAAAAATTTACCGACATTACGACCCAACTGCGTCACAATCATGCCGACGTAGGGCGCAATCGCGAACGGTCATTGACCGAAATGCAAACCCTTGTTAATACGATAGCCGAAAAATCGAGCTAGTCGGAATGAATAACCGCCTTGTAGCCCAAACCTCTTACTGTTACCACCTCGAAATCATCTGTGAAGTCCTCAAGCTTTTCGCGGATTCGGCGAATATGAACATCGACCGTTCTTTCGTCGCTTTCGCTGTCGTATCCCCAAATGTCGTCCATAAGTTGGGCGCGGGTGAAAATGCGGTTGGGACTGCTCAACAGTTTAAAGAGCAACTGAAATTCCTTCTTGGTAAGCTCGATGCTGTAATTGTTTGCGGTAACGCTCAAGCTGTTATAATCCACGGTGGTATTGCCAATTCTGATTACCTTCTCGTTCGCCATCATCGCCCTTCGCAATAGAGCGGAAACGCGCAAGAGCATCTCATCAAGATCAATCGGCTTAACCATATAGTCATCGGCTCCCGCTTGAAAGCCCTTCTTTTTATCGACAAGCTCCTCTTTTGCGGTAACCATTAAAACAGGTATCGGACTAATCTCACGCACAGCCTGCGTAAATTCAAATCCATCCATATTCGGCATCATCAAGTCGGTAATTGCAAGATCGATATGCGTCCTTTCCATTTGCTCCAAGGCGTCCACCCCGTCTTTTGCCAATATGACATCGTAACCGTCTTTTACCAAATATGTCTTCATCAACTGCGATATGTTTTTATCGTCTTCAACGACAAGTATTTTAAACATCGGATACCTCCTTTAAAAACTCGATTAAAACCTTATCCTTATCCTTTCGTCCTTATTGTAAAGCCTGTATGTGAAATGATTATAAACTTTATTTTTACGCACTTTGAATTAAGGCACGTCAACTCCCTTCCAACCGCCGAAATACGGCAGTTTCATCGATTATCAGCAATAATTGCTGTTCCTCGCCTACAATACGATTCCAATCGCCACTTAGCTGAATATATGCAATACTCATACACGTCAAAAGCTTTCTTGCGCAGCTCCGCTCAATATCGAATAAACAGAAAGCTCCGAAAGGCGATAATTTGCATTGATCGCAACGTTCGAAGCTTCCGTAAATTTTAACACCGACAATAAGCCGACATTTACTTTGTGATTTTTCTTGCCTCTACATAGTACCGCTTCTCGAAGGCTTCGCCCATAGAAAAGGTTTTTCTGGGGAGCGCGCCCACTTTCAAAACACAATCGAACAAATCGTTCTTTTGTAGCGGCGGCAAGGTAATTCCCACGGCATTTTGGCTGTTATTTACAACCTCTGTCAAGCTTCCCTCTCCGTGAACATAATCCACTTCCGCGCCGTCGTGCGTTTTGATGTAGCCGTCAATGTAGTCTTGGAGCAGCTTTACCGCTGTCGGTGCGTTACTCGGTAGCATCAACGTTTCAGGCTTGCTACCCTTGACGATAAGCTTGCAAGCGTAATCGCCTTGCTCAAGCTTCTTTAAGCCTTCGATGAAGTCGGGCTTAACATTGAAAACCGCTCTGTGTATAGGCTCGAACTGCAAACCGCTGTCGTGCAGATTCTCCAATTCTACCATTGCATAACGTGCAGGGTGACATTTCTTCTCGTCCTCGGACAGATTTTGCTTAACATTGTCCCAACATGCTTTGGCTGTTGCCAAGCTGTGATTGCCGTCGCCCACCGCAAACAGCATACTTTCATCTTTCTGTCCGTACTTTTCCAGCAATTCCGCATCGGAAATCAGCTTATATAGCTGTTCAACAATAGCATCCGTCTGCTCGATAAACCAACCTCTTATATGTCCGCCATTCATATTTAAATCCGAATCGTAAGCAAGCCTGTAGCTGTCGCGATTCTCGTAGAGCTTCTCGATAATTTCGCACTTTCTGTCATCGATGAGAAGCATAATGTGCGGCAGCTCTACCGGAGCATGCTGACGAATTCTTACTCTCGGCGGTATTCTCTCGATAACCGTACCCTCGGTTGCTCTGATAAGCGCGTGATCCTCGCGCCTAAAGGAGTAATCCTCCAAATCCACGGCAATGACCAAGCCCAAACGGCGCACAGTCACCGGCGTGCTTCTCTCAACAAGTATAAAGCCTTTACCTTGGCTTTGGAACGTGCCGTCACTCAAATACTCGTTCATTGTAGCGTTGATACCGTCGATCAAAGCATCCGTCGCCTTGGATAGATAAACCTCGGGCAGTATTACATTGAGCGCACTTTGCGACGTTCCCACATACTCCTTCAACTCCTGCCAGTACTTGGGTTCGCTTGTAAATTGATCGCAAGCCACCACAGCCCACTTTTTAAAATCCACGGATTTGTTAGGCAGTAAAATCTCGGGTGCAATAACGGTTTTTTTCATTTCTGTTTATTTCCTCCAAATAGTTATGTATTTAAGCCATTTAGCACATCGGGCAACGCCCGATTCAAACGCGAATTCGCGTTTTTTAGGCTTATGGCAATATTGTATTTATTTGACTGCTTTGTAAGACAATGCCGACACTTCCACAAATCGGCAACAAGCATCCGACTCGGCTTTGTGTAACCTACGCGAAAAAGCACACAATCAGCACCATTAATACCGCGCATATCGATGCGATAAGTTGAATCCAATCTTATGAGCTTTTGTGCCGATAAGCCAAACCTACGCGAAAAAACGCACTATCAGCACCATTAATACCGCGCAAATCAATGCGATAAGTTTAAGGTGAATGTGCTTGAAAAGTATTTCCGAAAGTCTGCTCGTTTTCCTCTCTTTCTTAATCATTGTCTTTACCTCCGAAAATAGTCTTGTAGTCCACGCTGCTCAATCCGTAGGGAATTTCAATAATGCCCGTCAGCGTCTCTGCATCCAAATACCTTACGTGCATTCCGTCGAACGCGGCGGAAATAATTCCCGATTCCTCGCTAACGACAATCGCAAGCACTGTCGGATTTGCCTCGGTTATACCGATTGCCGCCCTATGCCGCGTCCCCAATTCCTTGGGAAGGTTGGGCTGCTGCGTTAAATTCAAATAGCAACCCGCCGCAGTGATTTTTGTTCCGTTTATTACCATCGCGCCGTCGTGCAAAGGGCATTTCGGATAGAATACGGTTTCAATGAGTTGACTTGATAAATCCGCATTCATTCGCGTTCCGCTTTCGATTATCGAATCGCTCACCTGATACGGAGAAATGATTATTAGTGCGCCCGTTTCGCTTTTAGACATCGTTTGACAGCTTTTGACAATCATGTTTACACACTTTCGCGCTTCTTCCTCGGAAACCTTGATAATGTCGGCTTCGGCTTCTTTGGTTTTAATGGATATTTTATAAAGGTCCCTTCTTATGTCGTTTTTGAAAAGCGATACCGTAGATAGAATAATTGCGATTACGACTAAAACGGGGATAAACGCACTTTTAACGACGCCTAAAGCGACAAGCAAAAACATTGCCAAAAGCAGTATTCCCGTTATCGTGTAGAACCGTTTTGCATCGTGTTTATCCGTATAACAGAAAACAAAAATAAAAGATGCGAGAAAAACCGCCAACATCAACACATCGCCGACGATATGCTCTACGCTAACCTCGTAATTCTTGAAGTACTCAACGATAAAATTCAAAAATTCCATTTACGCCCCCACAGTCATTGTGCGCAACGACCATAACAATCATACTCTGACAATTTACAGTATATCACAACCAAATCTCTTTTGCAATCGATTTTTACAAATAAGCTACGTTGTTTAATAAATGTGCGCACAAATAGGTTTGCGCAACGTAATCGGCTTATAACACAATATGAACGTAGGATTTGACAAGCGAGGCAATGTTTTGTATAATAAGCAATAAACCCTAAAAGAAAATCGAAAAGCTTGTTGATACTAGCTTTGACTTGTAAACGGCAAATAAAGCATAAAAGAAAATCAATAAGTTTCTTTGTACAAGCTATAAATTGTCAACGGCACAATACTTTTCACAGAAAAAAGCTCTGCAAGCACAAGCTTTAATATGTAAACTGCAAATTAAGCCCAAAAGAGAATCAAAGGAGTTATTATGGACATCAATATCATTAGAAAGCATCTGAGATCCGAAAAGGGAGCAACCGAGGATTTTAAGGTAGAGTGGGAATGGGAACGATTTATGGTCGGAGGAAAAATGTTCGCCGCTATTTGCCGCCCGAGCGAAAAGTACGCCATAGAATATGCAGGCTTCACGTTGCTTTCGCTTAAGTGCGACCCGACGGAGGCAGGCTTCTTGCGCGACAAATACCCCGACATATTGCCGGGCTTCTACATGGATAAAAACAACTGGATTTCGGTGCGAACAGACGGAGAAGTCCCTTCCAAACTCATCTTGGAGCTTTGCGATAATTCCTATCGACTTGTTTTTTCTAAGCTAACCAAAAAGCTGCAAAGGGAGATATTACAAGCTATCGAATAAGAAAGCTTTGCAGAATCAAGGCAAAGCTTTAACTTTATGCGATATATGCAAGCATTGATTGTATATAAGTGCCAAAATACGAATTGCAATGCAAAATAACAGTGGATCGCTTCGTGTGCATTTTTGTATGTGAAGCAGCCTTGCAAGAGTTTAACGATAAATTAATGCAAATACAATGGCTGGTTTCGTCTTAAGTTTTCGCGTGTTTTACTGCAATGCAAGAGCTTAATGGTAAATCGATGCAAACACCTTACCTATGCTTTCTCTTATAACCAAGTCGGCGTTGGCGTCGCTTGAGGTGGCGGATTTGTTAATCAAGACCAAATGCTTACCTTTGAAGTAGTAAACGAGCGACGAGGCGGGATAAACGGTCAGGCTCGTTCCGCCGATAATCAGCATTTCCGCCTTTGAAATGGCATTTACCGCGCCCTTGATACAATCGTTGTCAAGTGCTTCCTCGTAAAGAACAACGTCGGGTTTGACTATTCCGTCGCAATCATCGCACCGCGGAACGCCCTTGCTGTTTACAATTTTTTCCACTCCGTAAAACCTGCCGCACTTCATACAATGATTTCGCAAAACACTGCCGTGCAACTCAAAAACGTTGGAGCTACCCGCCTTTTGGTGCAACCCGTCGATATTTTGAGTGACGACCGCTTTAAGCTTGCTCTCTTTTTCCAACCTTGCCAGCACGTAATGACAGGCGTTCGGCTCGGCATCGAGAAACAGCATTTTGTTTCTGTAAAAATCGTAAAATTCATCGGTTTTATGCATGAAAAACGTGTGCGAAAGTATGGTTTCGGGCGGATACTTGTACTTCATATTGTACAGCCCGTCCACGCTCCTAAAGTCGGGAATTCCGCTCTCGGTACTTACTCCCGCCCCGCCGAAGAATACGACGTTGTTACATTTATCCAATAGTTCCGCAAATCTCGATATTTCATCCATTTTTAGCCTACTTCACCGTAAGCGAATCAAAAGCGTTTGAGGTTATGACGCACTCGAAAAAGGCTTTGTCGCCTTTTATCATCTCGTCCACGTCATGAATTCCCGCCGTTTCCATCGAGGAATGCATGGCGAGCTGCGCAAGTCCGATGTCCACGCTTCGAATACTTAATTGCGAGCTGCCGATCGCACCCAGCGTGCCGCCGCACGGCAAATCCGACCGCATAAAGAAGTCCTGATGCATTACGCCGACTTTGTCGTAAATTGATTTAATCACGGCTGCGCTGACGGCGTCGGTTGTGTAATTTTGGTTTGCGTGGTGCTTGATTACCACGCCCTTGTTCATCAAAACCTTATTGGTCAAGTCGCTTTTATCCGGATAGTTGGGGTGCGCGGCGTGTGCGTTGTCCGCACTCACGAAAAAGCTGTCTGCAAGAGCCTTCTGAAAATCCGTTTCGCTCTTTCCCAACGCGACGTTAATCCTTTGAAGGGTGTCGCGCAAAAATCTGCCGCCCGCGCCCTGTTTAGTGCGACTGCCAACCTCCTCATTGTCGAAGCTCACAGCCATAGCGATAGCCTTAGGCTGCGCCTCCGCCAAAGCCGTCACGCCGCAATAAACACTCGACAGATTGTCTATTCGGGGAGCGGTAAAGCAATCACCTGAAACAAATGGTTTATCGTCACAGCATACAAACAGATCGTAATCGCTGACAGCAAAGCCGTTTTCGCATTTATTAAGCTCATCTGCAAATTTCTTCTCGCCATCTGCAAACAGAGGAAGCATATTCGTTTGAGGATTAAGTGTGAATCCCTTGTTTGCATCTCTATTCATATGAATTGCAAGACTCGGAACGACCACGCTTCCCTTGTATTTGTAAAGCGCGCTTTTTATTTCGCCGCTTTCCTTATTGCACATCACTTTTCTACCGGCAATTGCAAGCTTTCTGTCCAAAAATGAATACAGTAAAAGTCCGCCGTAAACCTCTATATTGAGCTTCTCTACGTTTTCGGACTTTATTTCGGGATTATATTTCAGCTTTAAGCAAGGCGAATCACTGTGAGAGGCGATTATATTGTATGCGTAATGCTCTCCGCCGATTTTAAACGCAATAAGCGCGGAGCCGTCCTTGCATACAAAATAGCCCTTGCCCGATTGCAAGCTCCAGTCCTCCCGCTCGTTAAGCTCCACAAAGCCCTCATCTTTAAGAAATTCGATCACGTTAGCAGTAGCCTGGTAGCAGCTGTACGAATTTTCCAAAAAGCTACATAAATTTTTCACAGTGTTTTTTGCCATTTTGTATTACATTGTCCTCCATTCACAAAAATTACTTTAAAAATATCGCGCATCGGGCTGACCTTCGGTATCACCTTCACCGAAGTGAGAGTACAAAAACATACGTAACTTAGCGCGAGTATTCAACGCAGTCCGAAAATGTGCCGCTATACCTTTCAAGCTTTCTCCCCTGCCCGACTAGTGTACATGTCGAAACAATTCCAAGCTTCAAACAAACCTTAGAAATTAATCGGCTTATTTCCAAGCGGCAAACAAACTTTAACACTTATATAGTTAAACATTGATGAAAATCCTATGCTTTTGCACCGCTTGCTTCATCTATCAGACGTAATACTGCAAACCCTCTGCTCAATGCGAGATTATAAATCAGGATTTTTCTTTCTGTTATATCTAAAATCGAATCGTTTATTGCTCTCAAGCTGGCGTTTCATTCTCGCTTCGGTGTAGAGTCCGTTGATAACCGCCGAAGCAAGTGCGATTTTTGCGGCGGTTTGCTTTATCTCGAAGGCAATGCGGTAGGTCTTATCTGCTTCCGACACCTCGATCCAACCCTCGGGGCTGACTCTGATTCCGTGCATTTGAGAATTTCTGAAGACGATGCTGTTCGCACCGTTAAGGTTACCGGCAATCATCAATGCCGTTCTGGTGTGCTTAAAGGTCGCCGTTCCCACCGAAACAAATCTATGTCCGTCAAGCACGGAAACCGAACATGTTCCCGTTACGGAGTACGTCCCTTCCTTCATTTGAACTTCAAGGACTTTTTTCTGATACTCGTTCCAAATCGGGATATTAAGCATACTTCCCTTGCTTTCGGAGATTATAACACCGTGTCTGCCCATTGTCCAAATATTGTTGCAGTTTGCGCAGCAAAGCTTGTTACCCTGCGCGGTAATGGAATACTCCGCCTTGCAGAGCGGACATCTGAAAAGAATATTTTCCGCACCGTTAAGCAGTGTTCGGGTTTCCACGACGATTTTATTGTCGCGCTGATATTGGTAGTCGTCGTACCTCATCGTTTCGACGATCGAAGCGTAAATCTTTGTGACGGGCAACTCCTTCGCTTCCTCGGCAGTAAACAGATTGCCGAGCTTGACCTTGATTGTGCATTTTCTGTGCGTATCCGCATAGAAGGGCTTAAATAGATACGCCCCGTCGATTTTCATATAAGCCACGGGCAAACCTAGCTCCTTAACAAGCTTTGCCACCGCCGGCGTAATAAAACCCGTCCTGCCGTCCACACTGGGCAATTCCTCGGGAAATAGCGCGAAAACCGCACCCTTGTCCACAAGCTCGAACACATTTTGAACAACCTTCATATCGGGATAGCAACACTTTTTGGGTATCATTCCCATAACGTTTGCGACATCCCCGTTTAGGGCGTAATCGGTATTGGGTATCAGATAAGTTAGAGCATTGGGTAACATCAGAGTGGAGGCGATTTTGTAATTCTCCACACAGCTGTGATTAATAAGCAACACAAAAGGAGGCTTCAACTTCTCGAAACCCTCTTTATCAACCTTTATTCCGCATTTAAGCAGCTTAGGCTTCCACGCGATGAACGCTCCCCACGGATTGATCAGCTTAAGCGGCAATCTTGCTTTATATTCCGACTTATCCTTGCTTTTATCCTTTTGCATTCCCTTACCTATTTAATCAATCCCTCCTACTAATGCAGAATACGCAGACTTGAAAACAGTACGTACTCCCGATATCGCTTCAAGCGGCTATCGAAGAACGTGCATGTCAGCCATTCCTGCAAGACTCTATCTGTTTACAATCCTCTTATACCTTCGTCGGTGTTCCCCGAGCCAGTCAAGAATGTCCATAACCGCAATGCAATCTCACTTTCGCTCGTCTTTTGAAGGTATTCCCCGAAGCCTGTCAAGAATGTCCGTAACCGCAATGCAATCTCACTTTCGCTCGTCTTTTGAAGGTATTTCCCGCAGAGTGTGGCATAAAATGTCAGTACTCACCAAATAAAACCTCATATTGAACTTATCTATATACTTATCCGCCCTCGACTCCTTACCGTGCAGATGCCCGTAAACCACCGTATCGACATTGTATTGAATGAACATTTTGATAAACTCCGACTGCTCGTGCCAAGCATTAAACGGCGGATAATGCATAATCCCGATAACCCTGTCTCCCTCGTTACGCAATACCTTCATTGCATTCAAAGACAGCTTAAGACGTTCGACCTCTCTTTTGTATATCTTCACGTCGTGCGCATCCGAACCCGACTCTGTAATCTGCCAGCCACGCGTTCCGCAGATAATTGTATTGCCGAATTTAAGCGCATCGTTTTGCAAAGCATAAAACCCTTGGGGTAACATATTTCTAACCTGCTTGAGCGTATTCCACCAGTAATCGTGGTTGCCCTTAAGAATAATCTTATGCCCCTTAAGCTCGGAAAACATATCAAAATCCCGACGCGCATCTTCCAAGGTCATCGCCCAGGAAAAATCCCCCGGCATCAAAACAATGTCATCCTCTGTGACTTTGGATTGCCAATCGTCGCGGATTTTTTCGAAATGATTTTCCCAAACGGGCCCGAAAATATCCATCGGCTTCTCCGCCGCGGTTGACAGATGCAAATCGCTAATCGCAAAAACTTTCATATCGGTTAATTATACTTGTGAACGCTGTTCTCGGATACAAATACTGCAAACAGCTCTATATCCTTGTCATTCATCGTGAACTCGTAACGGCTCGATCGAATAAACCTTATGCCGCCCAAGTACCAACCAATGAAATAGTATCCATCGTAGGCTTGAGCTTCTACGACCACTTTATCTCCTATCGCAAAGCTCTCGTCTGTAAACGAAACCTTGCCACCGCGATCGCTCTCCTCCCAATCGGTAATCATTCTGACCGAAACCATGCGATACGACTCCTCCGGAACGCCGAATACACAGTTTATTACAGTGTTTCTAGCCTGCATAACATAGGTGAATTCGTATTCCACGCTAAGCTCCTGCCCGTTTTCGTACCAACCGATAAAGACATAATCGTCGGCAGGCTGTGCAACAAGAACAACCTTCTGCCCCACAGTATATTCCTCGTGAGCAATGTTTGCGGTTCCTCCGTCAGTGCAATCCACATCAAAGGTATATACGACCCCATCATCGAGTACAAACTTAGCAACAATCCTTACATCGTGATTTACAACCGTGTACTCCAAATTTACATTATAATCGATAAGCACTCCATCGATGTACCACCCGATAAACTTGTAACCCTTCTCCGCGTAGGCAGTAATTTTGATGGTCGCTCCCTCTTTGAATCCGTTCTCCAAAAGCTCGTCGACAAAGCCACCCTCTGTAGCGCAAATATCCACATAAAACAGATCGGCTTGGATGAATACAGCGGTAATTCGCGTTTCACAAAATAAGGTAGTACACGAATAGCTTGTTTCCTCGCTCAAAAGAGAGTGCGTACCCGAAGTGTACCAGCCTACAAACCTGTAACCGTTAGTAGCCGTTGCAACTAATTCCACAACGGTACCTTCCTTGTACATTCCGCCGACATTGTTCACGCTTCCCCCGGGGGTAGAGCCTACCTTCAATTGGAACTCATAATCCAGAATTTTATTGAATACGGCATATATCACATAATCCTTCTTCTCGGATACAAAAGAAACCTCGATTTCGTCACCGAAAAACTCTCCGTTAACAAACCAACATACAAAAGTATATCCCTCCGTCGGTACCGCGGTAAGCCCGATGACACTGTTACCCATTATATTATAATAACGGGCAAGCTCGACCGTGCCACCCTCGGAACAGCTAATGTCAATACTCGTTGCGGCATTCTCCGTGCAGGCACATAACACACACGCACACAAAATCAAAATTACTAATATAGCTATTTTATTCATGTATTTCTTCATATTCGTAACACCGCTATTTTCTATCGGACTTTATACGCCAACCGAATTTGCTCAGCAAAATTCATTCGGTCCGACAGTCCCTCTTTCTCTATTTATTATACCACATCATCGCGCCGATTGCAAGGCAATTCTTTGTGAACGCTCCGTTTTTTATCACAATTCCAAAATTACCCGCATATAACTCAATAATTACGACACAACCCGATAAATGTAGCCGTTTCGACCTTTTTTAATCGCAAATTATTTATCATCGTGATTATTTCACGGCAAGCGTGGCAATAAACGACGGAACATTCAACTCATTAAGCTTCGACTCCCCGTCGCAATCCTGGTATATGTCAACAAGCCTAAAGCCCGCCTTAAGCTGTCCTCCGATATTCTCCTCCAAGGTATGCGAAAATTGCACGCCGTCGTTATTTTTATGGAGCATATCAAACAAGCCTTTGTCCTTAAGAGGATTGAACGGCAACCTGTACTCGAACTCGTTATCGTCACCAAGCGAGAAAATGTATGGCATATCGAAACCCGCCATCAGCCTTCCACCACTTTTCAAGACGCGAAAACACTCCCTCCAAATAGGCTCGACCTCTTCCACGTAACAGTTGGATACCGGGTGAAAAATTAAATCAAAGCACCCGTCGGCAAAAGGCAACCTTTCGGTCATATCCGCCTTGACGATATCTATGCCGTATCCTTCCCTCTCCGCTACTCTTCTCTCGCTTTCGAGCTGACTGTCGCTTAAATCCAACACAGTGCAACTCGCGCCTGCCGCACTAAACAGCGGCATTTGCTGTCCGCCTCCGCAAGCCAAGCCCAAAATACTCTTTCCTCTTATCTGCCCAAACCAATTTTCGGGAACAAATTTAACGGGCGTAAGCAAAACGCGCCAATCACCCTTTTGTGCTTGCAAAAACTGCTCGTGAGTAATCGGCACTCCCCAAGTCCAGCCATTTTTATTCCATGAATCAATGGTCTTAGCATTTATTTGCGTGTATTCTTTCATTTGTTGCACCCCCCGAGATACACAATTCGAGGCTTGCTTAACATAGACTTAATTCACCGTAAAACGATGGCACCCCCTTTTTCCATCATAACTGTTTGCGACCGAATAACTCTGATTATCGAAAAATGAGTTGTAAATTCAAACTAGCTTCGGCATCGAGAATTCGGCAAGCAATATTTTTGAATTGATACTAATCCACTCGCCAAAATGTTTTAGTAAGGCATTACTTAGAATGAGCTTACAAAAGCGTAGCCCTTAGCACCACCCTATGCGAGCATTTTAGGTAACAATAATTCTAACAGGCACCGACGGAACATTTGTAATTGAAGCAGGTTAGCTTAGTATGAGTATGCGAGCAATCTCTTATATTGTGTTTTTTTATTCTACGGTTCAATCGTTACATAAGCTTTAAAATAGGTGTTGATTTGTGTTTTTTCAACCGAAATTCGGCTTTTTTTTCGAGATTAGTATAATTGCAGTCTTGTATGCTCCGCTCATAATTATCGTCAAATACTTATTCTATGTTGCATTAATAGTTTTTCCGATAGATTTTATGTATCAAGAAAGGGATTGCATATGAAAATGCAACCCCCTAATTGAATCAAATAAATATACACACAAGCGAATATATGTTGGAAAACTCTCCGTATGTCTGGAATTGTCAAGAAATGTTCAGTCGGAAAACACCCTAAATCTGAAATTGTTGTTAAGTTAGAGAGTTGAATCTGTTCTCCGAAGTGGAGCGTAGCGGAACGAAGGAGAACAGATTTGTTGCCTT